>JAPKMU010000118.1 GCA_026645745.1 Anaerolineae bacterium | reverse complement strand
GACGTTCAATTTGATTGTTCAGGCTCTGGTCATCCTTGCTATTCTTTTCCTTCAATCCGACGAGTTCCGTCGCCCGTTCACCCGCCTGTACATGCGTTTGAGGAAGGCATCATGAGATCACGTGTTTTCCCACTGATTGCCACCTTTGTGGTGTTCGCGGCACTCTATTTGATCGGCTGGCAGCGTTTTCCGGCTTTTGGAACAACACGGGTGATCGCCAATCTCCTGACGGATAAATCTTTCTTGGGGATCGCGGCAGTCGGCATGACGTTCGTCATTATCTCCGGCGGCATCGATCTTTCGGTTGGGTCAGTGGTCGCCTTCACCGGGGTATTCTGTGCTTTAGCAATTGGCGAGCTTGGCATGCACCCGCTTGCTGCCTTTGCATTGAGTCTCTTAATCGGTGCGGCATTTGGCGCATCAATGGGAGCGGTGATCCACTATTTCAAAATTCCGGCGTTCATCGTGACGCTGGCGGGAATGTTTTTAGCGCGAGGCGGAGCGTTCGTCCTCTCACAAGAATCAATTCCGATTGAGCACCCGTTTTTTGCCGATGTATCCAGTGTGTATTATGTCTTCCCTGATCGCGGACGCTTGAGTGTCATCGCGGTGATGTTCTTGGTCGTGCTCATTGGGGGAATCATCATCGCGCACTTCACCCGTTTTGGGCGGAATGTTTACGCGCTGGGTGGTAACCCAACCGCCGCACTGCTGCTTGGTGTGCCGGTCGCTCGCACAACCATCCTTGTCTACACCTTGAGCAGCTTACTGGCAACGGTGGCTGGGATCGTCTACACGCTCTACACACGCTCAGGTTACCCACGTGCGGCGATTGGGTTGGAATTGGATGCGATTGCGGCGGTGGTCATTGGCGGAACGCTGCTGACGGGTGGGGTGGGCTATGTTGCTGGAACGCTGATTGGCGTCGCCATCCAAGGGGTAATTCAGACGTATATTACGTTTGATGGCACACTCAACAGTTGGTGGACGAAGATCGCCGTTGGTATGCTGTTGTTCTTCTTCATCGCGCTGCAGCGGTTCTTGACAAGCTACCGGGGCAATATTCGGTTGGGACGAAAACGAGCCGCCGCCCCAGCCGGTGATTGACGGCGTACAAATGATTTGAAAAACCATAACCGCTTACCCCTCAGAGCTGCTAGACAGCTCTGAGGGGTAACGGGTTAGTGATACTGCGGCATCCAATCGCCGTGTGCAGCGATCAAATCATCGACCATCGACCAGATTTGGTCGAGCGAAAGCTCTGCTGCTGTGTGCGGGTCAAGCATGGCGGCATGATAGATATGTTCGCGTTTGCCTGTGAGCGCGGCTTCGACCGTGAGTGACTGTACATTAATATTGGTCTGCATCAGCGCGGCAAGATGCGGCGGAAGCGCGCCGATTTTTGTCGGCTGAAGTCCGTTTTTGTCAACCACGACAGGCACTTCGACGCAGCATCCATCGGGCAGGTTATCGATCAACCCATTGTTGGCGACATTTCCATAAATTACACGCGGCGTTCCCGTCTCAATGCTGTGAATGATCCCCGATCCGTATTCGACACTGCGGTGAACTTCGAGCGGTGCGCCGCCTTCGAGCGCGACCCGCTGCTTTTCCCAATCAGCGATTTGAACTTCACAACGGCGGATGTACTCATCAAGCGGAATATTGAACTGCTCAATCATGTCCGGGCGGTCACGCTTGATGAACCAAGGAACGTATTCGCTGAAGTGCTCGCTGCTTTCGGTGACGAAGTAGCCAAGCCGCTTGAACATCTCGTAGCGGACGCGGTTGTAATCCGGCACGCGGTTTTCTTCGATCACTTGACGGATGCGCGGATACAGGTCTTCACCGTTACGCTCAAACTTGAGATAGAACGCCATATGATTGATGCCCGCAACGACGTAGTTGATCTCGTCGAGCGGAACACCAATATCGAACGCGAGTTCCCCTGCTGTGTGTGGGACGCTGTGGCACAAACCAACCGTCTTGATCGTGCTGGCGCGGTTGATCGCCCAGCAGTTCATCGCCATCGGGTTGACATATTGTAGGAACGTCACATCCGGGCAGAGTTCTTCCATATCACGGCACATATCGAGCAGCACGGGGATCGTTCGCAAGCCGCGCATGATCCCGCCGATGCCGAGCGTGTCCGCGATGGTCTGGCGCAGCCCGTACTTCTTCGGAATTTCAAAATCGGTGACCGTGCCGGGTTTGTAGCCCGCCACCTGAATCATGGCGATGGCATAGTCTGCGCCATCGAGCGCCGCGCGACGGTCAGTGGTCGCGGTGATCGTCGGTTTTGCGCCGAGCGCCTCCGCAACGCGATGTGCGACGACTTCGGATGTCTTGAGGCGTGTTTCATCAATATCAAACAGCGCGATTTCCGACCCGGCAAGTTCAGGGAAGCCGAGAATATCCCCCAATAGGTTTTTGGCGAAAACGGTGCTGCCCGCGCCAATAAACGTGATCTTGGGCATGATTTCGGTGTGCCTTTCATGGCTCAACGACTGACGAGTAAAAAGGGTGATGCGTCAAACTGGCTTACTTCGGATACAGTGCCGTCTGTCCAATAGACTTCAAGCCGCTCTAACCGTGTGCCAGCAGGAAAACCAAAGTGTATGCGTGCCGGATTACCGGAGAGATAGCCGCTTGCCGCTTGCATCTCGCGGGTAAATATGCCGGATGTGGTATGCAGCACAAGCCGCGCGCCGATCCCGAACGGATTCGGAGAGTTTTGCCAACGCAGTTCCACTTGGAGGCTTGCACCGCTGCAAAGCTGATTTTCGTATAACTGCGCGGGAGCATTCAAGTTATTGATCACGATATCGAGATCGCCATCGTTATCGAGATCGCCCATGCTCATGCCGCGACCGCCGCTCAAACTGCCGAGTCCCCATTCTGGCGTGGGCGTAAAGTGATCGCCACTGCCTCGAAAGACCAAATTGGACTCAAGCAACTCATCGTTTGGCAGATGCCCGAACAATTCGACCGACGCCATCCCGTTGACGGCGTACAGATCGAGAAATCCATCCTGATCCAAGTCGCCAAATTTGCTTGACCACGTCCAGCCTGTCGCGGCGACGCCAAACGCCTCAGCGTAATCGATCAACGTACCGTCGTCACGGGGGATAAACAGCATATTTTGGCTGATTTGTCGATCATCCGGCAGGCGTGGACTGGAGTCGAGATCGGCGAGGACGTACTGCCATGCGTCGATGACTTCAGGTGTGTCTTCGGCGGGGTACATATCGGCGGCGAAGAACTCAAATGCGCCGTCGTTGTTGATATCGCCCGCATCAAAGCTCATCGTGCTGAACGTCATTGTCTCAAAGAGTGCGGCGGGATGCCATGCGCCATCAACGTATGACCAGCTTTGATCGGGAAGGCTGAAATCATTCCCGACGATCAGATCGGTCGCGCCATCCCCATTGAGATCAGATACCCAGAGGGTGAGCGCTTGCGCATCATCCCCAAGTCGGGTGGGCGCGTAACCATCGCCCGTGTTTTCATAGTAGATCACACCCGCGCCGCCGCTGTTCAAGAAGCTGTCGCGCAAAAGTTGGAGCAGTTCAGCATCATACGACGCGGTGATGATATCGAGATCGCCATCGTGATCGGGGTCTGCCCATGCGAGCGTATACGCGGGACGAAGCACCCGATCAAGCGCGATTAAGGTGAACGTCTCATCGTGATTGTTCCGCCAAAATTGGGGTGACCCGATCTGACTGGTGAAGATGATGTCAATCCAACCATCTGCATCCACATCGACGGTCTGTACTGCGTGGGTGCGTCCGGTGGGGCGGGGGAAGTCTTCGACGCGGAATTCTAACCCGCCAAGATTCCACAAGATGCGGTTTGCGCCATCCAGATTGCCCAGCACAATATCGAGGAGCCCGTCGCCATTGAGGTCATTGAGGGCGACCCCTGAACCGTTGCTTTCATAGAAGCGCACAACCCGCCCCCGCGATTGGGTGACGTGTGCGAGATCGTGTGCAATGAAACTGCCATCGCACGTCTGAGCCTGTGCCGTGTTCGTGACGAGGACGAAGATGCAAATAACGATCAAAAGGAGGGGCGAAGCCGTTAGCACAGGTTTCATGATGAGGACAAACGCGCTTGTGAACAACCCAACTCGATGGTGTGGTTGAACCTTCCCCCCGCTTGAACATCAGGCGGGGGGAAGGTTGTGCTAGAACTAGAACAGATCGTTGATTTCGTCGTTGGCGTCGGGGAACACGTCTTCAGCGCGTGCTGTTCCGAGCGAAACTGCGTCCATCGCTTCGGTCATGATCGTGCTGATTTCACCCGCATAATCGGCGATCGGGAACAGGAATGTCCCGCCTTCTTCGTTCGCCTGTTCAACAAAGGCGCTCACGTCCACACCGGCTTCAGCGCGCATGTCGAGCGACATTGTGGCAGCTTCGGGGATCGCCGGGAAAACGACGCCCGACTGACCGACGATGCTCTGGCATTCGAGCGAGGCAAGGAACTTCACCCATGCCCATGATTCTTCGAGGTGCTGCGTACCCACCCAAATCGAGTCCGCGAGACCATTGAACATGCTCTTGCGACCTTCGGGACCCGCCGGGAGACGACCGAAACCGACTTCGAATTCGCTGCCAAGGAACGAACCGATCATCCACGAGCCGTTCATCGTCATGGCGATGTTGCCCGCTTGGAACATCGTCGATGCGCCGAGGCTGCTGACTTCTTCAAACGACGGGGCGAAGCCGTGAACGAGGTTCAGGTCTGCCCACCACTGAATTGTCTGGATGAAGCGAGGATCATCGTAATAATACTCATCACCCCACACGCCGTTGTTGAACGTCCAGCCGGTGCTGACCGCGAAGGGGCTCCACTGCGTCTGACCATAAGCGCCGCCCATGCCATCCGGTACGAAACCGTACTGCGCGACGTTCGTCGGGTCAAAGTCCGGGCTGAGTCCGTTATTGCCGTTGCTGTCAATCGTCAACTGGGCGATCACCTGCTGGAATTCGCCGCCGTCTTCAAGATTCCACGTCCATGTATCCATGACTGCCGGATCAACGCCTGCTGCTTCAAGCAGCGCGACATTGTAAATCACGGCGATGGTGTCCCAGTCTTTCGGAAGACCGTAGCGCGCGCCATCACGTGTCCACAGGTCAGCGAGACCGGGGTAATAGATGTCGGTCGCAACGCCGTCACGCTCAACGAGCGGCTGAATATCGACCAACTGCTCCAGCGCCACAAATTCGGGATACTTGGCGAGGTGGTTGGTGAACACGTCCGGCGCTTCACCGCTGATGAAACCGGTGGTGATGCCTGTCCAATAGTCATCCCAACCCAATTGTTCAACCTGAACGGTGATGCCCGGATTGGCGGCGGTGAACGCATCGGCGCACTGCTGATAGGCGGGAAGCTGGTTGCCATCCCACAGTTGATAACGAATGGTGACCGCATCCTGCGCGCTGACGCTGGTGACGATCAGCAGCAGGGCGACGACGAGAATAACGAGTAGCGAAGAGCGACGTTTCATTGCAAAATCTCCTAAGCGTATAGTTCTTTGCGTTGTGTGAACGGGCGGCAGCCCCACTGCCGCCCGTGAAACACCAAGGTTATTTGAAGCCGGAGAACTGGATCGAATCCACGACCCGGCGACCGAAAAAGACGAACAAGATGATTGTCGGCACGATGCTGATGACCGTTCCTGCCATCAAGCCTGTCCAGTCAGGCATTCCCTGAGGCGTCTGCGATTTGAAAATGTTGAGCGCGACGGTCAGCACGCGCAGATTTTCATCGCGCCCTACCAAGAAGGGCCACAGGTATTCATTCCATGAGCCGATAAACGTGAGCAGCGCCAGCGTCATCAGCGGACCGCGCATCAGCGGCAGTGAAATCCGCCAGAACACCCCGAAGTGAGTTGAGCCGTCAAGGAGCGCCGCTTCTTCTAAGTCTTTGTTCAAGCTCAAGAAGAATTGACGCATGAAGAACACCGCGAACGGAGTCATCAAAATGAACGGCGCGACCATCCCTTGAAACGTTCCGATCCAGCCGATCTGACGGATGAACACGTAATTGGGGATGAACAAAACGATGCCGGGGATCATCAAGCCTGTCAGATAGATGAAGAAGATCACATCGCGGAACGGGAACTTGAAGCGCGCAAAAGCGTACGCCGCCATCGAACTGAACAGCGTTTGACCGATTGTGATCACACCCGCGAACATGAACGAATTGCGCAGAAACACCCAGAAGTTGATCGTACCGGGTGAGATATTCGTCGCTCCTGCCGCGATCAGCGGGGCGGGATCAACCAGACCGAGCACGCGCTCAAAATTGATCGTGGTTGGGTTATAAGGCAGCAGTTCGCTGGCATGCGTAAATAACGCTGTCGGATCGTTGAGTGCGGTACGAACCACCCAATAGAAGGGGAAGATCGTGATGAAGATCAACAAGCCGATGAAGAACCATGTGATGGCGCTGCCGAAATTGAACCGGCGCGCGGCAGCCGCTTGGCGTTCCTGAACTTTGGTCTGAGAAATCGCTGTCATGATGCGCGCTCCTTTAGCTGTAATCCGCGAGTTCGGACGTGTTGCCTTGGAAGGTGCGAATCTGGATCAGCGTCACCGATACCAAGATCAGGAATAGGACAACCGACGCGGCTGTGGCGACACCCATGTTGATGCGGCGCTCAAACACCTGCTCATAGATGTAGTAGATGATGGTACGTGTAGCACCAGCCGGACCGCCTTCGGTGGCAACGGCAATCGTGTCGAAAATCTGGAAGGAACCGATCACCGATGTGACTAAGACGAATACCAACACCGGGCGCAGCAAGGGTAGGGTGATCCGCAAGAACTGTACCAAGCCGTTCGCTCCGTCCACGCGCGAGGCTTCATACAGCGATTTCGGAATGGTTTTGAGTCCGGCGAAGATCAGGATCGCGGTGTAGCCCATATGCCGCCAGATGTTCACCCCGGCGACCGACGCAATCGCTTGATCCGGGCTGCCGAAGAAGCCCTGCTGCCCGACACCAGTTTGCTGCAAGAAAATGTTGATCACGCCGAGAGTCGGATCGAGCAGCCATATAAACAACATGGCGACGATCACGTTTGGCATCAACCAAGGGAGGATCATGATCCCGCGCAGAAGGGGCGAGTTTGCGGCTTTCTCCATTAAGATGGCGATGCCGAGCGCGAGAACTGTTTGGAGGGGGATATTGAACAGCACATAGGTGATCGTCACGCCGAGCGAACGGTAAAAACGTGGATCACGCGCGCCGATGACGAAACCGCCGCCGCCAACTTGGACGCGGGCAAGTTCATCAAAGTCATCAGGCAGAACATCATCGCTGTCCTGCGCCGCCGATTCAAGTGGGTTGAACGAGAGTTCAAGGATGTTTTGGTAGTTTTCCAACCCAACATATTCCGCATCGGTGAGCAGATTCCATTCCTGAAAGCTGATGAAGACGCTGCGGACTGCGGGAGCTGCAAAAAAGACCGTGAAGCCGATCAAGCTCGGCAAGATGAACAGAATCCCAAGCAGCGCCTGATTGTTCCCTAGACGTGAGAAAAATCCCGGCGGGGGTGGTGCTTCGGAACGCGAAGAAACACTCGTTACAGCCACGAAATAACCTCCAAAAAACTGACTATTTCCTTAACGAAGCTCCACATGAATCGCGTACGATCAAATGGGTTTGCAGCGTGATATGTTTGTTTTCGACAGCCTTGCCGCTTAACAGACGGATCAGCATATCGGCAGCTTGGCGTCCGTGTTCTTCGTCAGGTTCGTGCACGGTCGTCAGCGGCGGATCACAAAACGCGGCAAGACGCACATCATCAAACCCGACAATGGCAATGTCTTGTGGAATCCGCAGCCCACGTTCGCGGATCGCGCGGACTGCGCCGAAAGCCATCAAATCATTCATCGCATACACGGCATCGGGTAGGAGCGGCTGTTCTAAGATGCGCTGCATCGCCGTGTATCCTGTATCCGGGTCATATTCGCCCACAACCACGAGCGCGGGATCAACGGTGAGGTTGTTCCGCGCCATTACCTCATGAAAGATGCGCAGCCGTGTTTTGATATGATCGCCGTGATCGGGGTTCTCATACGGAATGCACGCGATCCGGCGGTGACCGAGATCGATCAAGTGCTGGACAATTGTTTTTACACCACTGAATTTATCTGTTTCGACCGAATGCACATCCGGGTGCAGGTGCGAGAGGGTAACAATCGGCATACCATCATTGGTGCAGGCGATGATATGGTCAATTTCCTGCTCACTCGACGTACTGAAGTTGATGATTACGCCCGCTGCTTCTTTGCTTTGCAGCAGACGACGGTATACGTTTGCGGGAGATTTGCCGTGAACTTGTTCAACCAGAATTCGAAAACCGTGTTCGCGCGTGACTTCGCTCATTCCCGTCAGCACGCGGGGAATATATTCATCAATGAACACTTGACGATGGGGCTGCGCCAGCACGAGAGCAATCGTATCACTGCGCCCACGTGCTAGGGTACGGGCAGCAACATCGGGGATGTAGTTCAGTTCGCGCGCGGCAGTGAGAACGCGTTCTTTTGTTTCTTCGCTAATGTTGGCATCGACGACGTTGTTGAGCACAAACGAAACGGTCGTCTGCGAAACGCCAGCGCGTTGGGCAACTTGTTTACTGGTAGGTCGACGCGGTTTCATAAAAGTTTATGATTCAACAAGTCATCGGCACTTTTGCGCATTACTAATGCGCATTAGTACGATAACGCTGTCTGAATCATTTGTCAATATTGTGCAAAAAATCACATGATATACTGCTACTGCCGCCCATCTCCGAATGTGATCGCATCTGCCGCTTGATGAATATGCGTCAAAACCTCACCGGGAAGCGCTTTTGAGGCACGGCGATTGATCTCATACAGGCGCTCTAGGCTTACCTTGGGTACACGATCCGCAGTAAGCAGCCCATTTGCTTCCTGCATAACGTCCGTGAGCTGTGTGTAACAGAAGCCTGCCAATACTGGGCTTGCTAAAATCGCGTTGATCATTGCCTCGTATAGTTCCAGTAGTTCGCCGCTGTCTCTTACGATTCCATAGCCGAACCAAGGTTTGCCGGGGTCGGGTTGATACGCCAGCCCGCCGCATTCCGTCAGCATGATTGGCGCACCTTTTGCCGCTTCTTCACTGAGGATAATCGCACGGAACTGGGGTCGGCGTGCCGCGAGCGTTTGCGCTACGGCTTCCTGCGTGCCGTAGCGTTCGCGTAGGGACTCTGCCTCAATGGCGTAGTCGTGAATACCCAGCACATCGGTGACGGTGTGTTCCCAACCGTCATTCCCGATCACCGGACGTGTGCTGTCCAGTGCGTGCGTCAGGTGATACAGCGCGCGCACATAATGACGCTGTGCCGGATCGGTCGCCAAGTTCGGCACGCCCCAACTTTCGTTAAAAGGAACCCAACAAATGATCGATGGGTGGTTGTAATCGCGCTCCAGCACCTCGATCCATTCGCGGGTGAATCGCTGAATCGCCTCGGTGCTAAAGCTGAACGCGCTTGCCATCTCACCCCACACCATCACCCCTAAGCGATCACACCAATAGAGAAACTGCGGGTTTTCTACCTTTTGATGGATGCGCACCCCATTGAAACCAAGCGCCTTGATCAGTTTGACTTCTTCATACAGCGCATCCGGCGACGGCGGGGTGAGGTTCGTATCGTCCCAATAGCCTTGTTCGAGGACGAGGCGTAGATACGTTGGTGATCCATTGAGCATGAAGAATCCGCCTTCGATGCCGACCGTCCGCAATCCGAGATAACTGTTGATCTCGTCAATCGCCTGATCGCCCTCGTACAGTGTCACCACTGCGTCAACAAGATTGGGGTAGTCCGGTGACCAGATGACTTTGCGCCAGTTCATCTGCTGCGTCGCTTCTAGGCTGACATTCCGCTGAAGTTCCATGCGCCCCGGATTGAGCGCGTAGGTATCGTCAACGATGGTCACGCCGTGCAGACTCAACCGTACATGAATGCGCATCCCTGCGCGCGGCTTCTGATTGAGGCGAATATGCACGCCCACCTGACCACGCTCTAAGAGCGGTGTCCAGCGGACGCGGTTGATATAAGTGTCCGGTACGGGTTCGATCCATACAGGCTGCCAAATGCCCGTCGTGCGTGTGTACCAAATATCGCGCGCTTTTTCTTCCCAAAACTGTTTACCCCTTGGCTGCGACAAATCAGTTGGGCTGTCTTCGGCGCGCACTACGATCACCTGTTCTTCATCACCTGCATGCAGCGCGGTTGTGATGTCGGCGCAAAACGGTGTGTGCCCCCCTTCGTGCGCGGCGACAAGCTGACCATTCACCCACACCTGCGCCCGGTAATCGACAGCGCCGAAATGCAGCAGTATTCGTCCTTCACGAATTGCTGGATCAAGTGTAAATGCACGCCGATACCATACGATTGGATGGAATCCCGTATCTCCAATGCCGCTAGCGCGCGATTCGGGCGGGAATGGCACAGTAATTTCTGTTTCAAAAACATCAATGCGTGTTTGCCATAATTCTTTTAGACCGCGATTCTCGTCATCAAAACAAAACCCCCACTGCCCATTCATATCGATCCATCGCTCACGAGTCATCTGAGGTCGTGGGTGAAGGGGGCGTTGTTCGGTCATTTTGCATAAGTCCTTTTCAAAATAGGTTGACACCAAGTGTCATTCATCTTATCATGTTTTTCTAAAGCGAAGTAGATTTTTATCCGTCATTGAAACTTGATTGCTGGTATGACTCAGAAATCTTTACCGCCTGTTACCCGTCAGGTGCGCGTGCTGACGCTGGATACCCATAACGCAGATGCTCAGGTTGAACAAATCCTGAAGGCGCTTGCATCGGATAAGCGAATCGCGATTCTTCGTTATCTCAGCAGCCGCATTAGCAGCATCAATGAGATCGCCAAAGCGATGGATATTCCTGCCTCCACCGCTACGATGCACATTACGATACTGGAAGAAGCGGGATTGGTGCGTACTGAGCTAAAACCCGCCAACCGGGGCTTACAGAAGGTCTGTTCGCGTGTTTATGATCAGATCGTAATCCAGCTTCCCGCACCGCAAACAGACGACAGCGAAAATATCATCGATATTCCGATGCCTGTTGGCGCGTATGTGGATTGTCAAGTCGCGCCTACCTGCGGCTTGGTGGGCGAGTACGGCATTATCGGTGAATTGGACGACCCGACCAGCTTTTACCACCCGGAACGCATTTACACGCAGCTTTTGTGGTTTCGGCACGGTTATGTCGAATACCGGTTTCCCAACCGGGGCTATTCGCACATGGAATTGGAAAGCTTGCAGTTCAGCGCCGAAGTCTGCTCCGAAGCCCCACACCATAACCCGGATTGGCCCTCGGATATCACCTTATGGGTGAACGATGTCGAGATCGGCACATGGCGTTCCCCCGGCGATTTTGGGGGGCAGCGGGGTGTTCTCACCCCGGTATGGTGGGATGAATGGAATACGCAGTACGGTCTGCTCAAGATTTGGCGTATTTCCGAAAGCGGCACGATTATCGATGGTGTACCGCTCTCGAATGTCACGGTGAACGATCTCAAAGTCAGCGATCACCCGTATATCTCACTCAAAATAGGCGTAAAGAATGTCGGCGTGCCCGGTGGTATCAACATATTCGGGGCAAAGTTCGGCAATTACCCACAGGATCTTCTGCTTAGGCTGCGTTTTCGAGAGAAATCCCGCCGCTCCCCTGCATAGCCGCTCCCAATTTACGCATCCCTTGCAGCGCGCCATTTGATATGGGTCTGGAACAGAGGCATGAATGCCCCTGCGAAATGACTGGACGTTTTGCAAAAAGTGAAAGGGAGTTGTACCGATGAAACGTGTGAGTACGCTGTTTCTCGTCCTATTGGTCGCCGCGATTTCGCTGATCGGCGTTCGTGCGCAGGAACCGGTCACCCTTACTTTTGTGGGCTGGGGTGGACCCGAAGAAATTGAAGTTTTCGCGCAGCTTACAGAGACATTTAACGCCAACAACAGTGATGTTCAAATCATTTACGAACATATCCCCGGCGATTACGTTACCGCACTGAATACCCGGGTTGCCGCTGGAACGCCGCCAGACATCGCGTACATCCCGGATGGCAATTTCTACAGCTTTGTGTCGCGGGGTCAGTTGGTCAGTCTGCAAGCACAGGTGGAGCAGAGCGAGACATTCGATCTCGACAATATTTGGGCATCCGCCATCGGGCGTTATATGTTTGATCCTGAAACTAACACCCCCGGCGAAGGCGAAATCTACGCGCTGCCTAAGGACATCGGTCCGACGGTAGTGTTCATCAATACCGAACTGTTTGAAGCCGCCGGGGTTGCCCTCCCCGATCCAAATGTTCCGCTGACATGGGATCAAGTTGTCGAAATCGGTACGCAGCTCACATTTGACAGTGCGGGTTTGACCCCTGCCGATGAAGGATTCAACCCCGATGACATCGTGCAGTGGGGTATAGGCGATGTGTTCTTCGAAAATATTGTCTACGGGAACGGTGGGCGCATCGTCAGCGAAGATGGGCGTATGTTCGTCGCGGCGGATGATCAAAACACACTTGACGCGATTCAGTGGATTGCTGACCTTGACCATGTCTATCACATTCGCCCAACGGCTGAGACCGCGACCTCGATTGGTTGGGGTGCGCTGTTCGAGCAGGGGCGAGTGGCGATGACCACTGCCGGACGGTGGGCGACGACAAACTTCCGCAGTGTGCTGCCGTTCAATTGGGATGTGATCCCGAACTTCGTTGGACCGTCGGGCGAACTCACAGCGTATCCGGGCGAAGAAGACTGCGCTTTCTCCGGTTGGAGCGGATCGGTTGGCTTGGCGGTCATGGCGGGGAGCCAAGGCGAAGCGAACCTCGATCTGGCATATCGCTTCATTGAATATCTCGCTGGTCCTGAAGGACAGACCGAACAGGCGGCGCTTGGCTTCCAAATTCCGAACCAACGTGACCTTGCTGAAACCGATGTATTCCTCCAACCAGATCAGTCGCCCGCGAATGCGCAGGTTTTTATCGAAGCCGCTCGCTGCGAGCGCCCCGGTCCATGGACAGAAACGCCGCTCTATGGGCAGTGGTTTGACGATAATTGGTGGAACGGTGTGTGGCCCGCAGTCGTGAATGACGGTATTGCACTGGCAGAAGACGAACTCGCGGATCGCGCGGACGCATTCCAAGCCGGACTCGACGAAGCTTGGGCGAGCGTAGACGGTTGATCGCTTAACTCATTGACCTCTCCGCCCTAACTCTAGGGCGGAGGGGGAGATCGTTACCGCCAAATTAGCACAAGGAGCAATATCATGGCGGCACAGCCCCGCCAAACTAAAACCGGACGGCTGGGACGCAGCGAAGCGCTGTGGGGCTATCTGTTCGTCGCCGCACCGATCCTCGGTTTTCTCGTGTTCGGCGCAGTGCCGCTGATCGGATCGCTCGTGCTCGGCTTCACCGAGTGGGATATGGCGAACGAAGCGGAGTTCGTCGGAACACAAAATTACGCGGCGCTGTTTACCCTCTCACTGAATGGACTCCCGCGCGATATTGATGAAGCGACAGGTGAACCCTTATACCGCTGCGGACGTGAGCGCGTGCCCGAATCACAGGTGTCCACTTATTTAGGGCAAACCGACCCCATCACGCGCGCCCCTTACGTGTGCGAGCCGCGTTTCGCGCGTGCTGGCGCTGTCCTGCCGAGCGGACAGCAGGAATGGTTTCAGTTCGGCTTGTTTGGGCAGCAGTATATCGTCGGCGCTGTCGATCCTATTTTTTGGAAATCGATTTGGAATACGTTCTTTCTCCTGCTTG
>JAPKMU010000117.1 GCA_026645745.1 Anaerolineae bacterium | reverse complement strand
ACATTCCGGCAGACATTCGACACCTGCGCGTGATCATCTACCAGTACACCCCGCCGGGAATGGCGGCATTCGAAGCCGCGCTGACAGAAACGATCAAGACGGAACTTAGGCTGTAACGAAGATAGAAATATCACATGATAAACACAAAGAAAAGCCATTGGGTTGAGAAAAATCTTGGTGAAATCAGCCTTGTAACAAAACTTGCCGGTTATGAATACACATCGCATTTCGATTATTCGATCGGTGGAGAATGTGTTGTGATTAGAGCCATCAATGTCACTAATCAGGGGTTAGATTTACGCGACATTCACACAATACCAAGAGATGTTTCGGAAAGCCTACCTCGGTCTAGTTTGAGGGCAGGAGACATTGTACTTGTGTATGTTGGGGCTACCATTGGCAAAACAACAATCATTGAAGAGAACAACAAATATCATCTTGGTCCTAATGTAGCAAAAATAGCCGCTTTTGCTGAGTTGATTGATCCCTACTTTCTTCTGCACCAAATGCGTTCTCAGGCATTTCAATATGATCTTCAATCTCTGACCGGATCCACCTCTCAGCCTGCACTAAGTATGGAAAACCTAAGAAAAGCACGTGTAATCGTCCCCCCCCTCCCTGAGCAGCGCAGAATCGCAGCGATCCTCTCCACATGGGACGCGGCGATCACCCTCACCCGCCGCTTGATCGAGGCGCTTCAGCAGCGCAAACGGGCACTCATGGATGTGCTGCTCACCGGACAGGTGCGCTTTCCCGGTTTCGATGGGGAGTGGATGAGTTATCAGCTTTCACAGTTGGGGGTAACGTATACAGGGCTTTCTGGAAAATCTGGCGAGGATTTCGGAGAGGGTGAATTCTATATCCCATACCGGAATGTTTTCGAGAATTCCGCTGTTGATCCTTTATGGCTTGAACGAGTCAGCATAAGTGATAATGAGCGGCAAAATAGAGTTGATGTGGGCGATATTTTGTTTACAGTGTCTTCTGAAACGCCTGATGAAGTCGGCATGAGTTCTGTGTTGCTTGACGATTTAGGTGAATGCTATCTAAACAGCTTCTGTTTTGGGCTACGATTGCATGATTTTGAGACACTTATGCCACATTACGCAAGATATCTGTTTCGTTCGCAGAAGTTTAGACATGCAATGCTAGAGTTGGCTCAAGGTTCGACACGATATAACATTTCAAAACGAGAAGTGCTTAAAATTGAAGTCTCAATTCCTACAACGATTGAACAAGAGAAGATCGCAAACTTGCTAAGTGCATTAGACGATCAATTAGTGTATCTCAATCGTCAGTCTGAACATCTCCAAGCCCAAAAGCGCGGGCTGATGCAGAAGCTTCTCACCGGGGCGGTGCGGGTGCAGGGCAGTGAATAACCATGCACATCATTACTCGTAAACGCCTCAATGACTTTGCCGCGCTGCATCCCGATGCAAAATCTGCTTTGCAGCAGTGGTATAAAAGAGTGAAGGATCAATCATTTCAGAATTTTGCTGAACTTCGAAAGGTCTTCCCGGCTGCGGATCAGGTGGGTAAGCTGACCGTCTTCAATATCGGCGGCAATAAGGTACGCCTGATTGCGGCGATCCATTACAATCGACAGAAAATCTATATTCGCGCCGTGCTCACTCACAGCGAATACGATGAAGGTAAGTGGAAGGAATAATCACATGGCGATGGATGCGGCAGTTCGCCAAGCACAGGCGGGGTGGTCATCAGTACAGAAAATCCTGTATGTACCTCACAATGAGGCGGAATATGAGCGCCTTGTCGAAGTGCTGGATCAGCTCATCGATCAGGTAGGTGAGGACGAGAGCCATCCGCTGGCTTCACTCATGGAGATTATCGGCGTGCTGATCGAACGCTATGAAGATGAGCATGTGCCGGAGATCACCAACCTGTAACCATTGATTTTTCACCAACAGCGGTGAGGTTACAAATTAATCAAGAGTGAGGAAAAGAGAAAGGTGGGGGGCAAAATGCGCGCCACCTGTTACTACTCATCTACGAACGCTTGAGGAGAGTTACCGTGACGTCAATGGGGTAACGCTGAATAATGTAATGGCGCAGCAATAGCGCACATTCACCCAATTCGCCGTCATCCAGTAGCGTGATTCTGAAAATAGGCGCTCGTGTGTGCGAAAGATCAAGCACATTCCGAAGAGCGGTCTTCCAGTCTCCAACTGTGGCGTGGTACCCCAGTTCAGAAAGGCTCTCAGCCAGAAGAGTGCTAGCGGCATCGGGGTCGATATGGTTGATACGGACATCAATACCGCGTCTTCTTTCTGCAAGTCCGATATAACATTTAGTATTCATTTGGATTAACTCCTGTTGCATTTGCGATGCTTTCTTCATATCACATTCCGAAAATGTCTGCAATGCGCGACTTCAAAACCGTTTCTGATGTCAAGCAAACGAACAAAGTATCTAGGATACTTCCATGACTCCCATCCCCTCCTACCTTGAAGACCGTGTTTCGCAGATACCCGCCGCTCGTCTGCTCATGGCGATGGGCTGGCAGTACCTCACGCCCGATCAAGCGCTCAACGCGCGCGGCGGGTCACACAGCGCCGTCATCCTCACCGATATCCTGTCCGCATGGCTGCGCCAGCACAACACGATCACCCATCGCGGGCGCGTGATCCCCTTCAGTGACAAGAATATCGCCGCCGCTGTCCGCAAACTCACCGATCTTGACCTCTCCACCGGGTTGATCCCCACCAGCGAAAAGGTGTATGAACTGCTCACGCTTGGCGCATCCTTCGAGCAGGAGATCGACGGCGACCGCAAAAGCCACTCGCTCAAGTTCATCGATTGGCAGACCCCCGCCAACAATGTCTATCACGTCACCGAAGAATTTTCGGTCACGCGGCGGGCACTCAGCGGCGAAAAATCGCGCCGCCCTGATCTTGTCTTGTTCGTCAACGGGATTCCGCTCGTCGTCATCGAATGCAAGCGCCCCGATAAAGAGACGAGCGGCGGCAAGCCTTCGGTGTACGAAGCTGCCAGTCAGATGCTCCGCAACCAGAAGCTTGACGAGGAGATTCCGCACCTGTTCGCCTATGCTCAAATGTTGATCGCCGTGAGCGGCAACGGCGCGCTCTACGCCACCACCGCCGCCACCGAGAAATACTGGTCGGTATGGAGCGAAGAAAATCCCGACGAGGCGGAGATTCACCGCGTGATCAATCAGCCGCTCAGCGCGGGCGAAAAATCTGCCCTCTACGATTGGCGCGACTATCCCGGCGGCGTGCGTCATTATTTCGATGAACTCGATGCGGCAGGGGATCGGCTGGCGACGGGACAGGATCGGCTGCTTCATGCCCTGCTGCGTCCCAAGCGCCTGCTCGAACTCGTGTATCAATACATCGTCTACGACGGCGGCGTGAAGAAGATCGCCCGTCACCAGCAGTTTTACGCCATCCGCGCCACGCTCGATAAAGTCGCGCATCTCGGCGTGGGCGGGTCACGCTCCGGCGGCGTGATCTGGCACACGACCGGGAGCGGCAAATCGCTCACGATGGTGATGCTGGCGAAGGCGCTCACCTTGATGAAGTCGATCCGCAATCCCCGCGTAATCATCGTCACTGACCGTATCGACTTGGATCGGCAGATTTGGCGGACGTTTCACCACTGCGGTAAACAGCCGCACAAAGCGAATTCCGGCGCGCAACTGATCGACTTGATCCGCAATCCGGAAAACGAAATCATCACGACGGTGATCGACAAATTCGATGCCGCGTGGAAGGCGAAGCTCACCGATGCCAGCCCGGATGTGTTCGTGCTGGTCGATGAAAGTCACCGCAGCCAGTTCGGACTCAGCCACGCGGCGATGAAGACGGTGTTTCCCAATGGGTGTTACATCGGTTTCACCGGCACACCGCTGCTCAAAGCGGAGAAATCAACGCTGGACAAATTCGGCGGCTTGATTCACAGCTATTCGATGCGGGAAGCGGTCGAAGATCAGGCGGTCGTGCCGCTCCTGTACGAGGGGCGCGTGATCGATTTGGAGGTCAACCGCTCGGCGCTCGATACATGGTTCGACCGCCGCACCGCCGACCTGACCGACGATCAGCGCGCCGATCTCAAGCGCAAAATGAGCCGCTATGAGGAAGTTGATCGCGTGCGGGCGCGTTTGCAGGTTGTCGCTTATGACATCGCCACCCATTACAAAAAGAACTTCCGCAAAACCGGACTCAAGGCGCAGTTGGCGACCAGCAGCAAAGACACTGCGATCCGGATGCGGGCGCTGCTCCGCGACGAAGGAATCAACTGTGAAGTCGTGATCTCCGCGCCGGATACCCGCGAAGGCAACGACAGCGCCGAAGCTGCCGCCTCGAATGCGGTGCAGGCATTCTGGACGGAGCGCATGCGCCAATACGGCGGCGAAAAACATTATCTCGATGAGGTCATCAAGTCGTTCGGCGATGCCGACGGCTTCGAACTCCTGATCGTGGTCGA
Source organism: Anaerolineae bacterium (assembly GCA_026645745.1). Lineage (GTDB taxonomy): Bacteria > Chloroflexota > Anaerolineae > Aggregatilineales > Phototrophicaceae > Flexifilum. The sequence goes on along the minus strand of JAPKMU010000117.1, from coordinate 9,394 downwards.
TAAGCTCCTCGTCGGCTTCGATGAGCCGCGTAACACCGTGCTGTATATCGACAAGCCGCTCAAGGAGCATGGACTTTTGCAGGCAATCGCCCGTGTGAACCGCTTATATCCCGGCAAAGCACACGGGTTTATCATCGATTATCGCGGCGTGTTGGGCGAACTCGATGCCGCCATGCAGATGTACGACGCGCTCGCGGGCTATGATCCGAAAGACCTCGAAGGCGCGTTCACCGATGTCAGCACCGAGATCGCCGATCTTGCTGGGCTGCATCATCAGGTGTGGGCAATCTTCGATCCCGTCCCCAACAAAGCCGATCGGGAAGCGTTGGAGCGCTACTTGGAGCCGCAGAACATCCGCGAGTCGTTCTACGAAGCCCTCAGCACGTTTGCGTCAGCACTGCGCACGGCGCTCGCCACCGTCGTCTTCTACGAAACCACCCCGGAATCGCAAATCGCCACCTACAAGCGCGATCTCGTGTTTTTTCACGGGCTGCGTCAGTCCGCGCAGCTTCGCTACGCCGAGCGCATTGACTACGGCACATATGAGGCACAGATTCGCAAGCTGCTTGATGACCACATCGGCGCAGAGCGCGTCACCGTCCTAACTCCTGAAGTCAATATCTTCGATGAAAACGCCTTCGCCGCCGCCGTCGCCCAGCTCGAAACGCCCGCCGCCCGCGCCGAAAGCATCGCCAACCACATCAAGAAGGTCGCCACCGAGCGCATGAGCGAAGACCCGGCGTACTTCCGCAAATTCTCACAGTTGGTCGAAGAAGCGATCGCCCTTTACCGCGAAGGGCGTATCAGCGAAACCGAACTGCTCACGCACATGCAGGATGCCGAGCGCGATTTTCGTGAAGGACACGACGACAGCATTCCGAAATCGATCGCTTCTCTGCGCGATGCCCGCGCCTATTTCGGCATCCTGAGCGAAACATTGACTCCCCTCATGGACAGTGCAGCCGTGCAGCCGGAAACGCTTGCCATGCTGGCATTCGACTGCAAGCAGCGCATCGACGACATGAAAATTCGCGATTGGGCGCTCAACCCCGATCGGATCAATGACATGCGCGATGCATTGGATGTACTGCTCTACAAGTTTTGCCGCAAACATGGGATTGCGCTCCCTGCCGGGGTGATCGAAACCCTCATCGACGCGGTGATCACGGCAGCGAAAAGTCAGGAACTCAGCGAAACATGAAACTGCTTGGCGGTACGCGTCATGTGCAGTATGGCACGCAGGTGATCGACTTTGAACTCATTTTTACCGAACGCAAAACATTAGGGATTCACGTTTACCCGGATAGCACCGTCGTCGTTCATGCGCCGCTTGGCAGCGATGAAGACGCGATCACGTCGCTGGTGCTCAAGCGTGCCCGCTGGATTACGCAGCATCAACGCGAGTTCGCACAAAACGCACCGGAGTCGCCGCTGCCGCTCCAGCACGTCAGCGGGGAGGCGTATCGCTATCTCGGTCGCCAACTTCGCCTGAAAGTCATCGAGGGTACTGTCGAACGCGTCACGCTCGACGGGCATTATCTACTCGCTGAGGTGCGCGATCCGGAGGATCAAGCGCATAGCGGTGAATTGATCACACGCTGGTTTCACCGTCAGGCGAAGCGTGTCTTTGCCGAACGTCTGGCGCAGTGTTTGCCCCGTGTCGAAGCGGTCGGGATCACGCCGCCGGAGCAGCTCACGATCTGTGACATGAAAACCCGATGGGGATCATGCAGTCCGAAAAAACGCACTCTGCTCAATATACGGTTAATCCACGTCGCACCGCACTTGATCGACTATGTGATCGTGCATGAACTGTGTCACCTGAAAGAACTCAATCACAGCGCCGCGTATTACGCCCTGCTCGACAAGGTCATGCCGGATTGGCGCGAACGCCGCGAAGCACTCAATCGTGCTGAACTGCGCTGAACGCATTTAGTAGCCTTCACCCATTGAGCCTACTTGACACCAGAACAGGCATTCTGATACGCTACCGGGTATAGTACGTGTGGAGGGATTTGCCATGCGAGAGAATCGGCTGTGGCGTGCTACCTATGACACAAAGCGCGACTCGTGGGTGGTGCAGGATGCAGGTGAGGTGGACGGTGAACCGGCGCTGGAATACCGTTTCACCTGTGAAAAGGTGGAGGCATATGGGCACACGGTTGGGCGGCTGACCAAAATCTGGCGTGAAGACGGATGGGAAGATGGGGAGGAAAGTATCCAGTATGGCGTGTACGTAAACGCTGCCGAATTCAAGCGCGATCTTGAGCAGTTGGAGGAAGAAGCGCGCGAGTACGCCGAAGCCGAGAACTTGGACTTGTTCCTCGCCTTGATCGATATCGTCAAAGACCGGGCATACAGCATCGAAGACGATGAGGAGGTAATCCTTCCCCCCGAAGGTTTGTTTGAAGAGGGGATTGAGGATGCCTACACCGCCCGTGATGACTCGTCGGGGAGTCGGCTGCATGACCATGTTGAGCGTCCTGACGACGAGTGCTGGCGGCTGCATGTTACCCGAATTGCCGCACCGGATGGCGAGCCGCTCGGGTGGGGGGTATTCGCGGTGCTCTATCCTGAACTGACCTCCGCCGCGAACCAAGCGGACATCGACTCGGCACAGGCAGCGCACATCCTTGATCTGGATCACCGGGTTGAGCAGGGCGATGCGATCATCTCCGCGGATGTGACTGCGCAGTTTATGAAAAGCGAACGCGAAGAAGACCCGGATTATGCCTATGCCAACGACAGCGACATTCTGGAGATGATGTCGGTGCAGACCGCCGACGAAGACATCGTATCACCGGAGTGGCAGATTCTGAAAAGCGAAGCGCTGCGCGACTTCCTGAGCGGCAGAACGCCGATCGTTCGTGAGCGAGAGCACTGGCATCCGCATCAAAAGGACATGGCACGGGAGTTTGCGGAAGAAACCGGTGTCAATCCGTTCATGGCGGATCAGGTGCACGCGCGATTGCTGCGGGGTCGCGGAAACGCACTGCTCGGTGAAGAGAGCCCGTGGACGGCGCTTGACGGGGATGAAGACGAATAGATCACTCATGAACAGCTTTTTTGAAGGGCGTGCTTCCGACTCGCCCTATATTCACGGCATATGGCACGGTCACACACAAGGCATGTATACGCCGATCTGCCCTGCCGCCGCTGAGTGGAACTTGCTGCTTCAGCGGAAGCGCGGCAAGGTCACCGTGTTGTTCGAGGGACCGCTCACACGCGCCAAAGCCAAGCTGGAAACCGACGATACGGAGTTCTGCGTCATCCGCTTCAAGGCAGGGACGTTTTTACCCGTCATCCCGATTCATCCGTATCTAGACGCGGATGTGAGTCTGCCTGAAGCGTCACGTGGCTCCTTTTGGCTGCATGGCATGAACTGGGAATTTCCCCGTTTTGAAGATGTCGAGCTGTTCGTGGCTCGGCTGGTTCGCCATGAAGTCCTGCTGCGTGATCCGCTGGTGACCGCTGTCCTGCACGATCAGCCGCCCACAGTCTCCATGCGCACGGTGCGCCGCCGATTCCTCCAGTCCACCGGATTAACGCCGAAGCAAATTGCCCAGATCGACCGCGCGGTACGCGCGATGGCGTTACTGAAGCGCGGCGTTCCCATTCTCGATGTCGTCTACGATCTCGGCTATGCCGATCAGCCGCACCTGACCCGTTCGCTCCGGCGGTTCATCGGGCAAACACCGGGCGAAATCGTGCGAAACAGCGCCTGAGTGTCCATTTTATTCAAGACTCCGCCTCTCGCCTCCGCTATGCTGAACTTCGTCAACAAACGCAGAGATGGAGTAAACCCGCATGCGCAAGCTCGTTTTTTTCATGCATGTCTCACTGGACGGACTGGTTGCCGGACCCAACGGCGAGATGGATTGGATCACCTACAACGAGGAAGTGGCGGCAGACGCACACAGCCTGCACGCCAGCACCGATGCCGCCGTTTACGGGCGTGTCACCTACGAGATGATGGCGGGCTACTATCCGACCGTGCTGTCCAATCCTGAGAGCGACCCAATCGACCGCCGTCATGCCGTCTGGCTGGAAACCGCTGCCAAAATCGTCGCCACCCGTTCACCGCTGACGGCCGATTGGGCGGGTACGGTTGTCATCGGCGCGGATATCGCCTCGGAGATCGCCGCACTGAAAGCACAACCCGGCAAGAATCTGTGGCTGCTGGGCAGTCCAACGCTGGCACAGACCTTCATGCGGCTTGACCTGATCGACGAATACCGCCTGAACGTCAATCCAGTGATTCTGGGGCGCGGCAAACCGCTGTTCAGCGATCTGGAAACGCCGCGCCGCCTCTCGCTGGTGGAGTCGAAGCCCTTCAAAGGTGGGGTGATCGGGTTGCGCTACGTGCCAAACCGGTAATCCTTGCATACCGTTTATCGAATTAAGCAGCGTGTGGGATGTGCTTGACGAGGAGGAGTAATCCTCCTTGTTAGGTGGGGTTGTGAAGGCGCGCGCTGCTATCCGCCTGACGATCCTCACTGACTCATGTTGATCGCCCCTCTATCGCGCGCTATGATCGGGCAGTAAGCGCCGCTCACATTCTGCGAGATCACCGATGCGCCGACTCATCCTAGCCCTGCTGACCACTGCGATTCTTCTTGGTGTCGCCCCCGCCTCCGCTCAAGTCTTGCCTGTGCGCGTATCACTGCTGATGCTCACCCTCATCGTGCAGGCGAGCGACCCCGCCTCCCTGCTCGATTTCCGCTTCCAATACTTGGACGAATACGACCGCGAAATCTTGGTCGCGCTGCGGGATTATGATCAATTCCGCGAGTCGTCGGCGGACGTGAACGAGGCGTGTTTCGTTTTGCGCGCGTACGGAACCGAATCGCCTGTACCGCAAGACTGCTTGAATATCACGCGGACGAATTTGCATGTGCAGGAACTCGGCACGGCGAGTCTGTTCTGGTTCGACGGCGTGATCAATCTACAGCGTACGCTTACGATCTTGGACGTGAACGGTTTTGTCGGCGTGTGTCCCGCCGAGAATCCCCACTGCGAGTTTGAGTATCCGCATGCCCCACCCGGTGAGGCACCCCCGCCGCCGCTCCTATTCGATGCGGCAGACCTCGACAACCGTGAAATCCTCGTGTTGATCGCGGAATTCGAGCGGCTGAATCCAGAAGTCAACCCGCTGCAACCGCAGGGCGAATGGGATCGCGTGTTGGAGGATGCGATTATTGAGGCTGGCGTGAACGCCCGTGTCGAACTCCTCCCGCAGACGTTTCGCAGCCATGACGAGGCACGCGCCACCGCCGATCAGTACGGCGCGACGCTCATCATCTGGGGCTATGTCGGTGCGGCTGTCGTCAACAGCCAATACACAGTTACACCCCGTTGGAGTAGAATCAGTGCTCAGCCTAGCGAAACCGAAGTGATAGGTGCACTAGATGAACTTGCGTTGTTCGTTTCACCGGGCGGCGATGTCGAGTATGTTTTTAACTTTGTAATCGCGCAACTTGCCTATTTTGCGGAGGATTATTCGGCTGCTTCAGACTTGCTCGACCGCGCGATTGCTCTTGCTCCGGCGGGACGTGAAACTGAGATGGGATTAGCGCCGATCTATTTCTACTGGACTTACGCACAGTATATGCTGGGCGCACCGCCAGAATCCCTGCTAGAGAGCCTTACGCGCGCTATCGATCTCGATCAGAGTATGCCTGCCATCTACAACAACCGCGCGAATGTTTACCGCACTCTTGATAACTTGGAAGCGGCTCTCGAAGACTATTCGCAAGCGATTGCGATTGATCCATCGTATGCGCTTGCGTACTATAATCGCGGTTTGACATTTCTAGATCTCCACGAATACGATCGTGCGATATCGGACTTGAGTGAGGCGATTACACTTGGTGTCTCAGTTGTCGAAGCCTATGCAGCCCGCGGCCGAGCATATCGAGCCATAGGAGACTTTGAGCGCGCGCTTAATGATTTCAACGAAGCGATTGTGCTTGACCCAGAAAATCCTGCCTACTACAACAACCGGGGAAATGCTTACAGGTCGCTAGGCGATCACCAAAACGCGATTGCCGACTTTTCCACTTCTATTGAACTTGCTCCACAAGCTGCACTCCCATATTACAACCGCGCGTTGTCGTACACGGATACCGGTGACTACTATCGAGCAATTACCGATTTTGATCAAGCAATCGTGCTTCGCCCGTCCTACACAAGTGCGCATTATGGACGCGGAATCGCCTATTATCTTCTTAGCGAACTTGAGCTGGCAATTGTCGATTTTGATCAGGTAATTGCGTTAGATCCCTCATATGCGATTGCTTATTACAATCGAGGCCTTGCTTACCAGATCCTTGGTGAGCTTGAGCAAGCAATTGTCGATTACGATCAGGCAATTGCGCTTGATCCGACACATGATGCCTACTACAACCGAGCACTTGCCTATGACAGCCTTGGCGACTACGAACAAGCAGTCGCTGACTGGAGTCTAGCGATCGCACTTGATCCAGAAGATGCACATGCTTATAACAATAGGGGAAACGCCTACAGCGATCTTGGTGAATTTGAACGAGCGATTGCCGATTATGAGCAGGCAATTGCCCTTGACCCTAACCATGCTCGCGCCTATAACAACCGTGGAAATGCATACTACGATCTCGGCGATCTGACCGCAGCGGAGGAAGATTATTCTCGTGCCATTGAAATTGACCCCACATACGTAAGCCCTTACGGTGGATTGGTGTACGTACATGCGGACATGGAGCAATGTAATAAAGCGGCGGACGCTTTACGCCGCTATCTTGAACTCACGGGTAATGTGGCGTATCCGGGTGTGGAAGAGTATTACCGTCTTCAGTGCGGCGGGTAGGGCAGACTGTTCCCCTGGTCGCTCACGGATATCTCCACGCGAAGACCCCGGCTGTTCCGGATGAGGGGGATTAGGCACGTTACCGTAAAGCACGCATATAGCTGGAGCATACAGGAATCGTAACGCAATGGTTCGCCGAACCATTGCGTTTCTGCTTCAGAGCGCAGCACCCTAAAGCGGTCTGTCTTGTCTTTTTTTGAACACCTCAAAATTGCAAAGGGTAATCTGCTCGGACGTAATGACTGCCTGAACCCGCGGATCGGTCAGATACGCGAGGTCGATTTCTCGCACCGTCGTCCACGAATCGGTAGCAAACAGCATGTCATTGGAGTAACCGGGATGACAGCACAACTCGACAATTTCGCCCTCAGGAAGCGACTGAAGGAACGTAAGGAGAACCTCAATCGACTGATCGTGATCAAGTTCGTAGAAGGTCACCGGCTGCGGGATACCTTCTAATATCGAGTGACCAATCCCTCGGTCGTGACGCATAGGTAGCTTGTGCTTGAGCGCCAGCGACCGCATCGCTTCCGCTGAGGCAGGATGATAATAAGCGGCGTGATAATGACTATCCAGATGCGTTGGCAGCCGGTTCGTCACCGCGACGAAGCGTTCAAACTGCGCGTGGACTTCACGAGTCATCTCGTCCGGGTTGAAGGACGCAGCGTGTTCGCCCCAGTCCGGATTGTCATAAAATAGCCCATCGGGGCGCACCAACGTGGGGATTTGATCGGGCGGCAGCACCGGTTTCATCGCTTTTCCCGCCACCACCACATGCAGCCCCAGCGCGAGATCAGGCGTTTCCTTGCGTGCCTGCTGCACCGCCTCGGCGGCATTATCCATCCCAATCATGACCGTCGTTGAGGTGACAATGCCGCGCTGATGCGTTTCGCGAATCCCGCGGCTCACGCTGGCGGCTATCCCGTAATCATCCGCATTCACAATCAAATACTTCGCCATTGATCTGTCCTTCGAGTAAGCGTTGAGAGGTCAATGTTACACAGCATGCGCGCTTTGTTTCCCTGAATATCCTCTAGAATGCGTCAATCGCATCGATCGGAATAGCTTCTACGCCTATCCAGTTACCGTGTGTCACGACGTAGAAGCGCATCTCCTCAGGAAACAGCGTCGGATCGCAGTGCTCGTCATCGTGGAGATACTGGTCGAGGTACAGATCGGCATAATCTTGGTGAGCACCAAAGAACTCGCGCACGCGGCGCTCAAACTCGACTTCGTCAATGAGGATATCGCCGGTGCTGGCGTAGATGTGGTTTTCTTCTTCCGTTTGGAACCAGAATTCTGCTGCAAACGAACCGCCGAAGCTCTTGTCACACAAATACTCGGCAAGGACATCCTCGTGAATGGTGACAGAACGAAGGTATCGGTCGATCGCTTCCGCTTCGCTGTTCGCCGTGACGATGACAAAGTCGCGTTCCTCCAATCTTTCTTTTGGGTCGCCCACGAGATATTTAGGCATGCCATTCTCCGTTCACAGATGCTGAATGTATGTTCGTGCGTCAAGCTGCGTATCCTCTCGGTTATGCAGCTATATGCCATCGCAGATAATCAGTGCAGTGTGTTTTGGATATCTATGGGGGTCGAAGCGCGGTTTGGTGATAGAACAAGTATACCAAGTTTCCTTCGAAATCAAACGCCCGCGTTACGTGCAGGCGTGCCGCCAAAATTGTATGCAATTTATCCCGTTGCTCACCACGGATAAGCTCTCGCAAACCGCAATCCTTCGCTTCAAGTGTGAAGTATTCCTCTACCTCTCGAAAGCGGCACCGCTACGCTGATCGAAGTTGATGAAGCAATGATAGGGCAGCAAATGAGCGAGGCGGCATTCAAGCAAGGCACATGTGCTCAACATCCTCCGAGACGAATTCTATATATGGACGGAGGTCGAAGGGACACACTTCTCCGGTCGGCGCTTGCGCTTGGATGCGGTCGTCACGCCGAAGAACACAGCGACATGGAAAACGCCCCATGTCGCGATTGGGATCGAGAGCGGACGGTTCTGGACGCTCACGCGGACGTTCGGCAGCCGGTGACGCATCTCATCGCCCTCCCGATAACCCCACGCTATACTTTCCCGCAAACACACGGGAGCGGCAATCATGGCGGAACGCACAGGCGTATTCATCAGCTATGCGACACAGGACGGCGCGGCATTCGCGGCAGGGCTGCGGAGCGCCCTCGAAAGCGAAGGCGTGTTCGTGTGGCAGGATGTGATTCAACTGCCGCGCGCGGTCGGGCAGGACTGGTGGAAGCGGATCACCGACGGCATTGATCACGTCAACTATTTGATCATGGTGCTGACCCCCGCCGCGTTTGAGCGCGAAACCGTGCTGCAAGAATGGCGCTACGCCCGCCGCAGCGGTGTGTGCGTGATCCCCGTGAAAGCTTCGCCGGAAATTGATATTCAGGCGCTCCCGCGCTGGATGAAGAAAGTCCAGTTCGCGCATCTGGGGTATACCCCCACCCTTGAGGCGTTCCGCGCGCACGACGACGGGCAGGCATGGAAAGGTCTTATCGGGCAAATCTTCGCCC
>JAPKMU010000116.1 GCA_026645745.1 Anaerolineae bacterium | reverse complement strand
GAATTCACGCCTTGGAACCTGCTGTTTAACCTCGGCTCAACGGCAAGCGACCCGTGTTTTGCAGCGCCGCTCCAGTTGATCGATATTGATGGCGATACCGCATTGACAAGCGAAAGCGCAAACGAGGCGTGTCTTAACAGCCCATTGAGCATCACGATCACGCGGCGGTTTGTCAGTGATGCACAGGTCTTTGTACTGCCGACCGAACCGGGTGAAGCAACACTCGCATACTTCGCTCAAACTGGCGATACCGAACCCTTCTTCGTGACGCCGCCAACAGCGCTCACCCCCGGTGAAGCGGTCGCGCTGGGTGGAATTGGTGAAAGCGGGAACGAGATTCGCCGGATCGAGGTGCGAATAAATGGTCAGCCCGTGCGTGTGACTCGGCTGGTTTTGCAGCCGCCGCCGACCGCGCCGTGAGCCGAAACGCATGTGCTTGACAGCCAAAACCAAATGCAGTAGAGTCCAAACATCACTGAAAGTCCTGTGAGTGCTATCCTCTACATTCCCTCATTTTGTATGACCATGCTGCTTGACAAATAAGCTGCGTGAAGTACAATATTGGATACGGTTGGTCTCGGTTGGTGATTGTAAACAACCTGCGTAACAGCGATGGAGAAGGTGTTCCATGCGCTGTTTTTCCCTTTTTGCGGGTCGTTACCCATCCAAAATCGATACGTCATTCAGCAATCTTAATGGTTTAGCGCAGAGGAGGAACGCCTTTGGAGGCGAAGGATTTCAGCGCGCTGCGCGTGAGTCTGGCGTCACCTGATCAGATCCGTTCATGGTCATATGGTGAGGTCACGAAGCCGGAGACGATCAATTATCGCCGCCTGCGTCCCGAAAAAGACGGGCTGTTCTGTGAAGCGATCTTCGGTCCTACCCGCGATTGGCAGTGCTACTGCGGGAAGTACAAGAATGTTCGCTATCGCGGCATTATTTGTGATAAATGCGGTGTAGAAGTCACCCGCGCCTCCGTTCGTCGTGAACGGATGGGGCACATTGAACTTGCGGCTCCGGTTGCGCATGTGTGGTATACGCGCCGAGTGCCGAGCTATCTTGGTATGCTGCTTGATGTCAGCCGCCGCAATCTGGATCGCGTGCTGTACTTCGCGCAGTATGTCATCTCGTATGTTGATGAGGAAGCACGCCTAAAGGCGCTCGCCCGCATCGACAAAGAATTATTCCAGAAAGAAGCTTCAATCGGCGGTGATGTTGAAGCGCAAATGGCGGAAATCAAGAGCCGCCGTGACACCGTTCTGCGGGATGTCGAACAGCAGACGAAGGCGATCAACGCGCACTTTGAAGGTGAATTGAACCGTCTCACCGATGAACTGATGCGTGAAGCACAGTCGGTTCAGGCACGCATCGAAGCGAGCATGGGCAAGCCTGCTACGTCGGACATTGACTTTGTGGCAGCCAGCACGGTGATCGTCGCTAAGGGCGAGACGGTGGATCACAATCACCTGTCGCGCGTTCAGAACATCGTCAATACCCGCTTGAGCGAACTCCAAAACGAAGTTGATGACATGCGCCGTGATGAACTGCGCAAGCTCAACGACGAAGCGAACTCGGCAACGGGTGAAGTATCTGCCGATCTCGAATCGCAAATGACGGTGCTCGATGACCGTATGGCGCATCTGCGCGCCAACGCGGAACGGGCACGCAACGAACTCGCAGATCTGCGCGTACTGCAATTCTTGAGCGAAGCCCGCTACCGTGAACTGAAACAGCGCTACGGTCAGGTGTTCCAAGCAGATATGGGCGCGGAAGCGTTCTACAAGATTCTGCAAAACATGGAACTCGACAAGCTGGCGGTTGAGCTGTGGGCGGAAGTTCGCACCACACGTTCAAAGCAGCGTAAGAAGAAGGCTACGAAGCGCCTGCGCGTCCTCGAAAGCCTCCGCAAGAGCAGCAACCGCCCTGAGTGGATGATCCTCACGGTGCTGCCCGTTATTCCGCCGGATTTGCGCCCGATGGTGCAGCTTGACGGCGGACGGTTCGCCACAAGCGACCTCAACGATTTGTACCGCCGCGTGATCAATCGCAATAACCGCTTGAAGCACCTGCTCGAACTCGGCGCGCCGGATGTGATCGTGCGCAACGAAAAGCGTATGCTTCAGGAAGCGGTGGACAGCCTGATTGACAACAGTCAGCGCGGAAAAGCGCTCAGTCGTCGTGGACGGCGCGAACTCAAATCCTTGAGCGATATGCTGAAGGGTAAGAAAGGTCGCTTCCGCCGCAACCTGCTCGGTAAGCGCGTGGACTACAGTGGACGTTCGGTGATCGTGATCGGTCCGCGTCTCAAGCTGCATCAATGCGGCTTGCCCAAGACGATGGCGCTTGAACTTTACCGTCCATTTGTGATCAGCCGCCTTGTTCGGCATAACTACGCCAGCAACGTGAAGGGCGCGAAGCGCATCATTGAGCGCGAAAAGCCCGAAGTCTGGGAAGTGCTGGAAGAGGTCATCAAGGAACGCCCTGTTCTGCTCAACCGCGCCCCTACCCTGCACCGTCTCGGTATTCAGGCGTTCGAGCCGCAGTTGGTCGAAGGCAAGGCGATCCAGATTCACCCGCTGGTGTGCGCGGCGTTCAACGCAGACTTTGACGGCGACCAGATGGCGGTACACGTACCGCTGAGCGATAAGGCAGTGCAAGAAGCGCGCGAACTCATGCTCAGCACGCGCAACCTGCTCAAGCCTGCGGACGGTCAGCCGATTGTTGCCCCCGCCAAAGACATGGTGTTGGGTATGTATTACCTGACGATGGATCCGACCGTCGAGATCGTCACGCGCCCCGACCGCGCCGACGAGTTCCGCCGTATGGAAACGATCATCGGCAACCCGAATGTAAAGGTCGGTATCGCGCACCGCACGAACGGTTATTACTTCGCGCAGCAGCACGATATTCCGGGCACAGTCGTGTTTGAAGACACGATTGAGGTAAACGAGCAGGGGCGCAAAAAGATCACCGAAAGCGCGGTTGAACGCACGATCCGCGCCGTGATGGATGGCGAAGTTGACTGCATGCTCGCCAACACGTTTGAAATGCGCAAACTGCTCAAGAAGACGAAGCGCACGGGGCATCTTGTCTATTCGAACCTGACCGAGCGCCGCTTGGTCGTCGATATTGACGAGGTGGAATACCTCTACAATCTCGGGTTGGTTAAGCTGCACACCCCGATTCTGCTTCAGAACTACTATGACACCCGTCCCCCACAAGACGAACCCGAACCGACAACGGTCGGGCGCGCCCTGTTCAATCGTATCCTGCCGGACGAAATGCGGTTTATGCAGGAAACGATGGGTAAGAAGGGCTTGCAGAATCTCGTTGCGACAGCGTACCAGCGGATTGGTTCTGAGCGTACTACCGATGTCGTTGACGCGATCAAAGACCTCGGTTTCTACTACGCGACGATTTCCGGAACGACAATCGCCGTCACTGACCTGACGATCCCGGATGAGCGCACAGAAATTCTTCAGAATGCCGAAGACACGGTTGAGCGTGCAGAACGTGACTTCCGGCGCGGCTTGATGACCGAAGATGAGCGCTACCAGCGCACGATTGATGTGTGGAGCCGCGCGAAGGATCAACTGCAAGACCTGATCCAGCGCACGTTGAATCCGTTCGGACCGATTGCGGTTATGGCGCTGTCCGGCTCAACGAAGGGCGGTTTCGGTCCGATTACGCAGCTTGCGGGGATGCGCGGCTTGATGGCTGACCCCTCCGGGCGCATCATCGACCTGCCGATCCGCAGCCACTTCCGCGAAGGACTGACCGCGCTCGAATACTTCATCTCGACGCACGGCGCGCGTAAAGGTTTGGCAGATACGGCGCTTCGTACCGCCGACGCGGGTTATCTCACCCGCCGATTGGTGGACGTAGCGCAGGACATGATCATTAACCGGACGGACTGCGGCACAGAAGCGGGCATCTGGATCAAACGCTCGGATGATGTCGCGGGACAAACGATCTACGAGCGTATTCTGGGTCGCTGTGCGGCAAGCGATACGTATGACCCGGCAACGGGCGAACTGATCGTCGAACGCAACAGCTTGATCGATGAAGAAGTCGGTCAAAAGATTCAGGACAGCAAGATTCAAGAGATGCACGTTCGCAGCCCAATGACGTGCGCCCTGATTCACGGCATTTGCGCGCTGTGCTACGGGCGTGACCTCGGTCGCGGCGAAATGGTCGAGATCGGCACTGCAGTCGGCATCATTGCCGCGCAGTCGATTGGTGAACCGGGCACTCAGCTTACCCTGCGTACCTTCCATACGGGCGGTACAGCGCAGGCGTCGGGCGACATCACCAGCGGTCTGCCGCGCGTGGAAGAAATCTTTGAAGCGCGCAAGAAGCCGAAAGGCGAAGCAGTCGTCACCGATATTGCGGGGACACTGCGGCTCATCAAGAAGGAAGGCGTGCGCGTCGCGGTCGTCGTAAACAGCGAAGTCGTCAATGAGGAGCACGATATTCCTGCGGGTTGGACGGTCATGGTCGAAGAAGATCAGACGGTCAACGCAGGCGGAATCCTCGCGCTGGACGAAGACAGCGGTGAGAAGGTCATCGCACGCATGAACGGGATCGTGCATGTCGAGGATCGCAAGATTTACCTGCGTTACGAGACACGCGAAGAAGCCGAGTACCCGATTCCATCGAGTGCGCGTCTGCTCCCCGGCATCGAAGATGGCATGCACTTGTACCCCGGTCAGCAGTTGACTGAAGGTTCAAAGAACCCGCATCGTATCCTGCGTGTGCAAGGTGCAGACGCATGTGCGCTGTATCTGCTAACGGAAGTTCAGAAAGTTTACCGCGCTCAAGGTGTGCCGATTGCCGACAAGCATTTCGAGATCGTGATCCGAAAGATGCTGTCGCGCGTTCAGATCACCAAGAGCGGCGACAGCGGTGTGCTGCCCGGCGAGTTGATGGATCGCTTGCAGTTGATCAACATGAATGACACGTATATCGCGCAGGGTCAAGAACCTGCGGCGGGCGTGCCAATCCTGCTCGGCGTGACGAAAGCCGCACTCAGCACCGACAGCTTCTTGTCAGCGTCCAGCTTCCAGCACACGATCCGCGTGCTGGCGGGTGCGGCGATTGAGGGTAAGCTCGACCGCTTGTACGGTTTGAAAGAGAATGTGATCATCGGTAAATTGATCCCGGCAGGAACAGGCTTCCACACCTATCAGGATCGTGAACTGGTTGCGCCGCACACGTCGCTTGAGCTGCAAGGCGCGCTCGACATGACGGCGGAATTGGTCGAAATCGACGGTGATGACGACGAACCACGCGAACGGCGGGGCAAGAAGGACGAAAGCGACGACGACTAAGCCGCCGCTGTGAAGTAGTGAAATTAAAGGGCGCTCCTGTACATGAGGAGCGCCCTTTTTGATTCGACTTTCGGCTTGCTTATTCGGACTGCGGCGGCTGATGCAGTGCGATGCGATTGCCTTCTGTGTCCATCACAATCGCCATGTACCCTTGCGGCGGGATTGCAGTCTTTTCCTGTACGATTGTGCCACCGGCTGCTTGAGCGCGAACAAGACAGCCATCTAGGTCAAATTCGGCGTTCAGGTAGACGAGCGTGCCGCTTGCGCCACCGGGAGTCAGGTGATCGCTTTGGACGAGCGCACCACCTACCCCATCTTCGCTCGAGGGGAGAAATCCGTGTGGCATACCGGCAAACTCACCTTTGCCAACCGGCTGATTGAGCATGGCGCTGTAGAAGGTGATTGCACGATCCATATCGCGTACGGGGATTTCGAACCAGTTAATCGCATTGAGAACGGTCACGATTGTCGCTCCTTGTTGAAGTCACGGTTACCATTTTCATGTTATCAAGGGCGTGTGACACCATTATGTCAGCAGTGATTCAGGGGAAGTGATACAACTTCAAAATTGACTGTGCCGCCGCGACCATCTCTTCGATCAGAGATTCTGGCTCAAGGACGCGCACCTTGTCGCCCCACCCAATCAGCCAGCGGATAACATCCTCTGTCGTGCGTACGCCGAGCGTCAAATACAAGCCGTCGGGCTGCGAGTGCTGTTCCAATACGTAGAAATTACGCTCCTCCAGCACCCAACGCGCTACCGAGAGATCGAACACCACACGAATCATGTGATTGATCGTGCGCGGAGGATTGCTTTGGAGATCGTAATCTGGCTGTCGCGTAAATGTGGACGCCAACACGGTCAGATGGTCTATACGCTCCAATCGAAACGTACGCATATCGCGCCGCAAATGACAATATCCGGCGACATACCATGTTGTTCCGATATGAAGCAGCCCATGTGGGTCAATATCGCGGATGCGCCCGTCTTCGTTTTCAGCTAGGCGTTTTTGATAGGTGAAACGAATCGTTTTGCGATCCAAAATTGCGCGGCGTATCTGCTGAAGTAATGCTACCAAGTCCGGTTCATCCATCGTTTGCAGCGAGACAAATCGCAGTGAAGCCTTTAGATCTGCCACCTGAGCCTTCAGACGTTCCCCAAGTACGGCTTCAATCTTGTGCGCGCTTGATTCGGCAGCGCGGCGATACTGCTCGTCAAAATGCTGTGCAACCGATGATGTACCAAGAATGAGGGTGATGGCTTCGTCAGCGGTGAAGTGAAGCGGTGGCAAAAAATAGCCGGGGTCGAGCGAATAGCCCTGCCCCGGCTGCGAGATCACCGGGACGCCGCTCTCCATCAAGGCGAGCATGTCCCGGTATATGGTACGCTTGCTGATCTCAAAATATTCAGCGAGGTCTTCGGCGCGCTGCCATCCCTTCGCCTGCAATCGCAACACGATCGCCAACAACCGATCGGTACGGTTCACACCGCACCTCCAAATCAGCCCAAGCCCGGAATCGGGGACGGCGGGACACCACAGAAATCAGGAAGCTGCGTATCGGGGCGCACAGCATCATACAGCATCCAAAACAGCGGGCGCTCGGTGCGATTAGGATTGCCCAATTGAAGCTGACAGCCTTCGCCGGGAACTAACAAGCTGTACGCGATACGCTCATCGCGGTTTTCGACCAGCCCAAACAGAGTCGCAAAATTCAGATTCCAGAGCATGATCGGACCGACATAGCCGGATTCCTGCGCGATTTGCAGCGCGCGGATGGTGTACCCTGCCTGCGTCCATTTGTCGTTAAAGCGCATCCATTCACTGCCAACAGGCGGATCACCGGGGAAACTATCCCATGTGGCATAACCAAACTCGGTGATCCATAGTTGATTTCCTTGATCACCATTGGCGACCATAATTTCGCGGTAGGAGCGCATGGTTTCGGCAAAGTAGAAATGTGGGTTTTCGTCCCATCCCCGTGTGCCGCAGCAGAGCGCATCAGGTGAGTTTCCCCAACTGTACGGATGTATTCCGATGATCACATCGTTGTATGCACCTAAACCAGCGGCGTACATTTGTCGCAAATACTCGGTATCATCGACCGAAATTCCAGCGTTATTCCCGGTCGGCGCAAGTCCGGCGGTGATGATCGGAATCGTCGAAGAATAGGCACGGAGCGCATCATACGCGGGGGCGAACAACTGCATGTAACCCGCGCCGGAGAATGCCAGCGTCCCCTGCCATTCGCGGATCAGGTTGGGTTCGTTCCAGATTTCGACCGCGTCAATATAGTCACCCAAAACATCGCGCATTTGATCGGGGTTGACTTCACGCAGCAGGATTGTGAGAAAATGGGCAAGATCAGCCGGGTTGTCCGGCGGTCCGTCTTCCGTCTGGTTGGAGCGCGCCCACGCAGGTGCTTTGACGACACTCGCCAGAACGGAAAAACCGCGCCGATTCGCGTCTTCAAGGTACTGTTCGACACGGCGGAAGAAATCATTGCCGAATTCATCTCGATTGTTCGGCTGCATCTCGCGCCAAGGGATTTGCACCTTAACCCATTCAATGCCGAGCGTTTCGATACGCCCCATCGCATCCTGCCAGTCGGACTGAGAGAGGTTGATATCCAACTGGATGCCGATACGATTGGGATCGAGCGTGGGGATGACGACGACACCTCCGCTTGTCGCGGCAGTCGGCTCAACAGGCTGAGAGACTTCTGGCGTTATCGTCTCACCAGCGGGTAAAGTCGTAGGAGACGGCGTAACGGGCGTTGGGGGTACATAATCCGGTCCAACAATCGCCCCGCGCCAAGTAACACTGGGTGCCACCGTGATGGTTGCGGACACGGCTGTTGGCGTGAGTGTCATGGTAGGCAGCGCCGCCACTTCGGTAATCGGCTGCACGGCTTCGGGCGTGTTTGTTGCCAGCGAAAGTGGTTCTTCAGTCGGGATGTAGGTCGCCGTCATATAGACGACGATTGGAGTCGGCGGCATGCAAGACGTGAGCAGTGCCGCGCCCCAGAACAGGCTGATCAACAGGAGGAGTTTTCGTGTCATCATGGGGCGCATACTACCACATGTGCGCGGGAACTGCACGAAGAATCGGGCAAGCGTTGCAATTCAGATCGTGGTATAATGCGAACAAGCGTTCACTCTTTAACCGATAACGCACCTATGCTAGCATGGAGTGGTATTCCATTCCTTCTTTGTCAGGAAACGGCATGACACTTGGAACCGTGCGCCAAATCAACATAGATCAGGAGATGCGCGAGGCGTATCTCGATTATGCGATGAGCGTAATCGTTGCGCGCGCGCTGCCCGATGCGCGTGATGGCTTGAAACCTGTACATCGGCGCATTTTGTATGCCATGCACGACATGGGGTTACGCGCCAATACGCCGTACAAGAAATGCGCTCGTATCGTCGGTGAAGTACTGGGAAAATATCACCCGCACGGCGATTCAGCGGTGTATGAAGCGCTCGTCCGGTTGGCGCAAGATTTTTCGATGCGTTACGAGCTGATCGACGGGCAAGGAAACTTCGGCAGCGTGGACGGGGACGGCGCGGCGGCGATGCGTTATACCGAAGCGCGCATGACTCAGATCGGCGGCGAACTGCTGACCGATATTGAACGCGAAACCGTCGATTTTGTCGACAATTTTGATAGTACGCTGCAAGAACCCGCTGTCCTGCCATCGTCGATTCCGAATTTGTTGGTGAACGGATCGTCGGGAATCGCGGTCGGGATGTCCACGAATATTCCGCCGCATAATCTGGGCGAAGTCGTGGATGCGCTGGTGCATATACTCCGCAATTGGGATACGCTGGAAGACATCAGCATTCAAGATTTGATGCAGTTCGTCAAAGGACCAGATTTTCCTACGGGCGGGCTTGTGTATCGTCATGCGGACGGTGCAGCAGATATTGACTTCGACGACTCGCTGATCGCGGCATATGCGACCGGGCGCGGCAAGATCACGATGCGGGCACGCTGCCATGTCGAGGATATGGGGCGCGGCAAGTCGCGCATCATCGTGAGTGAACTCCCTTATCAAACGAACAAATCAGCGCTGATCGAGCGCATCGCATATTTAGTGCGCGAAGGCAGAATCGAAGGCATCGCCGATCTGCGCGACGAAAGTGATCGTCAAGGATTGCGACTGGCAATCGAGCTTCAACGCGGCGCGGACGCCGCCGAAGTGCTGACCCACTTATTCCGGCTGACTCCCCTTCAAGAGACGTTTAGCATTATCATGCTGGCGTTGGTCAACGGCGAACCGCGCATGTTGAGCATCAAGCAAGCGCTCAAGGTGTATCTCGATCATCGTTTGGAAGTGGTGCGCCGTCGCAGTGAGTACGATTTGAGACGCGCACGCGAACGCGCGCACATTTTGGCGGGTTTGCTCAAGGCATTAGAGTCGCTCGACGCAGTTATCACGATCATTCGCGGCTCGCGCACGGCGGACAGCGCCCGCAACAACTTGATCAAAGCATTGGGCATTGATGCAACACAAGCGAACGCGATCTTAGAGCTGCAACTGCGCCGCCTTGCTGCGCTGGAGCGCAAAAAGATCGAGGAAGAATACGACGAAAAGCAGAAGTTAATCGCACACTTGACCGATCTGTTGGCACATCCAGAAAAAGTGCGCGCCGTTATCGCAGACGAGCTGTTAACGATGAAAGATACGTATGGCGATCCTCGCCGAACGATGATCCTCGACAGCACAGCGACCAAGGTCACGAGCGCCGATTTGCTCACCCCGCAAGAAGATACATGGGTGACGCTGACGGCGGCGGGCAAGCTCAGTCGCACGTTTGATTCGACCGCGCCGCGCCTTCCGGTAGAGATCGAGAACGGTGGAACGCCGCGCTTTATCCAGCAGACGACGACCGCCGAAGTGATGTATTTATTCTCGGCGGACGGCTTATGCGCGACTGTGCCTGTGCAGCAAATCCCGCAGGTGAACGATCCGGTAGACGGCACGCCTTACGAAGACCTATCGGCATACAAGGGCAGCGACCAGCGGATCACGGCGGCGATTACCCTCCCATCGCGCCTTGAGACGGGTTACTTGTTCTTCGCAACACGCGGCGGCGAGGTCAAGCGGCTTCGCATGGAGGATTTACCCGGTTTGCGTTCAGACGTGTTCAAAGCGATGGATATTGAACAGGGCGATACCCTTGGATGGGTGCTGCCAACGTTTGGCGAAAATGAAGTAGTGCTTGTCACACAGCAAGCGCAAGCGATCCGCTTCAAAGAAAGTGATGTGCGCCCGACCGGATTAGGCGCAGGCGGAATGCGCGGCATCAAGCTCAATGATGAGACGGATCAGGTCGTTACAGCAGCACTTGTGGAAGAAGCGTGCCTCCTACTGACGATCACTGATGATGGGATCGCTAAATCGACCGTGATGAGCGAATATCCGACCCAAGGGCGCGCAGGAATGGGTGTTCAGACGATGAAATTGACGGCGGACAGCAAAGGAATCGCGGCGGCGGCGGTCACCGATGGGGACGAATCGCTGATCGTGCTGACGACCGCACATCGCGGTAAGGTAATCAAGGGGAGTGCTGCGCCAAGTGGCAGACGCGCCAGCAAAGGCGATTTCATTATCTCAGTGCAAGCAGGGGAACAGGTCAGTGCGTTTGTTAAATGGATGACGCGCCTCGCCATTCCTGAATCGGCAAACGGCGCAGAAGAACCGACGCCCGCCGGATAATCCTTACGCGGAAAGGGACTGCTCAATCTGCGCGGCGAGGTCGCGCAGATTAGCCCCCGGCGCAAGATCAAGCGATGCCCGCAGTTCACTTTCGAGGCGGCGGTACACGTCGAGAGCCTCGGCAGGACGATTGAGATCATGATACAAACGCATCATGTGGTACACAACATCCTCGCGTTGGGGTGCAAGGGCAGATGCTTGTATCAGTGTGCCCAACGCTGACGATTTATCTCCCAACTGCTCAGACATGCGCGCCTGCACGACAAGCGCTTCCCCATACATCTGGCGCAGATCAGCACGGCGGCGCTCAACCCAAGGCATATCGACTGATGCAAGAAAATCGCGGCGGTACAGTAAGAGTGCCTGTGCAGCCGTTTCCGCAGCCTGCTGAAGCGCTAAAACAGCGCTGTCTTGCAGAAGTTGTGTAAAAACAGAAACGTCATAGCTGAGGTGAATGCTGCGTGAAATATAGTAAAACCCGGCTTCGTACTTGGTCAAATCTAACCCAAGCACTTCGCTGATTTTGCGCTTGGTCACATGGAACACATTGGTCGCTTCGCGGACGGGTAGGTTCGCCCAAAACGTCTGAAAAATCTCGCTGCGCGTAACCATACCCCGATCAATGAGGAAGAAGAACAGCGCACGCGGCAGCACACCATCCCACGTAACGATATCTTTGCCTTCAAGCTGCACCCGCCCTTCGCCAAACGCGCGCACTTCCAAGAGCGTGCCGCCCGCCGGGTTGCGTTGAGCATAATCCCAAAGCATCAGCGTGTCGGATGCGGGCAAAAACCGCGTGATCGGGCGCATCGTTGAATCTTGCAGCGGAATCACCTGAGCCGAGCGGGTGAATACGATGATCCGTCCGGCGAAATCACGCAGCAGGGAACGCACGAACGTATCCGTCGCTTGCGGGCGAGCGCGATCCAATTCATCACAAATCAGCGATGCGAAACCGCTCAAAACGCCCTTGTCCGTATAGGTGGAAAGTGCTGTCCGCAATTGATCGTTGAGGTCATCAACGCTGAGATTTGCTCCCTCAAAACGAACATACAGCGCATCATCCAGCATGGCTGAAAGAAGCGTGTGCTGATGCAGGTAATTGGGGTGGACAATCACCAAGCGGACATCAGATGGGAGTGTTTGGAACTGCTTCAGCGCAAGTTGGCGAACGGAAAGGTTCATACGATGCCCCCACAAAAACAGGAATAAGCCACCCTATAACCTTAGCGGAAGTAAGGCGAGAGCACCTCTATATTCATCCGTTTTTGATTTATGCGCAAGCGGGAACATCGCAAATGACTGCACACATCATCTCTAAACAGCATGCCGCCGCCGCGCCTCGACCACTTGATCCACATTTTCAAGCCGCGTGAGGATGCGCGTTAGCTGCTGCATATCCGCGAGTTCCATCGTCAAGTACAACGTTGCGATGTTGTGCTTCGTCTTGACGTTGACTTCCGACATATTCACCTGCTCGTCCGCGATCACGGTGCTGATGTCGCGCAGAAGCCCCTCTCGATCATAAGCGATCACTTCAACCGGAACGCTGTAACGTTCTTCTTTGTCAAGCAGCCCCCATGATACAGCGATTAGACGCTCCGGCTCATGCGTGATGTTTGGACAATCAAGGCGGTGAACACTGACGCCGCGCCCTCGTGTAACGTATCCGATGATCGGATCACCCGGAACAGGGTTGCAGCAGCGCGCGAACGAATAAAGAAGCCCATTTGTCCCCGCAACGCTCATGCCGTTCGAACCGCCGCTCGTCGCACGCGCCGGACTTGCCTTGAGCGTCTCTTTCGAGCGCGCTTCAGCTTCTTTACGCTCCTGCTCAAGGATGCGGTTAGCAATTTGCGCGCCAGTAATGTCGCCCGCGCCAACCGCCGCAAGGAAGTCATCCAACTTATCGTAATTGAACCAGTTTGTGATCGTTTCGTAGGGCATCGTGCCTAAAACGCCGAGGCGCTTGAGTTCGCGCTCCAGCACATCACGCCCACTCACGATATGTTTATCGCGGTTCTGCTTGCGGAAGTAGTAGCGAATCTTGGACTTGGCGCGGGTGGTATGAATATAGCCGAGGTCGGAGTTCAACCAATCAAGGCTGGGTCCGCCGCGCTTTTCAGTTTGAATCTCGACCTGATCGCCCATCTGCAAGACATAGTTGAGCGGAACGGTGCGCCCATGTACTTTTGCGCCCCGGCAGCGGTGTCCTAAGTCGGTGTGAATGTGATAGGCGAAATCGACCGGAGTCGAACCTTTAGGAAGGTCAATAATGTCGCCCTTCGGGGTGAAGGCATACACACGATCTTGGAAAACCTCTGTTTTCATCGTTGCAACAAACGATGCGGGGTCTTTTTCTTCGGGTCCAAACTCCATCAAGCGGCGCAAGTAACTGAGGCGGCGTTCGAAGGCTTCATCGCGTCTGCCTTTGCTGCCTTCTTTGTAGCGCCAGTGCGCGGCGATACCGTATTCGGCGTGTTCGTGCATTTCCCATGTGCGGATTTGCACTTCGAGCGTCTTGCCGGATGAATCGACGACGGAGGTGTGCAGGCTTTGATAGAAATTGTCTTTCGGCGCAGCAATGTAGTCGTCGAATTCACCGGGGATCGGTCGCCACAGATTATGAACGACTCCCAATACGACATAACACTGCGGGATGTCATCGACGATCACGCGGACAGCGCGCACATCGTAAATCTTGCCGAAATCGACGCGCTTGCGTTCCATCTTCTTGTAAATGCTGTAGATATGCTTTGGGCGTCCGCTGATGGTCGCGCCCGTGATGTTGTATTTGGCGAGTTCACGCTTGAGGGTATCCGTCACCTGCGCGATATAGGATTCG
>JAPKMU010000115.1 GCA_026645745.1 Anaerolineae bacterium | reverse complement strand
CGGATCGCTATGTGATGGATCGCCGCCTACCGGACAAAGCGATTGACCTGCTCGACGAAGCCGCCGCCCGTCTCCGTGTCGCGCTGTATTCGATGCCGCAGCACGTCAAAGAACTGCAAGAAGCGGTCAACCGCTTGAAGGCGGACGAAGAAGCGGCAGGTATGGCGCGCGAGTACGAACGCGCCGCCGAATACAAGATGCGCCGCTTGCAGTTGGAGCAGGATTTTGAAGACGCGCGCTTCGCATGGCAGAAAGAAAACACGCTTGATGAAGTGGTGAGCGCCGATGATATCGCCGCCGTCGTCAGCCAGTGGACGGGTATCCCCGCGACTCAGGTGTTGGAGACGGAAGGCGAAAAGCTCCTCCGCATGGAAGAAGTCCTGCATGAGCAGATCATCGGGCAAGCGGGAGCGGTCAGCGCGATTGCGAACGCGATCCGCCGCGCCCGCAGCGGTTTGAAAGACCCCCATCGTCCGATTGGTTCGTTCATCTTCTTGGGATCGAGCGGCGTCGGTAAAACCGAACTCGCCAAAGCGCTGGCGAAGTTCATGTTTGACGACGAGGAAGCGCTCGTCCGCGTCGATATGAGCGAATACCGTGAACAGCACACGGTCAGCCGCTTGTTTGGCGCGCCGCCCGGTTACATCGGCTATGAAGAAGGCGGACAGCTCACCGAAGCCGTGCGCCGCCGCCCGTACCGTGTGATCCTGTTTGACGAAATCGAGAAGGCGCACCCGGATGTGTGGAACGCCCTGCTCCAGATACTCGAAGATGGGCGCTTGACCGACGGACAAGGGCGCACGGTTGACTTTAGCAATACTGTGATCATCATGACGAGCAATCTCGGCACGGAGTTCGCCCGCAAAGGCGGCGCGCTCGGCTTTGTTCAGTCGGCTGATGAGCAAACAGTCGCGGATCACCAGAAGATCGAAAAGGCGATGCGCGACACGTTCCGCCCGGAATTCCTGAATCGTATCGACGAGATTGTGATCTTCGAGCCGCTCACGCTCGAACAAGTGGAGCGGATTGTCGATTTGCAGATGCGCGAGATCGCGGAACGCCTCAGCGAGATGGGCTTACAGGTGCATTTGACTGAATCGGCGCGGAATTGGCTGGCGCGTAAAGGCTATGACCCGCAGTTTGGCGCGCGTCCGCTGCGCCGTGCGCTTCAGCGCTATGTCGAAAACGAATTGAGTCAGCTTCTCTTGCGCGGCGGCGCTGCCGGATCAGGCGATCTGGTGGTGATTGACGAACAGGATAACCGTCTCGTGTTCGAGCGCCACGAAAACGCGGGCAGCGATTACTTGAACCCGGCGGAAGAGGTCGAAAGTATCGACATGACCGCCGATCAACAGGACACGCTGATCGAGGAATAACACCCGGAGGGCGCAGAGAAAGACTTCTCCTCTGCGCCCTCTGTTATTCAGGCTGCCCCGCGTGCGCTCGCTCAAGCGCCGCAATATCGAGTTTTTTCATTTGCAGCATCGCGTCCATCGTCCGCTGTGCTTTTTCGGGATCCGAGTCCAGCATCCAATCGCCCAGCACGCGCGGGGTGATCTGCCACGAAACACCGAATTTATCCTTCAACCAGCCGCACGCCTCCGCCTCCGGCACAGCGGAAAGCGCGTTCCACAGGCGGTCAATTTCCTCCTGCGTCTCGCATTCGACATAAAGCGAGAAGGCTTCAGTAAAGTTAAACTGATGGTCAAGCCCGCTGTCTATCGCCATGAAATCCTGCCCATTAAGCTGAAAAACCGCGTGCTTGACCGTCCCCGGCTTTTCGCCCGCGTCGGCTTCGGTGTAGTGATCAATATGCTCAATCGCTGAATTTGCGAAGAGCGATTGGTAAAACCGGATCGCTTCTTCCGCCCTGCCGCACTGCTCACCGACGAACATCAGGAACGGCGTAATCTTCTGCTTGCGCGGCGACGCTGCCATGATCTGCCACGACAGCCCAAATTTGTCGGCTAACCATCCGAACTTTTTGCTAAACGGATACTCTCCAAGCGGCATGAACACTGATCCCCCCGGTGACAGCACGTCCCATATCCGCTCGACTTCTTCAGGACTCGACGCGTTGACCATCAGCGATGCGGCTGGCGTGAACTTGAATTTCGGTCCCCCATCCAACGCGACGAACGTCTGCCCGGCAAGCTCGAATACGGCGGTGATGACCTTGCCCGCCATCGCCTGCAAGAAATCTGGCAGACCTGTTTCTGGGTATCGTTTGATCACGACGGTGCGTGAATTGGGGAAGGCGGCGCTGTACAGCGCAATCGCTTCTTCGGTTTGGGTATCAAACCACAACGACGGATTGATCTGCATGTTCTTGGGACTCCTTGTCACCGAACGTCCCATAAGGATAGCTCAAATGTTCTTATTTTTCAAGGAGTCTGAGGGTTAGGGAAGGGGTTCGTTTTTTGGGTGGGGGAAAAAGCTCCTCTCCAAACATTGTTTAGAGAGGAGACGAAGGATCAAAAATTCGTATTACCGTGCGACCGCGTTGGCAGGCACCCACACCGGGCTTGCTTCACATGCGATCCAGACTTTAGCGAAATCGCCGCTGAATTCGCTGATGTACCATGTCCCCGCCGGAATGGCGAACGTCGTCTGCGACGCTAAATCAGGCGAGAAGAACGCTGGAGCGCCCGCCGGAATCGAGTAGACGACCGACCCTGCCGGAAGCGGATATGGGCATGCGCCAGCGGGCAGAATGATATTGCCCGGTCCGCTGATGTTGATGCTGTACGACATGCCGTCTTGGGCAAACGTGTCTTCGATCACGACGACGTAATACTGCGTCCCGGCGGTGAGGTTCACAACCAGATTCAGCGGGTTACTGTTGGTTGCCGCGATGCAGTTCGTCGCCGGACTATTGGGATCAAAACTTCCCGAATAGAGATAAAGCGCGGATTCAGTGCCGGGTTCCGTAAACGTATACGCGCCGGTCGCATCAACGGTAAACGGATAAACAGCATACAGGACAGAAAACGCAGCAGTGCCTCCAGTGCAGTTGGGCGTTGAAATCTGGGCAACGACCGGTTCGGTTGCGCCGCCGGGCGTCAACGTACCGCTCAATGTGGTGCTCCCTGCATAGACAACTGAAACGGCAGCGGCAGCGACCACGACGATTAACAACATAACGAGCAGGACTCGCGTCTTCATATCTTACTCCTCTATCTAGACGTGTCATGGGCAGCAGCGCGCCCATTCCTTGATTCCAGTATATAGCTTTCACATTAGATACGCATGCTGCGACGCTCATTTTTACAAGTTGATTCAAGTATTGCGGTTTCGTTAATTGGGCATTTCTGACCACATCAAAATCATGCTCACCCACCTGTCATATGGGCGTTATTTACAAAATTGAGGGCAACTTTGCCGAAAACTTAAGAAATGTTTGATTCTTCCCGCCCCCTTTGTATAATAAGGGCGCTTAACCCACTTTCTGCGGGAGAACTGATCGTGATGGTTCCGAATATGCCAGGGCAGGGTGAAAACGAGGAAGTCCGCGAGGACATCGCCTCGACTGGCGCTGAAACGGGGGCAACGGAAGCCAGCACGCTGCCCATCGCGGATGCCGCTGCGCCTGCTGCCAACCAACCTGTTGAACCTGCCGACCCGGTAACGGGCACAAGCGCAGATGCTGCACCGATTTCGGCGGAGGACGAACTCGCCGCCGATGCCCAACCCGAAGCGGAGCCATCGACCGAGAGTACGCCGCCCGCTTCACCTTCGGATGCAGTGGTAACGTCAGAAGCGACGAAGAAATTCAAGCGCGGTGATCTCATCGAGGGAACGGTTCAAGAAACCTCCCCGATGCGTATCGTCGTCGCCTTGGATGAAGAGTCGGTCGGCGTGATTCCCACCTACGAATTGGAGCGCATCAACAAGCGTAATGTTGAAGAACTCCAAGTTGGCGCGAAGGTGATGGTCTATATCGTCAACCCCCGCGATGTGAACGGGGAAGTCCTGCTTTCCTACAACCGCGCGATTGAAGAACTGGATTGGCAGCGTGCCGAAGAATTCCGGCAGAGCCAAGATGTGCTTGAATCGCGGATTGCGGGTTACAACAAAGGCGGTTTGATCGTCCGGTTCGGTCGGCTGCGCGGCTTCGTTCCGCAAAGCCAGATGAGCGCCGAACGCCGCCGCGTGTTAGAAGGCGACGCCAACGAAGAACACTGGAGCAAGATGGTCAACGAGTCGATCTTTATCAAGGTCGTCGAAGTGGATCGTCAGCGCAACCGTTTGATCTTGTCTGAGCGTTCGGCTTCGCGCGAAACCCGCGAAAAACGCAAGGAATCGCTGATCCATCAGCTCACGGTCGGGGAAATCCGCACCGGGCGCGTGGTCAGCCTCGAAGACTTTGGCGCATTCGTCGATATTGGCGGCGCGGAAGGTCTTGTCCACCTGACCGAACTGTCTTGGCATCACGTCACGCACCCGCGTGAAGTGCTGCAAGTCGGTGAAGAGGTCAAGGTCGAAGTCATTAGCATCGATCCGGTGGCGAAGCGCATCGGCTTGAGCATGCGTCGTCAAGCCCCCGATCCTTGGGATACGATCGCGCTCGGCTATCAGGTTGGGCAGTTGGTCAAGGGCAAAGTCACCAAGCTGACGAAGTTTGGCGCATTCGCGGAAATCGTCGATGTGCCGGAAATCGAAGGCTTAATCCATATCAGCGAATTGAGCGATAAGCGCGTGCAGCACCCGCGTGAGGCGGTCAAAGAAGGGGATGTGCTGACGCTTCGCATCGTCAAGATCGATGTGAAGAATCGCCGCCTCGGTTTGAGCCTCAAGCAGGTGAATTCAGCGGCGTTCATGGATATGGACTGGGGTCAGACTGACGAGCCGAACGGAAACAGCGAGACCGAGTAACCCTGCTCCACTCGTCAATGAGATGAAAGTCAACGCCGCACGGATAAATCCATGCGGCGTTTTTGTTGTGACCGCGCTGCCCTACCGAAACGGGGGTGATCAACCTGCACAAACTGTTAGGCGCAATTTTCGCGTTGTGCATGTTCAATATCCCTTACCCACGCGGCGCGCACGGGAAATATCACCTTTCTAACACAAGTCTTATCCCGCGAAGATTTACGCACCATCGGTGGGCTGTGCTATAATGAATCAATGGTGCAAAAGGCGTAATGGTCTTAAACCGTTCTTGAATAAGTGATCTGCTGTTGGTCGCCATGTGCGATTGCAGCGCGGAGGTTGCCGAACCGTGGCGAACAAGATGGAACGCTTCACCCAACGGGCACGGCGGGTGTTGAGCTTGGCGCAAGAAGAAGCCGAACGTTTGCAGCACAACTACATTGGCACGGAACACCTGCTTCTTGGGTTGATCCGCGAGGAAGGTGGCGTCGCGGGTCGCGTGCTGCGCGAACTAGGGCTTGAACAGCGCCGGGTTGAAGAACTCGTGGAACGGATGACCCGCGCCACCACCCGCACCGCTAACATCCAACCGGAGCTTTCTCCCGGCACTAAACGCGTCTTGGAGCTGGCAGTCGATGAAGCACGCCGGATGGGACATCATTACATCGGTACTGAGCATCTGCTCCTCGGTCTGGTGCGCCTAACAGAAGGCGTAGCGATCGATATCTTAAAGCGTCTGGGCGTTAGTCCAGAAGAGGTGCGTCGGCAGACGCGCCGTGTGTTGCAGGAGAGTCCGGTGCAGCCGCCACAAGCTAGTCAAGAAGAACCGCGCCCGCGTCCGCGCCCTGAGAAGGGTAAAACACCGTTGGTGGATCAGCTCGCCACCGATTTGACGCAGTTGGCGCAAGAGGGCAAGCTAGACCCGGTTGTCGGACGGGAAACCGAAATTGAGCGCGTGATTCAGGTGTTAAGCCGCCGACGTAAGAACAATCCCGCGCTGATCGGTGAACCCGGTGTGGGCAAAACGGCGATCGTCGAAGGGCTTGCGCAGCGGATTGTGAACCGTGAAGTTCCCAAACAGCTTCTCGATAAGCGCGTGCTTCAGCTTGATGTCGGGTCGCTCGTCGCGGGGACGATGTATCGCGGTCAGTTTGAGGAACGCCTCAAGCGGGTGATCGAAGAACTGAAATCATCCGATTCGATTCTGTTCATCGACGAAGTCCATATGCTCGTCGGCGCAGGATCAGCCGGAAGCAGTGTGGACGCCGCCAACATCCTCAAGCCTGCTTTGGCACGCGGCGAACTCCAGTGCATCGGCGCGACCACGCTGGACGAATACCGCAAGCATATCGAAAGCGATGCCGCGCTCGAACGCCGCTTCCAGCCAATTCTGGTGGAAGAACCGACGATTGAAGAAACCATCGAAATCCTGCAAGGCATCAAAGTTCCCTATCAAGAACATCACAACGTCGAAATCACCGACGAAGCGATTGAATCCGCCGCGAATCTGTCCGCGCGCTACATCCCGGATCGTTTCCTGCCGGATAAAGCGATTGACTTGATCGACGAAGCCGCCGCCCGTTTGCGCATGTACAAATCGCCGGAAGCCGCTCAGGTGCGCCGCGCCGAGCAGGACTTACGCCGCATCGAAGATGACATGCGCTTGATGGAAGAAGACGAAGCGGAAGAAGAAGAAATCGAAGCGCTGCGCCGCCAGCGGACAAACCTTGAGGCAACGCTCAACGGGTTCAAGTCCAACTGGAATGAAGAAACGCAGCAGCCGCGCCTTGCCGCCGAAGATATCGCGGAAGTGGTGTCGATGTGGACGGGTATCCCGACCATGCGCATCGCCGGTGAGGAAAGCGAACGCCTGATGAAGATGGAAGACGCGCTGCACGGGCGTATCGTCGGGCAGCACGAAGCGATTCAAGCGATCAGCAAAGCGGTTCGCCGCGCCCGCGCCGGTTTGAAAGACCCGCGCCGTCCGATTGGTTCGTTTATGTTCCTCGGTCCGACGGGTGTCGGGAAGACGGAATTGACCAAAGCGCTGGCGGAATTCCTCTTCGGCAGTGAAGAAGCCCTGATTCAGCTTGATATGAGCGAATTCATGGAGCGGCATTCGGTCGCTCGTCTGGTCGGTGCGCCTCCCGGCTATGTCGGTTATGAGGACGCCGGACAGCTCACCGAAGCGATCCGCCGCCGCCCGTACAGCATTGTCGTCTTTGACGAAATTGAAAAAGCGCACCCCGAAGCCTTTAACATGCTCCTTCAGATCATGGAAGAAGGCACGCTCACGGATGCGCGCGGTCGCCGTGTGGACTTCCGCAATGCGATCATCGTCATGACCAGCAATGTTGGCGCGGATACGATCAAGAAGGGCGCGTCGCTCGGCTTTAATGCCCCGCGCAGTGAATCGGTTGAAGATCGCGTGAGCTATGAAGACCTGAAGAAGAATGTCTCTGAGCAGCTTCGCCGTGTCTTCCGCCCCGAATTCCTCAACCGTGTGGATGCGACCATCGTCTTCCGTTCACTGAGCCGCGACGAAATCCGCCAGATCGTCGAGTTTGAACTCAACAAGGTGCGTGAGCGCCTCGTCGAACACGCGATCACGCTGGATATCACTGACGCCGCCCGCGATTGGCTCGCTGTTCAAGGATATGATCCGGAATTCGGCGCACGTCCGCTCCGCCGCTTGATCCAGAACGAAGTTGAGGATGCCCTTTCCGACGGCATTTTGAGCGGTAAATTCAAGCTGGCGAGCTTGGTGCGTGTCAACGCCCGTGAGGGTCAGCTTGTGTTGGAAAACACCGAAGAACAGGGTGAGGACGAAGCGCTCGAAGCGCCAAGCGTCTAACACAACGCCGCAACGAAAAAACAAAGGGACAGGCTTAAACACCTGTCCCTTTTGATTCGAGGCAGCGCCATCCTTGAGCGTGCTCGTTATTGCTTGACTCGGATCGGCGTTCGTCCTATCGTAAGAGTACCGCAGAAACACTGCCCCGTTGGTAGTCGGGGCGCGGCGTTCGCTCTCGTGAAAGTCCTTTGAACGCTGCCCGTATCCGTCCTCGAAGGAATGTCCAGATGGTTGTTTTTGTATGTCTGGAGTTCAGTTCGAGGAGTATCCCTCATGCAGTTCACCGTCTTGTTTGTCGATCCGTACTGGATCGGTCTCTTGGAAACCGAACGCGGCGGGCGTTTGTTCGCCGCAAAATTCATCTTTGGGGCAGAGCCGAGCGATGGCGAAATCGCCGCGTTTGTACTCAGCCGCGATTACGACGCCCTCATACGCTCACTTACTAACGCGCCAATCGAAGCGGGCGTGCTTGTCGAGGCGGCGCAAATACGATCGGTGAATTTCAAACGGATGCAGCGCGAGATTCGCCAGCAAATCGACGATCTAAGTGTGTCGTCGAAGGCGCACGAAGCCATGCGCTTGCAGATCGAGCAGCACAAAAAAGCCGCACGGGTCGAGTCAAAAGCCGAACGTGAAGCAAAAAAGAACCGCAAACGTCAGATCGCGTTGGAAAAAGCAAAAGCCAAACATCGCGGGCACTAAAACTGAAACCATGAGAGAGCGTGTCCGTCACCTTATATAACGAGCACGCTCTTTGCTGCGGTTCAAGCGTTTTTTGCCCCACCGCTGCGTGAGGCTTTTCGGTCTGCGATCAAGCGCTTCAGCTCCGCCCAATCCCCTTTGGAGGCAAGTGCCGCCTGCTCCGCCCATGTGCCAATCGTCGGCACGAGACGAATCCCCGCCGCCGTCAGAATTTCGCGCAGACGTTCCTCGCTCACGGCGGCGAGCTTGGCATACGTATCAATGCCAGCTTCGATCAATACCCCCGCGATTCGTGCACCGATGCCATCGAGTTTCACCAGATCATCCGTTGTCAGCGATTCGCCGGAGTTGGGCGCAATCGCCGCCGACGTATCCCCCGGCTCTTTCGTCACATCAGGCGTGCCGTAGCGGATATTCGGCGGTTCGGCGGTGGGTGCAGGCTGCTCCGGCGTGATCGCTTGGCGCGTCCCGCTCGAATCAACCGTTGTCCCCTCATCCGCAGTGGTCTTGCGAGTGGTTCCCGGCGAGTCAAACCGCTGCGGATCGCGCAGTTCCGGTTTTTCATCCGGGATTTCGCCCGGTTCGGCTGGATGCTCGCTCTCCGGCAGATCAGACTCAGCATCCGGGTCAACGCCGAGCGTCGGAATCTCATGCGTGTGATCGGTTTCATGAAATTCAACATGGATCGGCGCATCCGGGTCTTGCCCGATCATGTCCGTCTCGGTGGTGATCGGCGGCTCATCAACGGGCGGCAGATGGCGCACCTGCTCCGCGATTTCGGCTGCGGTAGGATGCCCGACAGGAGAAGGTGCAGCACTCACCGGCGTTGATCGCGCAAACGTCACGGACGGGAATGCCAGCACCAGCCCACCGAGGAATAAAGCGGCAGGCAGCCACCACGCAGTCAGCGCCGCCCCGCGCACCGCGTAATTGGTCGCCGCCATCAGTGCCGCTGTGATCAGCATGACGGCGAAAACCGTGCGACTTGATCGTTTTGGTTCCATCTGTGAGACTCCTTTCGGCGTAGGCTCAATCATAAGATTATGACAGCCTACCCGAAGGCTTCAAACAGTCATATCACCTATTCGTACGGAAAGACGCCTTCGCCCTTCTTTGTGGTTCGCTTTTTATTCCACCGTGAACACGCCGATCAAAACCGAATTTCCGGTTGAGCCGCCCGTGAGTGGGTAGTTTGTCAGCACGCCGTCATCGCTCAGGTGATACCAACCCGCATAAATCCGGTATTCCCCCGGCGGGAAGCCGTTGCGATACAGGTAAACCGTATCCTGCCAACCGTCACCCGCTTGGAATTCCCCCAGCGGGCGATCTTCTTGCGCGGCGATTTCGCCCGCTTCGTTGATCACCTGCACGAAGCGAACATCGTTATCGCTGATCGGCGCGTCAAAGTCCCAACGCAGATACGCATGGAAAGCCCGCCCGATGATGTAGTTCGTGCGCCACGCCAATAAACGAATACCGTGTTCGTTAGTCACGGGCGTGGGCGCGGCTTCCGCGCGGAAATCGCGGTCAAGCGCGAGGCTGCCGAGCGGCGGGCATTCGAGCGATTCCGGGATGACCGTTGGGCATGGGTTCGCGCTCGTCAGACTGAGCGTATGAAAGCCCGGCGACGGTATCCATACCGGCAGATCGGCGCGTCCGGCAGATGTATCCTCGCCCCACGCGAAGATGCGCTGACCATTCAAGCGTAATTCCGGCGCGCGGTCGAGCGTATCAAGCGTGATCGCGGCATCAATCCAGCCGCTTTGCGGGGCATAGAGATAAACCGCTGCATGATTCACATCGGCGGGGGCATCGATCACCGCGAAAGCCGATGTAGACGCGGCACTTTCAGGTAGATCGGGGCGCGCAAATACGGCAATCTGCGCATCTGTGTACACCGGATCGCCGAGATTTTCACGGGCGCGCGTTTCGATCACTGCGCCGTCGTCCTGCTCACGATGTACGATCACGATGTCCGCCCCAACATGATCAAGCAGCGCCGGATCAAGCGTTTCTTGCAGCAGGCTGAGTTCGGCGGGATCAACCGGGGTGCGGCGGGTCAACTGCCCCGCGATCAACGGAAGCTCATGCGCGGTTTGCAGATAAAGCGCCTGCTTCGCCGTGACGAGATTTTCATAGGGAAGATCAAGCACGGCGCGCCCTTCGAGATCGCGCAGCGCACCCGGCAGCGCGGCGGGTGCGGTCGGGAGCGGGAAGAATAACTGGTATTCAAACGCGATCCAGCCGATCAACGCCAGCACCGCCGCGTAACGGATCGGACGCGCCCATTTTGTCAGCCAGCTTGCGCCATATCCTGCCAGCACCGCGACCGCCAGCGCGGTCAAGAAGTTGAAGCGACCGGGGGTGCGCGCCAAGCTGATCACGGGGAGTTCCGCGACCAGCGCGAACGGAAGCGGAATATTCGAGCGGTAGCCCTCTAATTCGACAGTGACGGGTTGATCGAAGATTTTCAGCAGCGCACCGAGCGAGAACACATACGCCACCAGCGCGACCAGCACCCACCAGCGGGCGGCGCGCACGCGGATCACGGCGATCACACCTAACACAGCGGCGGCGATCCCGATATATGCAGCGCCTTCGTCGATGTTCACGCCCAACACCTGATGCGTGTAATCCAGCCGCCCGAACAGCGGGTGAAAAAACGACGGCGTGACGACAGCCAGCAGATCGGCACTGTAGCGGACGACTCCGCCTTCGTCTGTGTATGCCGCTGTGCCGAAGGTCGAACCGAGCGACGGCAGCAGGAATATCACGCCGTAAGCCGCCGCGCCGATCCCGGCAGCAAGCGTGATCCGCGCCAGTTCGCGCCATTTCCGCTGAAATACCAGCGCGATCCCGAACAGCGCAGTCAGCGGTAGCAGCAGATAGATCGTTTGCAGGGGATGACCGCCGGTGCTGATCACGAAGGTGAGCGCCGTTCCGGCGATCAAGCGCAGGTTACGCGGTTCGTCAGCAAGGCGGAACAGAAAATAGGCATACAGCGGCGCGCCCCATGCGGCGATCAACCCGGCATGCCCCGCGCCGAGATGTCCCTGCATCGTCGGAAAGAGCATGTACACCGCTCCGGCGATCAGCGCGGGCAGAAATGCCGATTCCTGCCCGGTCACGCGTGTGACGAGATAACGCGCCAAGACCCACATCGCCCACCCGTTGAGCGCCATCGACAGCAAAAGCTGAAGATTCAGCGCGGCGGGGAGCGGCAGCACGAGCGCCAGCGCCCACGCCGGGAAATACTGAAGCGGGACTGCCCACATCAACGCGCCGTCGATGCCGTTGGGATACGCGAGTAACGTCTGCGTGAACAGTGGTTCGCCGTGCCGCAGCGCGTAGCCGAACCACCAGACATGATGCGCCATCTCGTAAGCGTCCCCGTACACAAATCCGGCGAACGCGCTCGACAAATTCAAAATGAGCGGAAACGTGATGATCGCCGCGAGGAGGGCGTAAAACGCGATCACGAGCAGATGCGCGCGGAAACGAATCATGGGATAAGCTCCAAGTCTTGCAAGTCAAGCGTGCGGCAGACGAGCGGCGCAGCAGGCACTTCACAGGCGGGATCGGGCGTGATCATGAGGGTGCTGTATCCCGCCGGGAGATCAAGCGGGACGCGCAGCCCGTGTGCGCCGTTGATCGACCATTCGAGCACGGTCGCGCCGTTCAGCGTGAGCGATGCGCCGCGCGCCGTCGAATCGCCGTTCAGCGTGCCTGTGAGCAGGATCCGCCCTGCTTCCGGCATATATACAGAAATACGCGCGCCGTTCACGCTCCACAGCGGATCAGTCACGCCTGCGCCGGAATACTCCGGTACGCGGTACACGGCGAAACGCGCATCGGCATAAACAGGCGTGCCCAAATGTTCATTTAAACGGCGTTCGAGTTCGCCTTCCGCGTCCGCCCATTCACGGTGCAAAACGATCACATCGACGCCGGACGCATCGAGCAGCGCCGGATCGAGCGTGTCCTGCAGAAGCGCCCCTTTTGCGGGATCAAGCGGCGTTTCACGGGCGATATGCCCGCCGATGAGCGGAATCTGATGGGCGGATTGAAGATACAGCGCTTCTTTATCGACCAGCGGGTGATCAAACGGCACATCGAACACGGCACGCGCATCCCGAAGTGCGGCAATTTCGGCGGGAATCGCAGCGGATATAACGGGCATCTCCCAAAACGTGCGCGTGTCGATCAGCATAAAAACACACAGCACGATCAGAATCGGCACAGCGCCGCGTTTGAGCCTTGCAGCGCCGTAGCCCGCCATTACCGCCAGCGCAAACCCGATAAAGAATGTGAACCGGGCCGGGGTGCGGCTGAGGTTGATGAACGGCAGATCACGAATGAGTATGTATGGGAGCGCGATCCGCGTGGCGTAACCGTCAATCGTGAGCGTCACAGGTTGATCGAACACGCGCAAAAATGCGCCGAGCGAGAGCACCCACGCGACCAACGCACCGATCCACCACACGCGCGATTTGCGCGCCGTGAAGATGCCGATCCCGCTGAGGATAATGCCAACAATGCCAAGATACGCGGTCGTCTCGAAGGGTTCACCGCCGATCACCTGCCCATTGTAGCCAAGTCCGCGATAAAGGGGATGCACGGGTGACGGCGACACCACCGCCAGCGGTGAGGCGCTGTAGCGGATCAAGCCTGTGGGTGGGGTCACGGTGCGCGCGGATTCCAGCGCGTAGGGTGCGGCAAACACGAGCAGAATCGCGCCGCCGAGCAGAATCGCGCCGAACTGCCGGATGCGCGCACGCGGTGACTGCGCCAACAGGATCAAAGTGACCGGAATCGTCATATAGAGTATCAGCGGGATGCTTCCCAACGCGCTAACGGCGAAAAACAGCGCGGTCAGCATGAAGGTGAGCGGACGCGCTTGATCACGCAAGCGCATGAGAAACAGCGCGTATAGGGGTGCTCCCCACAGCGTGACCAAGCCGAGATGCCCTGCCGCAAGATGCCCGCCAAACGCTGGGAATGTCAGGAAGATCAACCCGGCGGTGAAAGCGGCGGTTCTGCGTTCAGGCAGGAGGGCGCGCACGAACGCATACATCGCCCACCCGTTGAGCGTGAGCGCCAGCAGCACCGACGCATTCAACGCCAACGCAAGCTGATCCGGCGCGAGTAAAGCGATCAGCACGGCGGGGAACGACTGAAGCGGCACTGCCCACAACCACGCAGCAGACAAGCCATCGGGATACAGCAGGTGCGGCTGAAAGAATGGATTCACGCCTTCGCGGAGCGCACGCGCGATCCATGCGATGTGGGCGGTGTATTCGGTGCTGTCGCCAAACGGATGCCCGATCAAGTGTGTGGTCAACACGGTGATCAGCGGATACGTCACCACACACGCGGCGATCAAGTACGCGGCGGGGATTAAAAGGGCGGAAAGTCGTCTCATCGTCATCGGCGTAATTATGCTTTTGAACCCTGAAGAACACAAAGGGAAGCATCACGAAAGTGCTTATTTCCTCTGCTGGATAACACTTTTGTCCCGATGTACTGCTCCCCCTCTCTTTCGCTCGCGATG
>JAPKMU010000114.1 GCA_026645745.1 Anaerolineae bacterium | reverse complement strand
CTGGGTGATCTTCATCGCCGCTGCCGCGCTGGCGATTGCCAGCAAACACACCGGGCTGATCTTCGCCGCCGCTGGTTTGGGCTGGATCATCATCAGCGACCTTGTGAACATCAAAACATGGTCGAATGTTTTTGGACTCGTTGGGTTATTCCGAATCACCGTCAGCATGATCGTGTTGATCGGAGGCTTGTCATTCGCCCTCCTGCCCGCATTGTGGAGCGAAAATCCGATCCAGCGGTTTGAAGAACTGCTCACCGTGCGCGCTGATCTCGTCGAAGTCCAAACCCAGTTGTTCCCCGAAACCACGTTAGACACCACCGAAGAACGCATCAACGCCCTGCTTGAACAGCCCTTCACCGCGCCGCTGATGCACTATGAAGCACCCGCATGGGGCGAAAGCACCGCTGTTCAGGAAGAAATCGCCGCCTATGAGGCTTCTCCTTTGAGCGGAATCGATTGGGGGAACGCCGGTGTCTTGCCAACTGTTCTCGCACTCCTCGGAATCGGGCTGGCATTTGTCGGGTTGACCCGCGCCAACGCCGAACGCCGCGCGTTCAATGCTGGCTTGCTGGCGTGGCTCGTCATTACCGTCGGCGCACTGCTGTTCAACCCGCTTGAATGGCAGCGGTATTATCTGCCGCTCATGCCGATTGCTTTTGTGCTGGTCGCGCTGGCGCTGAATGTCCTGCTTTCACCGCGCCGTGTGCCGCTTGTGGCGGATTTCAATACACCCAATGACGTGATTCAATCGTTCCGTTAGGAGAACCCGGATATGCGTCCTTTACGTCTGCTCATGTTCACGTTTGTGATCGCCGCAGCCGCTTGCACCGGTCAAGCGACACCCACCCCAACCGCGACCACACCGCCGCCGACCGAAACCGCGCCGGAAGTAACTGCCCCGCCCGACTCAGCTGAAGTGCTGGCGACGACGGCAGCAGAAAATCAAGTCGTGGTCACGCCTGTTGAGGTTGGAACACTCAGCGTCGCGGATAACAGCGGCACGCCGAATTTCACCCCCGCGCCGCTCGACTTCGATTCAGTTGTGTTCGCGCGCTACGGCGGCATCACCGGGGAGCGCGTCATTGTTCGCCTGTACAGTGATGGTCGGATGACGATTGACGACGTGGAATATCAGGTATCTCCGGGTGAAGTCGAGGCGATTCGCGCTGCACTGGATCAACTTCAGTTCTACGATGTGCGCGGGACGTTCACGGGTCCCTCTGCGCAGCCCGACGCTTACCAGTACAGCATCGGCGTTTCCGGCTCACGCGGGGCAAAGACGATCACCATGCAAGAGGGTTACATTCCGCCGGAATTGCAAGTCGTCGTTGATCTATTCGCGCAGTTTATCGCCAGTATTCAGCAAGCAACCGAAACCCCGTAATCGTCCTACGCCCTTTCTACACTTAATGCACCCCTCTCCCCGCTTGCGTGGGCTGAGGGGGCGACACCTAATCCTCACCCCGTCGCACCTTCGGTGCGCCACCCCTCTCCATCGCAAGCGATAGAGAGGGGAAAAACCAACGCGCCGCTTTTCACCCCCTCTCTAAACAAAGTTTGGAGAGGGGGCGGGGGGTGAGGAGCAGTAGGCAGAAAACTTACTGTCGCCCCTGAGCGCTTGCGTGGGAGAGGGGGAGAGGTCAGTGTATGCGAACGGCAAAACCTTAACTTGACGCCTATAGACAAAGGATTTGATCCCCCTGTTATATCGCTTGCGGTAGAGAACCCAACTTCGACGGATTTTCGT
This sequence comes from Anaerolineae bacterium, assembly GCA_026645745.1. Lineage (GTDB taxonomy): Bacteria > Chloroflexota > Anaerolineae > Aggregatilineales > Phototrophicaceae > Flexifilum. Next base: position 12,258 of record JAPKMU010000114.1, on the reverse strand, counting down.
ATGCTCCTCCGCGCAACCGATTCTGTTAACTGCGCGTATAGAGAGATACAAGCGCGAGAGGAGATGATCGATATGAGTGAACGCACAATCAAAGTAAGAAACTTATGGTTCACCACGCATGTGATCTTTTATGGGCTTCTCGGCTTTATCACGGTTTTCTCGTTTAACTCTAGGTTCAGCACCCCGTTCGGACCGATTTTCGCCATATGGACGATCTTCTTTTTCTTGCATATGCGTTCGTATTATCTCCATCAAGGGCGCGGCGGTAGCATTCGGGATGAACGGCAGGCATACCGCGACGGCTTCAACGATGCCATCCAGATGATCCGCAGCGGAGATGACGTACCCAACCGCCTGATGTTCGATGATGACGGCGAGTTGATCGAGGACACTCAGATCGAGAAGCGCAAGTATCAGTGAATGGAGCGAATCACAAAATGCAGCGACGTACAATTTCGGCAAGCGATTTTTTGATCGGCGCACACACGACGGCATATGTGCTGTTTTCGGGGTTGCTGTTTTTGGGAACACTCACATACGGGTTTTATCAATCGTTTTCCGCCAGTCCGATCCTGCCAATGTATCTGATCTGGACGGCAGCATTTATCATGCACGGTTGGACGTATTTTCTCGGCAAGGTGCGTGAAGCGAAGGCAGTGCGCGGCAGTACATCGATCCAAGATGAGCGCCAAGCCTATCGTGACGGCTTCAACGACGCCGTGCGCATGATCCGTGATGGTCAAGACATGCCGAATCGCTTAATGATTGATGACGACGGCGAATTGATCGACGAACGGGCAGCAGGGAAACGCAAGTATCGGTGATGTGAGACAAAAAGGGGTTGATCATGACCACTGAACGCCAACGCATCCGCCGCGATTTTTTGATGGCGCTGCATACCATCGCGTATGGACTGATCTGGGTGAGCGCATTCAACCTTTCGCTTCGTGGATCGAGTGATTTCGCGTTTATCACCATCGCACTCGCGTGGACGTTGGTTTACGTCATGCATGTGCGCCAGTACCAGCGTGAAAAAGCACTCCGCGATGTGAAAGTGGATGAACGCCAAGCGTATCGTGAGGGCTTCAACGAAGCGGTGCGCATGATGCAGTCACAGGAGGACATTCCGGCGCGGCTGTCGCTCGACTCCGACGGCGAGTTGATCGAAGACCCGGCAGCGGGGAAACGCAAATACCGGTAGTGCGCAAAAGCGCATCAGAAACGCGAGCACATCTTCGCGCCTTTGCGTCTTTGCGTTGATGTTTTTGGTTTTGTCGCGGCTTTACAGCGTGTGGCGGCGCGCCTCGAACAGCAGAATACCGGCGGCAATCGCGGCATTCAGGCTTTCAGCGTTCGACTGCATCGGGATGTAAACCGTGTGCGACGCGATCGCTTCGGCTTCGGTACTTGCGCCATGCGCTTCACTGCCGATGATCAGCGCGTACTTTGACCAATCCGCTTGATCATAGCGCACGTCTCCGGTCATATCCGCCAGATAACGCGGCAAATCGCGGCAGTAGTCCTCAATCGCATCCCATCCATGCTCGACGACGACGAGGCGAAAATGCGCCCCCATCGCGGATCGCAGCACCTTCGGGTTGTACGCATCAACGCATCCCGGAGACAGCAAAACCGCTTCGACTCCCGCCGCTGCTGCCGTGCGCAAGATCGTCCCGACATTGCCGGGATCGCGCAAATTATCGAGGATCAACGCGCGGGTGAGCGGACTCGGCAGTTTACCGGACGGCATCGGAAACACCGCGACCACGCCTTGCGGCTGTTCCGTGTCGCTGATATGCCGAATCACCGAGGCATCTGCCGGAAGCATAATGGATTTGGGAACATCGAAATCAAGGGGATTGATCACATCCGGGTCATACAGGATGAACTCCGCGCGGTGATCATTCGCCAGCGCGTCCTGAATTAGGCGCTTGCCTTCAAGCGCGATCTTTCGCTCCTTGCGGCGCGTTTTCGCTTGATTCTGCAAGGCGTGGACGAGCTTCACACGCTCATTTTGGATGCTGGTCAGCATGGGGGGGGTCAACGAAGTCACCACAGAACATACGGAGAGGTCAACGTGACTTCTCCGTGTGTTCTGCGGTTGAATCGTCTAATTTACTGCTTCGATGCGGCAATTTGCGCGACCTTGGCAAATGCCTGAGGATCGCGGATGGCGAGATCGGACAGAACCTTACGATCCAGTTCGATATTCGCCTGCTTCAAGCCGTAAATGAAGCGGCTGTAGCTCAACCCGCTCAGGTGTGCAGCCGCGTTGATACGTGTGATCCACAAACGGCGCAGATCGCGGCGCTTGCGGCGGCGGTCGCGGTAGGAGTAGAACAGGCTCTTGAGCATCGCTTCGTTGGAGCGGCGGAACAGGCGTCCGCGCGTCCCCCACTGACCGGCGGTCAGCTTGAGCACCTTCTTATGACGACGACGGCGGGTAAACCCGGTCTTTACGCGCATGGCAAAGCTCCTAACAGATAAAAGCCCGGATCGGCAGTGCTTTCGCCGTCCGGGTCAAATCGTGTAACCATAAAGACAGACACCGAACCCACTAACGCGGCGGATGAGTCTTGTACCGTGATAGGTAAGGCGCAAGTATCTTGATACGACGAATCGAGCGGAAATGCGTGAGCGTAATCGATTTGCTCAACATATTCTTCGCGCGGAACGAACGACGGCGGCGGAAGTGCGTTTTACCGCCCTTGGTACGAACGATCAGCCCCGAACCGGTCATGCGAAACCGCTTGGCGGTTGATTTATGCGTCTTCAGCTTGTACTTCTTGCCCACAGTGATCGTACTCCAACGCTGCTATTGCTTCTTCTTTTCCGCCGCCGGTGTCAGGATCATCAGCATCGTGTTGCCTTCCATTTTCGGGGACTGCTCCACAGCGGCGATGTCACTCAAGTCGTTGGCGATTTTCTCAAGCCGTTCGCGCCCGATTTCCGAGTGGGTAATTTCACGCCCGCGAAAACGAATGCGGACGCGGACTTTCATTCCCTCACCCAACCAACGGCGCGCATCTTTGACCTTAAACTGTAAATGATAGTCGTCGGTCTTTGGCAGAAGTTGAATCTCTTTGACTTCGATAACCTTCTGCTGCTTCTTTGCCTTGCGCTCCCGTTTCTGCCGTTCAAACTGGAACTTACCGTAGTCCATAATGCGAACGACAGGCGGATCGGCGGTCGGTGACACCTCAACAAGATCAAGCCCACGCTCTTCCGCCATTTTCAAGGCGACATTGAGCGAAACGACCATGTTCTCGTTCGTGTCGGTGATCAACCGAACTTCACGCGCGCGAATCTGATGATTAATGCGTAACGACTCTGGAGAACTGATGACCTAATCCTCACGGAAAGAGTAGAAATCCAAAAATGTTCAAGCATTCTAGCATGAAGATTCGCTTAAATGCAAGGCAAAGTCCCGCGATCCGTTCCAGTCGGGATCAGGTCTATTCGCCCCGACGTTGGAGACTGGTCAGAATCACGCCTAGTACGATCCCAAAACTCACGCCGATGCCCACGCCAATCGCGAGATTATCGGAAGCCGCGCCGAGCGCCGTTCCAAGCGCGATTCCGAGGGCAATACCGAGCGCCATTGTATTTGAATTCCGGCGCGTTTCCGGCTGCTGGTCGTTCATGAGCATTTCCCTCATATGTTAGGCAGACAGCCCGATCCTAACAGTCGTCTCGCAGTGGGAAATGCGCCCTATGGCTGATCTGGTGTTCGTACCGGAGTCGGTTCACGCATGATCTGAGCAGCGCGCGGCGCGAGCGAGAATCCGCGCACATCCGAAATCGCCTGCTCATACATGGCGATCAATTCATCATCCGAACCCTTAAAGCGGCGGAGCGTCTGAACCGCGCACATCTCACAGCCGCGCATCGCCCGGTAGCTGTCCGTCTCGCATCCTAAACAGCCGTTCAAACGGATCATCACCAGCATGAATGCCAGCGATTCTTCGTGATATTCCGAACGCGCCAAAACATTTTCAACCAGTGCGCGCCATTTATCACCGCGCAGGTCGGCGAGGACGGGAATCAGATGATGCGGAAAGAACAGCTCATTGTTCGCGTACATGCGTATGTATCCTGCGCTATAATGTCACGGGTAGCTTTCAGAATGACGAAAGATGTGCAACGATGCACACTTTAATCTTATTCAGGTTTTTTCCTGTGACAAGATGTGTCACGTGGGTGATTATTCTCATTGTACTCATGATCGGCGGATGCAGCGGCGGCGCGGTGCAGTTCGCCCCGTCCTCGATCTTGGATGCTGAAGCCCTGATTCGCTACACGCACCCCGGCGGTGCGTTCACGCTGGCGATCCCGCGTGCATGGGCGCTTTACGAGATGAACACGACGCTCTTGGCGTCAACCGCGCTCACCCCACCTGAAGGCGGCGCTCCCCTGTTGATGTTCGCCGTCGTCAATGCTGAAAACGCCTTCGATGATGCTCAGTTTGAGGCTTGGATCACGCGCTACGCCAGCGAACTTCGCCTTGATGCGAGGCGTTTTGTTGAACAAGGGCGTGATCGCTTACCCGATGGCGGTTGGCGCATCGCCGGATACCAACGTTCGGCGGCGGGAAACCTTCCGGTCAACTTGTTTTTTCAGCGCTTCGGATCATGGATCGGGTTGATCGAATACACGCCGTCCAACACCGAACCCTCAATCGTGATCGAGCAGATCATGAACAGCTTTACTGTGAGCACGAATGCTGCGCTTCAGCCTACGTCCGCCGATACCCTGAGCGCCGCCCGATCCAGCCCGTTCACGGCGATCAACGTCCGCGCATGGACAGCCCCGGACGGCGCGCTGTTCATCACGGGGGAAGTCGTCAACAACACCTCCGCCGTGATCGCGCCCGCCCCGGTAGATGTGCAAATTTTGACTTCAAACGGAACGCCGCTCACAGGGGCGGCAGATGTGGTCATGGGTTACGGCTTGTTCCCCGGCGGATTTGCCCCGTTCAGCGTGCGTTTTGGAGAAGGTCAAGCGAACGACGCAGCGATCTACAGCGTGCGCATTGGTGCGGACGGCTGGATGCCAGAAACAGCCGCGTTTGTCGGATCAAACGCGCTCCAGTGGACGGATCAGCTCACCGCCGAGCGTGACGGATCGCTCCTGATCAGCGGCGACGTGACCAACACAGGCGATCAGCCGCTTCAAGCGCTGCGTGCCGTCGCCACCGTATTCGACTCGGACGGCGCGGTGATCGCCGCTGGACAAACCGAATACGCCGAATCGCTTGCATCCGGTGACACGCGCCGCTACGAAATCGTCCTATCCGCCTTAGGGGATGCTGCGTTTCAATATACAGTCTCGGTACAGGGTATCCCTTGACCGTCTGGTTCATCGCCGCGCCCCATGTCTTGATCGACTCGGTGCGCGCGGCGGCGGTGTTTCCGGCGGCGGTCAGCGCCGTGATGAGCACCCGTTACGGCGGGGAGTCCGCTGCATGGGAGCGTGCTTATCAACAAGTGCGCGCCGATTGGGACAGCTATTACGCTGATCTCGATCTCGCGGGGGATGACGGACTCGATCACCTATGGGAAGGGTTATACCGCACCACGCGAGCACTGTTCCGCCTGACCGGAACACCTGAGCCGTCCAAACCCGAACTCACCGCGCTTGCCCGCGCCCTCCCCTACGAGTCCTCGTGCCGCGCCGATGTGCTTTACCCCGATGTCAAACCCACATTCGAAGCGGCACGCTCAAACGGTGTGCGGATCGCTGTTTACGCGCCCGTCAGCACCGCGCAGATCAACGGCTGGTTACAAGGCGGCGGCGTGCGCGATCTTGTCGAAACGGTGCTCGGCTTTGATACCGTCGAGCGCTTCCGTCACGATGCGCAGTACTGGGAGACAGCAGCGCGGATCATGCGTGCTGATCCGGCGGCGTGTCGGGTGATCGATGCGCTTGACGAGGCACTGAACGGAGCGAAACTTGCGGGGATGCAAGCGATCCCATTTGACCGCACTCAGGGAGCAAAACTGGATCGACTTATCCCCTGATCTCCGTAAAGACGTGTGTTCCTCGTTGCTATCGCTCTTCTTTTACCTCCCCCTGCCCCCTCCACTGCGTAGAGGGGGAAAGTCCCTCCCCGCTGTCGCAGGGAGGGATTTAGGGAGGGGTTGAAAACGACCAAATCCGGTAGAACCTGTCCCATTCTTTGCATGTGTGCTCGTCGGACAAAGCAGCCGAGCGCTTCCCCGTCAGCCCCACTTGCATGGGTGCGGGGTAAGCCTCTAGAAATTGATCATGTGCCCTTCCAACCCGTGCGCCGCTTCCTTGATTGCTTCGCTCAGGGTCGGGTGTGAATGGACGTTGCGCGCGATTTCGTGCGGGGTCAGTTCCGCCATACGCGCCAGCGTGAGTTCGGGCAGCAGTTCGGTCACATCCGGTCCAATCAGGTGCGCGCCGAGCAGTTCGCCGTATTTCTTGTCGCTGATCAGCTTGACGAAACCGCTGGCATCGCCCAAGCCGTGTGCTTTGCCATTCGCCTGAAACGGAAACTTCGCAACGTTGATATCGTAGCCTTTTTCGCGCGCCTGCTTTTCGGTGTAACCAAAACTGGCAACCTGCGGTTGGCAGTAGGTCGCGCGTGGGAGCATATCGAAATCAAGCTCAATCGTCGGCGCTCCGGCGATCGCTTCTGCCGCGATCACGCCCATCGCCTCCGCGACATGCGCCAGCATCAGCTTCGCCGTCACATCGCCAATCGCGTAAATGTGCGGGACGCTCGTCCGCATATGCCCATCGATCTCGACCGCGCCCCGCTCGGTGAGCTTAACGCCTGTTTTCTCCAGCCCGTACCCTTCCGTGCGCGGCTTAAAGCCAATCGCCTGCATGACCTTATCCGCTTGAAGCACTTCTTGAGCGCCGTCGGCTTTGGTCACGGTCACGCGCACACCTGATCCGGTATCTTCGATCTTATCGACGCGCGTCTGCGTCATCACCTTGACGCCCATCTTCTTGTAATGCTTCGCCAGTTCCGCCGAAACTTCTTCGTCTTCCAGCGGCAGCATCCGATCCAAGAATTCGACAATCGTCACATCGACGCCGTAATTCTTGTGGACATACGCGAATTCAACGCCGATAGCGCCCGCCCCCGCGATGATGATCGACTTGGGGAGCGTTTCTTCCATGATTTGTTCTTCGTAGGTGACCACCCGTTCGCTCAACTGCGTACCGGGGATCAAGCGTGTGGTCGCGCCGGGGGCGAGAATGCAGTTCTTGAAGGTGATCGTTTCGGTTTCGCCGCTGTTGAGCTTAACCTGAATTGTGTTCGCGTCAGTGAACGTCCCCCACCCTTCGAACTCGTCGATCTTGTTTTTCTTCATCAGGAAGTGAACGCCCTTCACGCGCCCATCGGCAACCTGACGACTGCGTTTGAACGCTGCACCGTAATCAAACTGCACTTCTCCGCTGATCTTGATGCCAAATTTGTCCGCTTCGTCGCGGACGATATGCGCGAGTTCGGCATTACGCAGCAGCGCCTTACTGGGAATGCAGCCGACATTCAAGCACACGCCGCCCCAGTATTTCTTCTCAATGATCGCGGTCTTTAGCCCCAGTTGGCTGGCACGGATCGCCGCGACGTAGCCGCCGGGTCCCGCCCCGACCACAACCACATCGTATGCTTTCGCCATGCGGATTCTCCTAATGGTCTGATTGATGAGCGATCATTGTACTCGCATCACGCGGCGCGTTCAAACCTGCTTACGCGCCTCATACAGCACTTATCCCAAAAAATAGGGTGTGCCAGCAGCCGCTCAATCTCTATTATGAAAAATTAATATATCTGCGAGGAGGTCATCTGTGAAACGTATTCTCACCGCAATCTGCATGTTGACCGTACTTTTCCTGTTGAATCGTGTTAGTTTTGCAGCGTCACCACCCCCTGATGTGCCGCTGTTCCAACTCTTAGCATTTGTACCAATCCATCTTGACGGTGACTTAGTTTACGTAGACTTTGCAGCGATTGAGCAAGCGTACCCTCCTGCTCATATGCCGGAAGATTGGAACGAATATGCGGCACTGACGCCGGACACCGCCGAGCAGCAGCTTCCATTGGATGTCTGGAACCGTGTTTTTCTCGCGTCAGGAACTCCATTCACCGATGCTTTTAGTCGTGGTGAAGGTATGCCCGCCGCCATGGGAATCGACTGGTTCCAGACTCGGCGTGCACTTCTAGCAGGAGCAAACCCCGGACAGATTATTTACTTACAAGGTGATTTCGATATCGAAGCCGTACGTGCCGCATTGACCGAACGCAGCTTTGCGCTTGACTCCACGGTCGAAGATCTTGAATTATGGTGCGGCGCGGATGGATGCGAGCATTCGCATGAGCCAAACCTTGATCGTATCGAACAAGGGGATATTTTCGGCGGCAGCTTGGGTCAAGAATGGGCACGCTTGATTTCGTCAGACCTCCTGATTGGAACAAATGTGTTCGAAAGTGCGGAGCAGATCGTCAGTGTATTGGCGGGCGAAACACGCAACCTTGCCGATTATGACCCCGTGCGTGCGGCTGTCGCAGCGCTGAGCGATCAAGGCGTAGTGCTGCAAGCCGTGATCCCCGGTGCCGCTTTACAGCGTCAGTTTGACTATCCGCCCATCTCCCCCTCCATGACGCGAGAACAAGCGTTAGCGGAAATCAACGCACTCCTTGATGCAGGTTACGAAACACTGCCTCCGTTTGAGATCATGATGTTCGCCAGCATTGTCAGCGAAACCGAGCAGATTCTTCAGGTTGCTTTCGTGTATTCGACAGCGGATGAAGCTGAGGCTGCCGCCCGTATCATCCCTGCTCGGCTTGAGTCCTACCGGAGTTACGACTCTCGACAGCCCATCGCCCGAACCCTTGAACAGATGCGTGTTTCTCGGATTGATACGGAAATCGTAACGACGGAGATTTATCCTGTTGTGCGCTTGACTCTTGCTACGCCAAAAGCCACCGCTGAAGAGATCGTCGCGCTCGGTCCTTCTCTACATCGTCCTGATGTGGCGACGCCCGGTGCCCTGTTCAATTTCTTGCAGCGGCTGTACTACAGGCAGGAATTGAGCTGGTTATCGACTACCACCCGCGAACAACTTATCGAGCTTGCCAATCGTTTAGGTTGAGTGACCTTATCAGCCGCGTGGAGTCCACTTCGGGAACAACGGCGGCAGTGTCGGCAGAATCGGCGGCAAAGTCGGTATAGGCGGAATCAACGTTGGCAGGATCGGTGGCAGTGTCGGTAACGGCGGAATCAACGTCGGCAGGATTGGCGGCAGCGTCGGCAAAGGCGGAATTAACGTCGGCAAAGGCGCGATCAACGTCGGCACAAGCGGCGGCAGCGCGGTGATCACAGCGGGTACGCTCGTGAGAATCGGATCGCTGACTTCCTCTAGTACCGCCAATTCGAGCAGATCGTCCAAATCGCCCATCTGAATCGTCTCGATGACCGTATCCAGCAATGCTTCTGTGAGCGGTGCGGCGGGCGCGATCACCGTGTCGAGCAGGTCAAGCGGCAGCGCGATCAGGTTTTCCTGTTCATAGGCGATTGGCAAAGCAGGCGCGCCGCCCGGCTCAAGCTCATCGTTCATCGGTATCGTGACCTCCGACCCGGCAAGCACAATGCTGCTGCCGTAAGCCGTCCGCACGATCACCGAGCCTTCGAGGGTGCGAATCGTCATCACATCCCCCGCGACCGCTTGCACAAAAATCGTCGATCCCAGTTCCAGATCAACCCCGTTGATCGTCAATGCCACCCGCCGCGATCCTTCCGGCGACTGAATCAGGAGTCCGTCGAGCGCCGCCCCGCTGCATGTGATCCCGCCGATTCGCGTTTGCAACCGGAACGTCTGCCCATAATGCACAGGGTCGCCGCTCAAGAGCGGCGTGAGTTCAGTATCGCCAAACGCCGCGAACGTGACATTCTGACCGGGAAGCGTATCCGGCAGATTCGCTTGCACGCGCAGCAGCGCGACACCCCATTCGTCGCGCGCTTGATCCAATGGACTGAGCCGCAGCGATACAACCTGATCGATGCCGACGCTCTCCCCAACCGCGAACGAGAGCGGCGTGTCAGGTTCACGCGCAACAGCGTCAACGCGGAAACTCGCATGACATACTTGATTCCGCTCAATCCCCTCGCACACGGACGCGACCGCGTGAAGCGCCGTATGGACGAACTCCGGGCAAGTCTCCGCATCGCGCTGACCGACCACTGCCGATAAGCCGAGTACGCACAGCACCAGCGCAAGAACAAAAAATCGGCTCATGGGATTCCCCCCTCCCAAACAAAACGGGGCGCGCCTCAAGGTGAGGATGCGCCCCGTCTACATCATGATTTTTGTGAGACTGCCGCGTTTACGTGCCGACGGGTACGGTTAAGTTGAAGAAGTTATTGCCTTCGTTCGCTTCGGCAACAAGGTTGTTCACGTCAACGGCGCAGTTCGCGGTCGTATTCGCGCCGCCGCCGCTGTCCAACCGTGCCGTGATCGCCACATCCACCTGACCGTTCGGACCAATCGTTCCCGTCTCCGCGCCGAAAATCTGATTCTGCGGCGTGAAGTTGCACGCGACCGTTGTATTCGGCATCGAAACACCGGTGATATTGCGCAGTGTGACGAAAATCTGGAACGCCTGCCCCTGAACCAATGCGCGGTCAAACCGGACATTGGCGATAATCGCATCGGGCGCGCTTGCCGGAACGCTGGTCGGAACTGCCGTCGGCTGAACAACAGGCGGCGGGGGCGGCGCGATGAGCGGCAGTCCGCTGGTATCGCCGATCACGTTGAGAATGCTCGGCGCAGCGAAGCCTTCGCGCCCATCTGCGAGCCGAATATACCACCAGCCCGATCCGGTATTGCTGATGCCGATCACTTCGACGGTTTGCCCCGGCTGGAGCGCTGTCACGACCGTATACGCCGTCGTGTCACCTGTGCGGACATTGCCGTTCACCGTCGCCGTCCCTGTGGGCACGGAGGCAATCGGCGGGCTAACCTGTCCGGGGTCTTGCGTGACGACGACGGGCGGCACAACGATGACCCCGCCCGGTTCAGGCGTGAGGAACGGCGGCAGCACATTTTCAACCCGCAGCGGGCTGACGAGCGAGACGATATTGCCCGCTGGCGTCGTCACTGTCATACGCAGCGAATACAGCCCATCATCGTAAATCGTCGTATCCCACACACCGAGCACGCCGTCAAACACCGAGGTGCTGCTTGCCATTGAGATGGGCAGCCAAATTTCATCGAAAACTTGCGTGGGATCAACCGGAATGATCAGCGGCGTCACTTCCAAAAAGTAGCTGGTCATCCCCTCGATTGAAGCCGTACCGCGAATATCAACTTGACCGCGCAGCGTGTACACAGGCGGCGGATAGGTGATCGCTGCAAGGGGGTTTTCAGTACCGGGGACAGGCGAAATCTGTTGAAATGCCGCCGTAGTCCCGATTACGGCGATCAAAAGAAGCAGGAGTCCGAGTCGCTTGAGCATTGGGAGAGCCTCCTCATAGTTTTGCACATCACATGATTCAGCCTACGCGAAAAAGGGCATCTCCGCAAATGGCGGGTCAGCCCTTTTTACGTCCACCAAAATGCTTATTTCCAGCTTTCGAGCCGGGTTTTGAGCGTACTCAGGAATGCGTCCCCTTGCGCGCCATCGACAACACGGTGATCAAACGTCAGCGAAACGTAGACACAGGGGCGAACAGCGATCATGTCGTCAATCACTTTGACGCGCTTTTCCATCATGCCCACCCCCATAATCCCAACCTGAGGCTGATTGATGATCGGCATAGCGAACAAGCTCCCGCTTACGCCGTGATTGGTGATGCTGAACGTCCCGCCCTGCACCTCATCGGGCTTAAGCTGCTTGTTCCGCGCCCGTGCCGAAACATCATTCACCGCCCGCGCCATGCCGAGCAGATTCAAATCCTGTGCATTGTGAATCACCGGCACGATCAAGCCGTTCTCAATCGCCACCGCGATTCCGATGTTGTAGGTGTACAGCCGGTAAATGCCTTCATCCGTCCAGCGGGCATTCAAGTTCGGCACGGCGCGGAGCGCATCCACCGAGGCAGACACGAAATACGCCGTCAGAGTCAAATTCACGCCCTGCCGCTCGAATGCTGCCTTGTTCTCCTGCCGGTGTTTCAGCACCGCCGTGAGATCGACCTCAAACACCGTCGTCACATGCGGCGATGTGCGGCGGCTCATCACCATATGATCGGCAATCGCGCGCCGCATATTCGTCAGCGG
>JAPKMU010000113.1 GCA_026645745.1 Anaerolineae bacterium | reverse complement strand
ACGATTGGCGCACTCCTGCTGCGTTTGCGCCGCTTGAGCGCTCAAGCCGACAGCATGACGCCCGACCAGCGCGACAAACTAGAAAAAATCCGTGATCAGCATGATCACACGCGGCGCGAATGGCGCAAACACTACGACGAAAAGCTGACTCAAGAGGCGTTTTCGCGCCTCAAGGCGATGAACACCTTCTTTGAAGAATGCGCCGAACGCCCGCGCACCTGCGGCGGAAATTATCAACCGGAGACGCTCCGCCGCACCATCGTACAAGAGATCATCGAAGCGCTGCGCGCGGAAGATCAGCCCGTCGATGCGATTGTCACCGAAGCGAAAAAAGTCGATGGACGCTTGCGCCGTTATATCCAGCCTGCGCCGTTCGTATGGGCAAGCGGGCTTGAGGCGGTCTATCCACAAGCGGTATTTTGGTGGCTGTACGCCAAACCGCCTCAAGTCGAGCGCGAGAAGTAGCGCCAGATCACGAATTAGCGGCGGTTGAGGCAGGCGCATCTTCACCCACATAGGTGAAGTGCGCCAGCGTCTCATCGACCGTCTTGAGGAAAGCAATCGCTTCTGCGATAGATTCCGCGTTGCGATAACGCACGCCAGCGAATTGATGCCCTAACGTGGCGAAGAACATATCCAGTTTTTTAGCCGGAATATAAACCGTCCAACCCACCCGCTGATTGCGGACGATTCGCATGGTCTTGAGCGCTTCGTTTAACGAAAGCTCAGTTCTGGTCATCCGGCGCGCATCGGTGATCGTATGCACGAACGGTCCACCTTCCGTCAAAATCGCATTGGCACGGTCGCGCATGTCCATCGATTCCGCCAAATAGGTTTGGAGATCGACTTTGCTCAGCACCCCATCATAAGAAATCAGGAGAATCCGGTTTTCGAGCAGCCAAGAAATCTTGTAGCTCATAGCGTTCCCCTTCAACTCGCGATCATTAATTTGATGATACGTCCTAAATTGAAAATCATCGATTTAGAACTCAACTCATGGCAAAAGGTGTTCGCGCGCCCATGCAGCGGTGCGATCCAGCGCTTCGGCTTCGCTGATCGTCGGCGCATACCCAAAATCGCGCGCGGCTTTCTCATGATTAAACCAGAAATTGCGCGCCGTCGCCGCGACCGCATAACGCGAAAGCACGGGCGGCGAACCTCTCCGGATGCGATGCCACTGCTCGGCGGCGCGTGCCAGCATCATCGCCGTCCCTTCTGCCATAACCGATTCGGTGTAGTGGATGCCAAGCGCCGCGAGAAACGGCTTGAAGAACGCAAAAAAGTTCGATTCGGCGTGATCGGTGATGAAGTACGCTTGACCTGCCAGCGGGCTGCTTTCATCAAGCCGCTCGACTGCCAGCGCGGCGGCGTGCGCCATGTTGCCAACATACACATGATTACACTTGGATGATCCATCACCGATGATCGTATATTTGCCGCTTTTCGCCGTGCGCGGGATCACATTTGGGAAGCGGTGGCGGTCATGTTCGCCGTAAATACCCGCCGCTCGCAGTGAGCACGTCATCACGCCGCTTGTGCCGTTGGCGGCGATCACATCTTGTTCCGCCAGTGTTTTGGTTTCGCTGTAATAATCGAGATGATGTTTGGGATACGGCAGAGTCTCGTCGCCGTTCACAATTGGCGTCCCGTCGAACACCACATCAATTGAACTGATATAGATCAAGCGCGGGATGCGCGCCGCTTGACAGGCATTGATCACATGCCTTGTTCCCTGCACATTCACGGCGCGCATGATCGGCTGCGGCGCTGGATTCTGATTGACATAGGCAGCGGTATGAATGACGGCATCCACGCCTCGGCAGGCACTCGTCACAGCGGCGGCGTCACGAATATCACCGATGAGTGAACTCACCTCGTCATCGGGTGCAGGTTGAAGATCAAAGCTCTTGACGGTGTGCCCGTTTTGGATGAGTGTCCGAAGAACAGCGCGACCCAACATGCCCGCGCCGCCAATTACGAGGATGTGCATAGGTCGGCTTCCTTGTTCATTCACATAAGATGTGCGGAATGATTATGGCAGACTTGCCTACTGTGGAGCAATGTGGTTTATGCTACAACCCTCTTTGCTTTGAGTTTTGTATGTGTGGCTGGAGTCAACCCATGCGACGTTATGCGATCTTGCTTGTGTTCCTGTGCATCAGCAGCGCGGCTGCACAAGACCTTGTACCGTTGGATCGCCGCCTGAGCACGCCTGATAACCGCTACTCGGTCGGCATCCCGGCAGGATGGGCGGCTGAGTTTTCGACCAGCGCCGCCGCTGCCGCCGAGTTTCACCTTTCGACGGATGCGGATCGCGGAGATGTTACACAAACAGCCGATGCGCCGTATGCGTCAATCCGCTTCTTCGATGTGAATCAATTCCGCACGATTCCGGCGGAACTCGATTTTGAGAGCAAGGCGCAGATTTTGCTCGGCATCTACAACGTGCCGCCGGAAGAATCAGGTGTGACGGACAGCCGAAGTTTGACCGAGAACGGGCGACCGGTGTATGAAGTGGTCTTGCAATTGCCCAGCGGACTCGGCGCGTTTGCGCGTGTTGAGGGCTACGGCGAAACTGACGCGGCAGCAGTCGCGCTGTTCGCTCCGGCGGGGGCGCTTGAGCTGTGGATACCGACCGCCCGCGCGGTGCTTGCCAGCATCGGCATACGCGGCGTCATCGATCCGCCCACGTTGGACACAACACTACAGCCGAATATGGCACTGTATCCGCCCACGAGCGCCCCCGTTGAGTTCATGTATCCGCCCGACTGGATTCTCGTCACCTATCCGGCGGATCGAGCGCTGTTTATGGTGGACTTGCACAACGGAATCGAGGCGCTGCGTAACATCCCTGATCCGCAAACCGGGCTGACAGCTTACGACAGCGGTGAGTTCACGCTGCGCATTCTTATCATGGAAGATGCGAGTACAGTCGTTGATTTTTTGGAGAATCGACGGCGCGAGTTGAGTCTTGAGGTGTACACCATCGGCATGCTGGAGACGTTCACCATCGGGTCACGCGATGCGGCGCGAAGTCAGGTTTCGACTGCCGCGCGCGACGGATCATTTACGGCGCTGGCAGTCTCACCGGGGGTATATGCGCTGCTTTCAGCTTCATCGGCGCTTGGAGAGCTTGACCAATACACCGACCTGATCACGCAAATTGCGGAGTCGATCCACTTCACACAGTAGATAGTCCTCACCCCCCTCTCTCTATCGCAAACGATAGAGAGAGGGGGGCAAAATTCGTGTTATTCTCCCGGCAGGGTCAGCACACCGCGCATATAGGCGGCTTCGTCGCTGTACCACGCACTCATGCTGCTTTGACCGAACAGGGCGAAGATTAAATCGAGCTGTTGAAGTTCGTAGTCCATCATCGTCGATTCGAACATTTCCCGAATTGTTGGGAATGAATCGCCGAGGATGTACGCCGCCAGCACCGCGTTATCCGGCACATATGCCTGCGCCGCTTGATACGCCGCGTCGGTGTTGAGTCCGCCATCCGGCGCAAGTGCGTGACGCGCCATTTCACGCGTGCCGATCACGAACACATGCTCATCACTGCCGATCACGATATCGAAGGGTTCAACCATGCTGTCATCGACCGTGATCACCCATGCTTCACCGCCGCCGATTGTCTCTTGTGTGACCGTGACATCGCCCGTTTCACCGAGGAAGTTTTCCGCGACATCACCCAATCCGGCGACCGCTGCCGCTGCCGCTTCGGGGTTCGATTCAGCATCGACGATCATCGCAAATTCGACGGGGAACGGGAACGTGCGCATAGTTTCGCCTGCCACTGCTTCGGCAAATGCCGGATTCAAACTGAGCGCCAGCACGAAATCGCCATCCATCCACGAAATCACATCGTCGCGGAGGTCAAGTCCTGTCAAGCCTTCGAGGAACTCGCCCGCCATTTCCATCTGCCGAAGCTGCCGCTCCACTTCTTCCGGGCTAATCCCGGTTCCTTCGATCATCTGCATTTGCAGTTCAACTGCGGCAGCGAAAGAACGTTCCGCGTCTTCGATGTAGCGGCGTAAGTTCGACATCTGGAACACGAGAGTCGTCCCACTGGGGACATACTGCACAAATTCGGGATCGACCACGCCATACGTGCTGTAGTCAATATCAGGGTAGCCCGCCGCCGCCAACGCATCTGCATCAGGGAGGGGCTGCACCGCATCCATCACCAGTGAGTCATCATCCAGAATAGTGAAGCCGTAAACCTGCACGCTCGTGAGTCCGCTCACCATGTCCATCAGTTGATCCATCGACTGCGCCGACGCGCCCGTCAAGCCGCTCATGGAGGACTGAAGCATAACCGGGTATAGGGCGGCAAAGTTGAGGAACATCACGCCGTTGTACGTCGGCTCCGGCAGTTGTGCGAGATTTTCGCTGAACTGCGGCTCTTGATCGAGCGCCGGCGCACCGACGACGGGCAGAGCGCCGCTCACACTGGCGATGAACAGCGCATCGTCGGTGATCATCACGAGCGGTTCTGAACCGTAATACGGGCGCGGCACGGGATCAAACAGGGTGTAAGCGTCGGTTTCTTCGACAGTGTAATCACCGAATTGCAAAAGTTGACGCCAAACAGCGGTGGCTTCATCGCGGTTGGTCACGTCGAGCGCGATCAACCAAGGAGTCAGCGAGTCATTTTCTGGCTTATCATCGGTCAGATCAACAAGGTTGGTGATGCCGAAGGCGACGGTTCCGCCGAGCCATGAGCGGATCATTTCGTCAAAGTCTCCGCCTGACCCGCGCATGAGTCCCCGATCAAGCTCCTCAACTAACGTACCATCAAGACCTAAATCAAGCTGCTGATTCAAACGCTCGATCAAATCGCTCCACGTTTGAATATAGGCGTCGTCCACGCGAAAGCTCAAAAAGAGTGGGGAGGAAGCAGGATAGTACCGTGCCAACCCCGTTACCTGATCGAGGGTGGGGGCATCGTCCTGAGCGGCGGCTGGGATCGCCACGACCAACAGAAGCATAACCAGCGCCAGCAGAAAACGTCTCATCGCGTCTCCTTATTTGATTTGAGAAGCGGCTCAAGTGTTTCAGCCACAATCATTATACGGTGAGACACGCTTCGGAGTTGTGGCGTTTACCCTACGGTTTAATCCGGCGGAGAGGCACTCTCATCAGGGGACTGCTCAAAATAGAGCAAATCACAGAGATCGCATTTGAAATACTCGCAAAGGCGTTCAACAATACCCGCCTCGAATTTTGTGACATTATTGTGAACCCAACCCGTCAGCGCCTGCTGACTGATCCCCGTCGCATAAGCGATTTCCTTTTGGGTCACACGCCGATTTTCGCGGCGTTCTTTTTCGAGCAGCAGTTCGAGAAATCGGTTACGAAGTGTCCTTGACATATGATGCCAATCGGTATAAATTCAATCTACCATTGATAATTACGTGAAAGCGCCGTTGATGACACTTCCAATGTTTCCCGATGATCGTTCTTCCAGCGTGAACTCTCAGAATATTCGTCGTGAATGGCACAACGGTGAATGGTATTTTAGCGTAATCGACATCGTAGCGGAACTGCTCAACCTCGACTACAAACGGGCACAAACGTATTGGTCAACACTCAAAGAGCGGTTAACAAAGCAAGAAGGGAATGAAACTCTCACAAATTGTGATAGGTTGAAACTGCGTGCACAAGACGGCAAGATGCGCCTAACCGATATCATCAATACCGAACAAACCCTGCGCCTGATCCAGTCAATCCCTTCACCAAAAGCAGAACCCTTCAAGGTGTGGCTCGCACAGGTCGGAGCAGAACGCCTTGAAGAAGATGACCAAGCCGACGCAGAAGAGGCACTGAATCAAGCGCTTGAGCGTGTCGGCGGTAAATACCGCCGTCTGGGGAAAACAGACAGTTGGATCGAAGCGCGCATTCAAGGCATCATCACACGCAAGCAGTTTGTTGAAGCGCTCAAAGCCGCGGTCGTCAATGCGCCGCCAACCCTTTACAGTCAGGCAACGGACAAGCTCTACCAAGGACTTTGGGATCGAACAACGGCACAACTGCGGGGTGAACTGGATTTGTCAGAACGACAGAATCCCCGCGACCATTTTGGTGAATACGCACTCATTTACACCCGTCTTGCTGAAATGGTTTGTACCGACAAGCTGGATAAACTGCAAATTGTGCCGCTCTCGCTTGCACTTGAAATTGTTTGGTCTGTCGCTTTGCTCATCCATAAACAGGCTCAGGCAACCGCTCATGCTTTGGGTATGGATCTCGTGACTGAAAAGCCGTTGCTCAAGGATGAAAACAACTAGCGGCGCGATCCTGTGCGGGGCAGCTCTACCACTTCAACAAGTAGCGGAAGTGCGCTTTCGTGACCGTCACCGCGCCGCGTATATCTTTCGGTGGAGCGCTCACCGGAAACGCCGCGATCTTGAGATTGCGCGCGTCCGGCTGCCCCGCTCGGTTCCACTGGCGCAGTGAGCCGATCAACAGGTTCAGCGGCGCGACTTCGCCCCACGAGCGCACCCACACCCCCATACTTTCACGAGTGCGCGGATCACCCATCAACAGCGCCAAGCCGTTCGTACTCGCCAGCCCAATCGTATGCACATAGGAACCCGGCTTGCCCAACAGCGGCGGTAGTGATCCGACTGCCTCATCTTTCGCCATCACCTCGACCGCTTGATCAACACGGCTTGCCAACCATAACCAGAATCCGCTGTTCGCCAGCAGGTAAGGCGCACTGTTTACCCCGGAATCGTGATCGGTGTGCGGTTCGCGCATCAGCCGATCCCATGTGTCCAGCGTGTGCGTCCGCGCAATTTGCCCGATCTGCCGCGTGGAGTCGCCCATCCATACCAGTTCCCCCGGTTCGGCTGCTGATTCACCGCGCAGAGGCATGAATCCACACGGAACGAGTGACAGGCTCACGAGCGCTTCGCCTTTCTTCATGAACGCAATCGAAAGCTGTGCTCCCGCCCAAACATCGAGCGGCAGGATCAGCCGCCCATTCTGATTGAGGCTGTCTACCCACGCAGGCGAGAGATCATGCGCCTGTACGCTCAACAGGATGCGATCATACGGCGCATTTTCGGGATAGCCCGCCCACCCATCTGCTTGAACCGCTGTCACACGATGCGCCATGCCCGCCGCCGCGAGATGCTCCCGTGCCGCCGCGACAATATCCTCATCAATATCAATCGTGGTGACGTGCCCGTTTTCACCGACAATCGACGCGATCAGCGCCGCGTTGTAGCCCGTTCCCGCGCCGATCTCCAAGACACGCATTCCCGGCTTAAATGCGCCCTGCTCCAACATGATCGCCATCATCGACGGCTGCGACGACGAACTGATCGCCTGTTCTGCCTCGAATTTGGTGGGGACAACCGCATCGGTATAAACCTGCTCAAGCGGTGAATCGGGCAGAAACACATGGCGCGGGATCGTCCGAAACGCGGTTTCAACGCTGGTTGATCGGATTGTGCGCGCTTTTTTGAGTTGATCGACGAGTGTCTGATTCAGATAGGCTGCATCATCCATGTCGTTCTGACCTGATCTGTGCGGATACTGCCAGCATAACGCGAATACACCGTCACAGGGAGGGCATGTTGGTGATATGATCGGGTCAATTCATCACGCGAAATGAGTCCCACATGACCGATCTGCCCCACTTCCGAAAATCCTCCCCGGAGTTTGCCCATAAGGTCGCGGAGGAAATGCTGACCAACCCGTTTCAGACGCCGCCGAAAACACACCTGATCCGCCTGATCGCATACGAGGATAATCATTTCCGGGCGGTGTTCAATCCGGCGTATTTCATCCTGCCGGAAGGCGAAGCCACGCCTTCAAAGTCGCAGTGGAACACGTTTAAGAAGCGGATCAAGCGGCATCACCCGGCGGTCTTCATTTTCAAGGATCACGGCGAAACAACTCACGAAGGTCAGCGCGCGTTTTACATCGATTTCGGCTTCTTCGCTGAGCCATATAAGGATTAGGAAAAACGCTTTCCCCTTGTCCGTCGCAGACAAAACGTTCGTCGGTGTCTGGGCTAGAGGTAAGCGTGTGCAGAGACAGGACTCCACACACGCTTACCTTCAAGAGAGATTTGCCAAAGCATTTCTCTGAGCCTGCCCCAAAAGCATTTGCCATGAGGGGTGATTCGTCAATGTGACGAAATCCGCTTGCATCTCATCAACTGAATCCCAACCAGATTCAACGGCAAGCACCAGCGACTCAACTGCGCGATCATGATTGCCGGATGCTAGATGGCAGCGTGCCACAATATAGTGAGCTTCGGGGTGAACAGGCGCGTTTTCGGACAGGCATACTGCCATCGCCTGTTCATACTGTCCCGCATCATAGTACGACCATGCCCGATTGAGTTCGTGGCGTACAGGATTCAAAATGAGGATGTACATTGAATGCGTGTGGCTGAATTGAAGCCCTAGTTTTTCGGCAGTTCGGATCGACCCGATATTGAAAGATTCGCAGTTCCAATGAACCATCTCAAGCCCATGTGAAAACGCATATTCGATCACAGCAGCCGAAGTGAGGTAGGCGAGGTTACGTCTGCGATGGTCAGGATTTGTGAACAACCCAATATCGCCGCCTTTGTTAACGATACAGTTGATGACGGAAGAAGCCACGATTTCACGCCGATGGATCGCAACATAGCCGAACGCACGACGATCAGGTTCAATCGCCTCTTGCCGCGCTTCTAGAATATCCGCTGCGCCCTGCACTTCAATTCCATCTTCGATTAGCGATTGATCGACAAACCGTATTTCTATGCCATCGGGAATCTGAGAACGCCAATCGACTTGTAGATGTTGACAGGTGTAATGCAGTCGTTGTGTCGTGATGGGAATGTGTGGGGCAAATATCACAGGAATTTGCGCATCCCAGTTTTCTGGATGACACACCAGCATCCCGCCCCAACCTTTTTCACCGGTAACGGTGCGATTGAATAGGGCGCTGTTAAGCGCTTGGTTGAAAGCTGCATTGTCAGCGTCGCCAGCGAGAAACCACCACACACCGCCTTGTGCGATAAAGGCGCTTTTGGGGGTATCTGCATTATCGACGAAGACGCGACCTTTGTAGAGACCTTCCAAAACCCCTGCACAGAACATTTGATGCGCCATGAGCGGCTCAAACAAGGAACGCACTTTATAAAAATTCGCGGCTTCTAATTCAATCATGAGGTGACTCTCCTCTCCCTCAAAGACAGTTTTCTCCCGCCCCAAGCATTCATATTGGGTCTGCTTGCGCCGCTGTACCTCACTGGTAGAATCACCGAATGAGTGGAGTTGGGTGTTCAAGGGATTTTAGTGGTATTTTATGGTTCACACAAGTGCACAGGGTGTCATTTGAAGCATAGGGCGGCTTTTTAGCAAAGAACATTCAAAGTTCTGTAACCGAAAATTAGAGAGGGGCGAAAACAAAGCGCCTTACCCCTTCTCTATCGCTTGCGACGGAGAAGGGGGGCTTGCTTAATCCACTGGCAGCACCTCTTGAATCTGGCGGGCAAGCGCGCGGGCGCGCTCCGGCGCATCGCCAATATGCGCCGACGCATCCAGCAGTTCACGCACTTGTTCGGACGGCAAACCAAGGCGCGGATCAGCGCTTAAGGTTTCTGCCAGCGGATTCGGCAGTCCTTCACGGATTGCCTCCCATGCCGTCAAGCTGTGTGAGCGAATGATTTCATGCAGCGCTTGACGATCTCCACCGCTGCGCACCGCCTCCATGAGCAAACGCTCGGTCGCGGCGAACACGCCGTACACGCTCAAATTGCGCTCAATTGCCAGCGTATCCAAACGCAGCCCGTCGATGATGCGCCCTAACCGTGTGAGCAGTTCATCGGCGGTCAGGAATGCTTCTGGCAGCACGATCCGACGGTTAGCGGAATCGTCGAGTGTGCGCTCAAGTAAGTTATGCGCGGCATTATCCCACAGGATGCGCGGAAGCGCGGCGAGATAACGCGCGAGACTGTCGATGTTTTCCGCGTGGATCGGGTTGCGTTTGAAGGGCATCGCTGATGAGCCAACCTGCCCCGATGCGAACGGTTCACCCCATTCACCGATTCCCGGAGACTGGAGCAGGCGCAGATCGAAGGCGAACTTATAGGCAGTCATGGCGAACCCTGCCAGCCCGTTGAGAATTTCCCATTCTTGGCGGCGCGGTGTGGTCTGCCCGGTGATCGGGTACGCATCTAATCCGAGCGAGTCCATAATGCGGCGCTCCATCTCGGCGGGCGTGAGCGGCGTTCCCGCCAGCAGAACGGTATAACTTGCGCTTGTGCCAACCGCGCCTTTGAAGCCTTTTCCTCGAATGCCATCACGAAGGCGGGCGAGCGTTTGATAATCGCTCAAGAGGTCTTGCGCGTGCTGCGCCAGTCGATAGCCGACGGTGGTCGGCTCGGCAGGCTGGAGATGCGTAAATGCCATGCACACGCGGTCAGCTTCTTTTTCGATGCGATGCGCAAGGCGCTGCAAGATCGCGCTAAGGCGTGGTAGGAGGAGATCGAAAGCGTCACGTAAGCGGAGCGCGTCGGCGTTGTCCTCGATATCGTTGCTGGTCGCGCCGAGGTGAATGATCCCCCCGCCGATGTGACACTGTTCGGCATATACACGGATTTCCGACATCAGATCATGATGAATTTGCGCCTCAATCAGGGCGGCACGGTCAAGATCAATGCTGTCGACATTCTGCCGCAAATCCTCCACCTGATCGGCAGTGACCAACCCGGCGGCGTGCTGCGCCTCCGCCAATGCCAGCCAAATCCGACGCCACAGGCGGCGCTTTTCGTGTTCTGACCAAAGCTGACGCATCAACGCGGTGCCGTAGCGCCATGAGAACGGCGATTGAAAAGAGGTGTACATATCGGATGAAGTCCTACGCCGGAATCAAACGGAACGAAGAGAGCCGCCTAACATTAGCGCAAAGGCGCGAGGGCGCAAAATCTATCCCCCACAAGCGCCCCTTTCTGATATGATGAAACGAAGGCTGGTTGCGAAAGTGATAACAATGAGTGATGTAACGGTACTGTCCATCGACACGATTGTGTCAAACCCGAATATCCGCAGTGGGCGTCCGATCATCGCTGGCACGACTCTTATGGTGCAGGATGTAGCAGCCCATCACCGCAAGTACACACCGGAAGAACTGGCGGAACAGTTGCAGATTTCGCTTGCACAGGTTTATGCGGCGTTAGCCTACTATTATGATCACAAGGACGAAATCGACGCACAAATAGAGGAAAACGATCGTCTGATCCTCGAAGCGAAGGAAAAAGGGTTTGGACAGCGACATTCGCCTGTACTTCGATGAAGGCGTTCAGGTAGCTGTTGCCGAACAGATGCGCAGCAGGGGTATTGATGCGGTCACCGTGCGCGATCTGCGCCTGTTAGGCGACGTAGACATCAACCATTTACAGCGCGCCTCAGAAATGGGGCGCGTTGTGTGTACTTTTGATCACGATTTTTTGCGCCTCCATGCCGAAGGCATACCCCACGCAGGGATCATCATCGCACGACACTTTGACACTACCATCGGGGATTGGGTGCGTGGGTTGGAATTGATCTGCGGCGCGATGACTGCCGCCGAGATGAAGAATCACATCGAATATCTTTAGCGTTTCCCCTTCATCTTCCAACTCATCTCAAGCCCCCATTTGAGCGGACGCGAACACAACCACAACAGCGCCGCCCGTGCCGCGCCGTGATACGTCCGCGTGTAGGTGATCATGTCTTGAAAATAAATCCGCATCGCAAGCGGGGAGCGGGTCGCACTTTTTTCGCGGTGGAGGATGTGCCGGCTCGCCAAAAAGCGAAACGGTCGCCCATGTGTGCGGCGGGCTAAATCTTCTTCGGGGAAATACAACAAAAGCGCATCATTCAGGCGAATTTCCGCGCGGCGCATCAGCGTACACGAACCGGGGACAGCCTGAACATCAAAATCCGTCGTGCGATTCCATCCTTCGTCGTCGTACCAGTGATGCGCGGCGGCGCGCTTCTTCGCGGATCGCAGCACCCACCCGATCGGCGTCTGCGTCAGCAGCAGATACGCGAACGTCGGAATCCGTGAGCATGTCTTTTGAATCTCCCCGTTCGGATAACGAAGCTGCATCGTCACCCCGGCATATTCCGAATGCGTGGTGATGAAGTCCATCATCATGCTGAGGGCATCCGGCGGGATCACCGTATCCGGGTTGAGCAGCAGCACATAGTCCCCGTGCGCCGCATCGATCCCGATGTTGTTTCCGCCGCAAAACCACGTATTCCGCCCCGGCTCGATCAGCGTGACATGCGGGAAATGTTCGCGCACCATATCGGCGCTGCCGTCTTTCGAGGCATTGTCCACGACGATTACTTCTGCCGAAATTGTGCTTGCGTCAAGCGCGCTCAAACACGCTTGCAGATCAGCGCGTGTGTTGTAGTTGACGATTACGACGGAAAGCGTGGGCATTATTCCTTACCCCCAGCCCATGAGGGGAGCGGAGGGTTTGTCCGGTATTCAACACTTGCTGCTTTGCCCTCACCCCGGACGCTGCGCGTCCCGCCCCTCTCCGTCAACAGTTCAGAGGACGACACTTCTAGTTTGACGTACTGCTCCTCACCCCCAGCCCCTCTCCAACCTTCGGTTAGAGAGGGGAGAAAAACAACTGATCTGCTCCCCCTCTCTATCGCTTGCGATGGAGAGGGGGGCGGGGGGTGAGGATAGCTCGTGTGCATCATTTGTCTTTACGGGCGATGATCAGCGTTGTGAAGTTGAACGCCCAAGGCAGCACCACGCGCAGCACCTTACCGAGCGTTTCGGCGGCGGCGCTGGTCTTGTAATACCCCGGCGCGCGGAAAATCCCGCCTAAGCCCCACAGCGTATAACTGTGACTTGTCGGGATGGCTTTGAGCACCGTCAACCCGGCAGCGGTCACTTCGCGGATCAACGCGTCGCGGTTGTACGTGCTTTCATAAAAATCATCGTCGGTCAGCACGCTCGCGCCCGACAGCTTGCGCCGCCGTGCCACCAGTTGATTGACCACGTTGGGATACGGGATCGTGAGGATTAAGATGCCGCCGGGTTTCAGCACACGGTGGACTTCTACCAGCGGCGCGTGCATTCCGCTCTCAAAATGCTCCAACACGCCGAACGAAAGATACGCACCAAGCGAATTACTGCGCACGGGAAGATGATGCACATCCCCCGCGAACAACGGCAGCGTCGGATCATGCGAGCGCGACGTTTCGAGCGCGTTCACGGCGTAATCCAACCCCATCACGTTGTAACCCTGCTTGCGGAGCGTGATCACGACGGCGCTTAAGCCGCTCCCCGCTTCGAGGATCGGCGCGTCTTTGGGCAAATACGGTAGATAAGCATTGATCGTCTCGCGCGAGCGGGCATATTCGACGGCTTCAAGTTCTACCTCAACCGAAGCCTGATCCCAGATGGTTTCCCATGCGCGGCGGGTACTGTCATAACGTGATTGTTCTGGCATAACGAATGGAAGTCTCGCAGATTGTGAGGTTAAACAAAGATCAGAGGACAGGGTATACCCTGATCCTCTGATTAGACACCTATAATACGCGGGTTAGTTCCCCGGGCAGAGCACGTTTTCGCACGGCGTACCGTCGCCATCCGGGTCAAGCGATGAATTTCCCGCAAGCAGGCACGAGCGCGCGGTGTCGCACGAACCGCCGACCGCTTGAATTTGCGCGCAGGTATACGTGACGTTCGGGCAGTTCGCCGGAGAAATGCCGCCGCCGCCCGCAGGTACAGTCGAGGTCGGGAAGCCGGGGATCGGCGTCGAGATCAGCCCGCTGCCTTGATTCGGGAACGGATTCACGACGAGATTCCCGTTCGCGTCGATGCTCAGGTTCGCTGCTCCAACACCGCTCAAGCCGGTCACGTCGGTGAGCAGCACGGCAATATCGCCTTGAATCGGTGCGGGGCGATCCTGAAGATCACTGATGATCACCAGATAACGCCCGGTCGCGGGGATCAAGATCGGCGCGATGCTGATCAGTGTGCGTTCGGCGG
>JAPKMU010000112.1 GCA_026645745.1 Anaerolineae bacterium | reverse complement strand
TGTTCGGGCTGAGTATCGCGCTTGTCTTTTTTAGCGGTTGTCATGGTCGTTTCTCTAATTGAATACCGAGTTTCGAACGTAACAACTGTACAGTCTCAGGTCAGGTTAGAGTCAAGTATCTGGGATGCGGGAATTTCACACAGAACTACCCCTTCACGGCTGGTGGACAGAACAAAAAGCCGCACGTGCGGTGCGGCTCTGGAAGGACTATTCAGTTGTGGAACTGCGATTAGAACTGGATCGTCTCAGGCTGATCTTTCGCGTCGCCGTTTCCGCCTCTTGGCGCTCACTACATCCTCGACGTACTCATCGATCTTCCTCATCTTTTTGCTCGTGAAACATCTCAATGAGTTCGATCACTGCTTGGCGCTGTTACGAATCCCACTTCGGGGTAATCCGTCGATATTCCATCGAGCAGGGGGGACTCTTCACCCATCAGATACATATCAAAGAACGCCGCTGTATAGTCCGCGATAACTTGGTTGGCACGTGCACCGTCAATCGTACCGACCATTTCCGGTGTGATGTATTCCGGCAGCAGATTCCGAAGCAGCGCAATATCGATGCTGTAGGTGCTGTGGAGCGTTCCAGCAATCGAGAGCCAATATGGCGCTTCAGATGCCGACAACGCCCCATTGACACTGTTATCGAACTTCACCCTATAGTCTTCCAAATCTTGCCGCGTCATCCCGACTGCCGCCAAATCTTCGTCGCTGAAGTCGGTAGGGCTGGTCATCACCATGAATGGCTTGGTCACCCCTTGCGCGGCATCCCCGAACACCTCGCCATCCATATTGATCGATGCAAGTACGCGATCATCCACCAACGAGACATTCGCGGCAGTCGCTCCACCGAAGGAATGACCAAATGCGCCGACATGATCGAGGTCAAACGCACCTGCCAGCACAGGATCAGACTCGTTCAATTCCGACAGATGATCGAGCGCAACTATTGTGTCTTCGACCCACGTATTCAGGATCAAGCTCAGCCCTTGACTCGTCGACATATCCGATCCCGCCGCGTTCGCCGTGATCACCGAATCGTCGGGGAAGAACGATACCGTCTGGCTGTAGGGATGATCCACGACCGCCACCACGAACCCTCGGCTCGCCAATTCGGTTAGAAGTGTGCTGTAAAAGCGGATCGGTGCGCCGAATCCCGGCGAAAACATCAGCACAGGGTAGCCGCCTTCATGCTGTGCAAGCGGCGCATCGATGTACAAATGTCCCGTGATGGCGTTGAACACCTCCGGCGGGATCATCAGGGCAGTATTGTAAGCAGCATTTTCGGCATCGGTGGTGTAAGGCGCGGGTACAGCATCCGCGGCAGGCACAGCAGGGTAATAGATTGCCATCGGGAACGTGCGGAAGTCCCCCTCTTCTTCCGTGAAGACTTCCTCGCGCCCTTCATCCACAATGGTATACAGCCGAAAACCGACGGGCGATCCGGTTGGTTCAGGCAGAGTCATCCCAAACTCTTGAGCGCTCACAGGTAAAATCAGCCCCAAAGACAGCAGCACAATAGCAGGAGTCAACTGCTGAATGGAGCGGCGGTTTTCGCCCTGAAACATCACGACCAAGACCGCGATCTGCCCAAAAGGCGCGAACCAAAACAACTGCCACCATCTGCTGTGCCCTACCGCATTCAGTCGTCTCGCGCCAGCGGCGAGGAACGGCACTAGGAGGATTAAGGCTGTGATCTGGGCTGCTCTTTCATCGATAATGGTGCAAGCCGCCAGCACCAGCATCACAAAAAGCAAAAACCATCCGTACTCAAAGCGGGTTGCCGTGCCCGAAAAGTTGGCATACTGGCGCAGACCTCTTTCGACCGCATCACGCGGGGTGATGGGATCCTCTTTCTCATTGAGGATCAGCGCATTGGAGTCGATCTCGAAGATGGCAGCCAAGACACGGATGGAGTCGAGCGACGCATTGCCGCCATTTTCTAGCCGCTGGAGGGTGCGTAGGCTGAGTCCGCAGGCTTCGCTCAACTGCTCTTGCGACCAACTCCTCGCGATGCGTAACTTCTTGACCATGTTCGCATTGATTTTCACGCGTGTTTTCCTCGTTCGCTCGTTTTCAGGGTATGGACTTCCCGCATTGTAGGGTTGAAGATCACGTCATGTCTACGACATGAGGACGTCAGTTAAGCGACAAAACATATTTTGAATGCTTTTGAATTTTACAAAATGCCTGCTGGACATCTTTGCGAACGGTATTGGCGTAATCAAAAAAGCCGCACATGCGGTGCGGCTCTGCGAGGACTATTCAGTTGTCGAATTGCGATCAGAATGGAATCTCTCCCTGTGCTTCTTTCGCGTCTCCGTCGGGTGCGCGGTCGAGCAGCACGAGGCGGGAGGCATCCACATCGAGGCTGGTCTGCGGCGCGCCGGACTGATCCACCCACGCGCTCGAACGCAGCCAATCGGCGGAGATTTGCACGAGCGAGCCTTTGTGGACCCCATCGGGATACGAACCCAGACGATTATCATTGTCCGAGTGCGCGCATTGGATGCTCACCCTCACCGGAATCAAATCTGCGCAGCCTAACGTCTCCCGCAATGAAGCCATTCGTCACCGCTATGCAAAAGGTGAGTCGCTGAGCGACCTCGCCAGCGAGTATGGCATTTCTCCCCAGCGGGTGTATCAGATCGTGCATTGGAGGCATCATTAACGCTAACAACCTCTAGTGTGCTGAACGCAAACTGCATCATGAGGAATAAGATCGATGGTGAATACCTTCATTCGTTATACGATCTTCTGTTCCAGCGCGATGGCAATCGCCTGCGACCGGTGTGTCGCGCCGAGTTTGGCGAGGATGTTGGTCATGTGGAATTTCACCGTTGCTACGGTGATATGGAGTGTACTCGCAATCTCTAGGTTGGTACGACCCTTACACAAAAGTGTGAGGATTTCCGTTTCACGGTCAGTCAGATCATAGTCATGGCGGGTCGGACGGGTCAGTGCATTCACCAATTTGTGAGTCACTTCGGGTGACATGACACTCTGTCCGCCCAGCGTAGCCCGGATCGCATCCGAAAGCCGCGCAATCGTGATGTTTTTGAGGACATAACTGGTCGCCCCTGCCTGTATCGCAGCGGTCACCAGTGAGGTTTCATTGCTGCCGCTCAACGCGACAATCGGGATACGAGGATAACGCTCGTGGACTTGTGCCATACGCTTCATGCCTAATGACGATGGCTTGATGATGTCCATCAGAATAACATCCGGCTTGACGGACTCGCACAGGATAAGTGCTTGCTCAGCGGTGGTGGCTTCGCCCACGACGATGAAATCATCCAGCATTCCCAGAAGTGCCTTCAGCCCATGAATCACCAGAGGATGATCATCGACGATGATGACACGCAGCATCGTTGGTAGCTTCGCTTCTGGGTTCATAACAGCCTCGATGACCACGCGAGTCTAGGAATTTCCTCGACCTCAGCAGAGTATACCATAACCCTAACCCTTGTTAAGCTTAATAGGGAGAGACTCCGTCGCTCGCATTTAGAGGAGAATATTCAATGCTTCGTTCGGTATTTGCCGTGCTGCTCGCTCTACTTGTGATTGCTGGACAGCAGGTCACAGTCGCGCAGGATCAACCCCCTATGATTGATTTAGCTGCCAGTTTGAACTTTGATGAACCTATCCGCGATCTCGCCATCACGCCTGATGCGCATCATGTGTATGTGATTACGGAGAGCGGCGCACTGCACGGCTTCACCTTTGACGGTGAAACGGGGGAACTCACAGTTCTGGATGGATTCCCGCTCCAGTTAGCCGGGATTTCGTATCGCCCGATGTCGCTCGATGTCGATTCGGGTGGGCTGCTGGTGTATGTCGCGCATGAAGGGGCGGTCGGTCGCAGTCTGCTTACGCCTGTCACTATTCTGTCGCGCAGCCCTGTAAGCGGCATGCTCACCGTGATTTCCCAGTTTAGCCTTCCCATTCAAGGCATGGGCGGCTTTGCGTCGATCAGGCTCGATCCGACCGGGCGTTTTGTGCTCATCGGTGACAATGGCTCGAACACGATCCGTGTGGTGCGTGTCGCACTCCCGCAAATCCTGCCGACTGCGCCGATCGCTAATCCGCAAGAACCGCAGGTGCTGCCTCCTGCGCCCGATAATCTGCTGTCGATGACGTTGGAACCCTACAAAGTCTTCTGCTCCGGTGTGGGACCGCAGTTGTGCTACATCGCCACTATCGAAGGGGAACAGCAGTTCTTCTACAGCCAGATCGAAGGGTTCACATATCAATGGGGCGTGCGATACGAATTGATCGTGCGTACTGATCCTGTCACCAATGCGCCCGCCGATTCATCGTCGATCCGTTACACGCTGGAATCCGTCGTCTCTGAAACGCCAGTCACCGCTGACGCAACCTTTGAGATCACGATCCCGCCGAGCGTCATTCAACAAGCGGCAGACGGTTCCTACAGTGTGCTTGGTGAACTCAATTTCGTGTGCAGTGGACTCGGCTGCGAACTGCTGCCCGATTTGCTGACCGCAACTGATCCGATCGCGCTGGTGATGCGTTATCCGACAGAAGCGGGTGCAGCATTTGAAGCCCGCTTGCAAGTCGAGCGTTAGAAAACAAAGGAAAAACAATGATGCAACGCGTTGTACGTTTTCTTATGCTGGTTGCGCTGCTGGCGATCATTCCCGTCGTCAGTGCACAGGAAGCCCCGTCCGATACTACGCCTGTCCGTTTGGGTGTCGAAATCACATTTCCGCAGCCTGTCAACGAGGTATGGGGGTTGGGCGATGTGGTCGGGACGGCTGCACTGGAAAGCCTGTCGTTCTACTATCTGGAATACGTTGAGCTAAACAACGATTTGAGCATTCCGGAAAACGCTCCCTGGATTCCGGCAACTGCCGCGCTGCGCGAACCTGTGATCGACGGCGCATTGGCGACGCTCGATACGACAACGGTTGCAGACGGCTTGTATGCGCTGCGTCTGGTGGTCGTAACCACTGATGGGCAGTCTTACAGTTATACGGTACAGCCGATCCGCGTCAACAATGAGCGTATGATCGCCTATACCGAGCGCGTGATCGAAGAAGCGCTTGCTGCTGCGGGGATCACGCCGGAACCGCCGACACTTCCCACACCGGAGCCGACTGCCACGCCGGAAATTCCGTCTCCGCCGATGGCATATCCCGCCGCCGGTGTATACGCCGTCAATGTACGCTACTGCGACATGATTGATAACGATCTGTGTCCCATTCAGGAATATATGGACACGCGAGGTGGGCTTTTGCTTGGGCGCAGCACCAATGCGACAGGCTGGTATCTTGTCCGTCTACCGTCCGGCTTGGAAGGGTGGGTATCCCCGACGGTGATCACCACGACGGGCGACCCGAATGGTCTGCCTTTTGTGCCGCCGCCAAGTCCGCTCCCGCCGCCTGCCGTGCCAAACGTGATTCTGAACGGGATCGGCATTCGTGGAGGCACTGCAACCTGCGGCGTGCCGTTTGAGGTCGAAGTCAACGTTGCCAATATCGGCAGCGCGGTCGCTCCCGGTGCATCGGTGACGCTGCAAGATGTGAACCTCAGCACGGGTGAAATCACCGCGACTACTTACGGCACGTTCCCGTCGCTCAACCCCAGCAGCAACTTTGTCATCGTGTTCGGTATGACCACGACCGCTTACTACAACGAGACACACGAACTGCGCGCCTCGGTTGGCAGTGAAAGCGTGCGTTTGCAGTACTTCCTCAATCAGGGAAGCTGCAACGTTCAGCCGACCCCGCCGCCGACCGTACCACCCCCGGCGGACGAGATCATGTTTAACCCGCAGCAGTGCTTCATCGTGCTGACGCAGCCAACTCCCGCATTTGGTGCGCCGTATGGTGAGTTGATCACTCAACTTGCCGCCCGCGCATGGGAAGCGCGCTCGCTGCGACGCATCAACGGTGAAAACTGGTACAGCATCAACCCGCCGGAACTCGGTATCGTGTGGGTCACGCGTGTGGATCGCCTCACGCAGGGCAACTGCGGTCAGATCACCCGCTAAACGGATCGTTACAGTGCACAGCAGTCGCTCTCTTGTGGGGCGACTGCTGTTTTTGAATCAAAGGTAGCAGATGAACATCGCACAAACCGTCTTTGTTGGTTCTCCACTTCGCAAGCGCTCCTATGCCATCGCCGCCGTGATCGTCTTGGGCGCATTGGCAGCCCTTGCCATCCTCAGCATCGTCAATCAATTTCGCTTACCCGGTGATGCGCTGCGCGTGTTGTTCACCGCACTGGCAGTGACAACCCTGCTTTCGCTCATCCCGATTATGATCCTTCGCTGGTTGGATCGGCGCGAACGCGAGGCAAGATGGGTCATGGTGATCGCGTTCTTATGGGGCGGTGTGATCGCTACCGGGTTAGCGCTCCCGCTGAATACACAAATCCTCACGCAGATTGCCGCGATGCTGGAAAGCAGCCCGGAACTGATGCAGATGCTCGGTCCACGTGCGCCGATTCTCGTCGGTGCGCCGATTGCAGGACCCCTTGTTGAGGAAACGATCAAAGCGCTGGGTGTGATCGTTCTGTTCATTCTCCTGCGCGGCGAATTTGACAATATGCGTGACGGATTCATCTACGGGGCGCTGATCGGCGTAGGATTCACATGGTTTGAGTCCGCGATTTACCTGACGAGCGGTTACGCGCGATGCGATGTTGTTCCATGGGGAATGCAGTTAGGCAGTCGTTACGCGTTGTTCGGGCTGGCGGGGCACGCGCTGTACACGGGGATGTTCGGCATGTTCTTGGGATTGGCGCGCCAAACAACAGCCCGCCCGTTGAGTATCGTCGCACCGATCATGGGGATAGTGCTGGCGATTGCCGCCCATATGCTCCATAACGTGCTGCCGCTGCTGATGGCGGTGGGGACTGATCAACCGACCGCCGCGAATCCATGCCCGCCAGATATGCCGCTGATCGGTGCTTTCATTTCTTTTTCGCTGATGGATTTGATCATGTTCGCGCCTGCGCTTCTGATTGTCGGGATCGGATTGTGGCGCAGCGGTATTTGGGAGCGCCGCATTATGCGTGAAGAATTGAAAAGCGAAGCGGAAGATATCGTTACGCCAGAAGAGTATGTCCGTATTGAGCGCGATCACCTGCTTGCCACACGACGTATAACAGGTGGAAACCGCAAAACGATACGCGCCATCGTCAACGCACAAAACGAGATCGCGTTTCGTAAACGGCGCGTGCGGCGTCGTGGGCGGGATGTCGAGTCCGATGCGGCAGTCAACGCATGGCGCACGTATATCCGTGCACTGCGCTAGCAGCCATCAAGCATTGAGAAAATGCGCGATCCACTGCTCAAGCAGGTAGTCGTCAGCCGCTTGTCTTACGGACTGTTCACCAACAACTGCGATCAGCTTATCCAGATGATCCCGGTTATAAGCCAGCAGGCGATCCTCTCCCGTCAAAAAGTGAGCGACCCGCGCGGTGATCCCCGGATTGCCGCGCGCAGCCTCAAGGTGCGCAAAACCGATCAGCGCGACCAAGATCGTTGGCGTAAGGTGGAGGGTATTCGCCAACTGCAGCCCAGTGCGTAATGCCTCCTCCGCATCCGTCATCCCGTTCCGCGCGCGTATGAGCCCTTCCAATGTGAGGCTCATTGCCAGTACGCGCTGCTCACCGATTCTGCGGGAAATCTGAGCGCTTTCCTCAAAAGCAGCGATTGCAGACTCAGGATGCCCTTGATCCGCATAGAGGACTCCCAGACCATTGAGCGCTTGTGCAGTCACAAACGCAAAGTCATGTTCACGGGCACGGATAAGACAGCGCTCAAAATACGCCAGCGCCGAAGCATGCTCCCCCCGATACCGCGCGACGTTTGCCCACGCCAGAGCTGTCAATGCACTCCCTAAGGGGTGATTCAAGGACTCGGCTAAGCTGTAAGCCTGTTGGATCAGCGTTTCAGCGCGGTCAAGCTCCCCTAAACTGGCTTTTGCAGAGGCAAGATTCAACAGGCTTTGCGCTACTGCAATCCGATCGCCCAATGCCTCTGCCATGTCCAGACTGCGCTGTTGATACAGATCTGCTAATCGGAAGTCACCCTGTTCGCGTGCCAGCGCCCCCAGCATACTGACAAAATTCCTGCGCATTGGGATAAGTTCAAGCTGGGCAGCGAGCTGCTCACCCATTTGGGCAACCTGAATACTCCGGTCATATTCGCCTTGGAGCTTGTATGAAAGCGCAAGTTGATAATATAGCTGAATCCGGAAAGCATTGTCCTGTTCAAAGCGTGGTATGGCGGCTTCAACGAGTTTCTGAGACTCCATTGGATACCCATGTTCGGACAATCGACGAGCGACCAGCACAAGATAATGCTTTTCCTTGTCGATATCACCCACCTGCCGCCAATGGTGGAGCAGACGAGGATAGACACTATCTTTCCCCGGGTAGACGGCTTCGAGCGCTTCTGCGGCGGTACGGTGCAGATCGGAATGCTCCAGCGCGGAGAGCTTTTGAAGCAGCCCAATGCGGATTTTGTCATGATCAAACTGCCATCTGCCGTGTTCATGCCGGAGAATCCCACAGGATGCGCATAAGGACAGCCATCGCTCGTCCTCTAGCAGGTGGGGCGCAATATAACCCAACAGCGGCAGATCAAGCTCACGCCCCAGCACTGCTGCCGCATACAAAACCCTGTGAAAGCGCTCCGGAATATTCTGTAATCGCCGCTGCGCGATCTCAATCACACCGGGGGACAAAAGAAGATCCGCATCCAGCACCAACTGCCCAACTGTGGTCAGCGAATGTGCTTTTTGGGCTAAATCCTGCAATAGATCAACGATAAAGAAAACATTACCTTCGGCATAGGCAGCCACCGCATCAACAAAATGCTGATGCGTGCTCCCAGTACCCAGCATATATTCGACCAATCGCTCAACCTGTTGGCGGGGGAGCGGATTCAGCACGATTTGACGCATCATGGGTAAGGCTGGCTGTAGATCAGGGCTGTCATCGCTGCGATAGCTGCACACGATCATCATCTCGCGGTTTTCGGTCATTTGGGCAAGCTGACCGATGAGATGCAGTTGATCAAGTGCGCCGTGCAAGTCTTCAAATAGGAACAGCGGGGTTTGTTGACGCGATAGCATGGCAAACAGCGTGTCCGCAAGCTGCTGGCGGTTCATTTCTACACCCATATCAGGTGCAGCAGAAACAGCCATGTCGAGAAACTCGTTGAGTTCTGGAAGCGTAAACTTGAGAATGCTCGCTTCGGTCTCGTTCAGCGTAGTCACAGGGAGAAGCGGTTGCAAGATTTGCCGCAGCAGATGAAAAGGATCGATGCTGCCGTCTGCTGCGTCCACCCGGATGACATGAATGTTTTGCAGGAGCGCATAGGTACGGATTTCTGCCAGTAGTCGCGATTTTCCAATTCCCGAAACGCCAGAAATCAGCCACGCGCTGCCATCTCCTAAACGCAGATCATCCAGTGCGCGGCGCAGCGCCGCGATCTCACCTTCTCGTCCTACAAAGCGCGACGCACGCAGAAAACTCGCCTGAATGGTCAAGCTTTCACCGGGGACGGCGATTCCGGTTGCCTCACATAGATCATGAATAATGCTGCGCGCATCCGAATATCGTTCAGAGGGGTCTTTCGCCAACCAGCGTCGCAACAGGGTTCGCAGCCCCTCCGAAGAATCAAGAGGCAGATCGATCTCCGCATAAAGGATGTCGTGCACCAATCTACCCAACGACTTCACGTTGAAGGGAAACCGAGCGGAGATCATTTCGTATGCCACTAAGCCCAATGCATACAGATCAGAAGCCTGACTGCGCGGGTGATGCCGTATACATTCCGGTGCCAGATAAGCAAGCGTGCCAATCCCCTGTGTAACATTGCCGATGCGCCCTGCTAACCCAAAATCCACCAACTTCACATGATCACCATGAACCGTGAGGATGTTGCTGGGCTTAAGGTCGCCGTGCAGAATGTCGCACTGGTGAAGGTACGTGAGCGCCTGCAATATCTGTATCAGCGCGTGGATTTTCTCCGACAGACTGCGATCCGTAAACGCGCTCACCACGTCAACAGGTTGTTGAAGGAGTTCCAGTGTGAAATAAGCACTCTGCCGACCATCCATGCCAAAGTCATACACGGTCACGATATTGGGATGGCGTATCGCGGTTAGAAACTGGAATTCGTTTGCGAGCGCAAGATCAGCACCTATGCTCTCAGTGAGGGTTGGGGTTGCTATTGGAGGCAGACGTTTGTGCAGCGTTTTCATCGCCATGACCGTGCCGGAAAGATAGTCTACGACCTCATAGACCGCTCCCATACCGCCTGTTCCTAGCTCACGAAGAATGCCGTAGCGATGAGCGATAATGCGGCTTGCTTTAGGCACCTTTACACATCCTTTGTTTCACTTCAGCGTACAGGTATGGAAGAACCCTAGACTACAGTCGAGTTTCCGCCAGCTTTCTCTGATTCTATACTCCTAAACTTATTGCGCTTGCGCCTTAGGAGATACGGTGTGAAACGGTTCTTATTTGCTCTCGCATGGTTGCTGTTGTGTCCAAACCTCTTGCACGCACAGAATGCACCTGTGGTCATGTCTTATGATTACGGCACTGCCACGATTATCGATCCGGCACTGGGCAATCTTGAAATTACCGTGCCGCTGCAAGGTGCGCTTGCCCTGCCCTCCAGTGATGATCCTGCACCGCTGGTTGTCATCCTTCACGGTCGCCATGCCATGTGCGGGGTTGATATCGCAGTGTACCCGTGCGAATCGGGTGAAGAAATCCGGTACGATCTTGGCTATAGCTACCTCATGGAAGCGCTTGCTGGACAGGGATATGCCGTAATGACGGTCAACCTGAATCCGTCGCTGACCGAAGCTTACGGGCGAGGTGACATCGACGCGAGAACAGCACAACTCATTGATCTGCACTTAATGGTCTTAGAAACCGCTGTGCATGGTGAGGAGACAGCCCTCGACATTCCGGTTCAAGGGCGCATCGACCTGACACGTATCGCATTGATCGGGCATTCCTCGGGCGGGGGGGCTGCGCTTTCGATCACACGATCCGAGCAGTACAGCATTGACGCGCTTCTGCTCGTTGCCGCTGCTTATAATGCACTGTGACCGGAACGCATTCCACGAACAGGCGACGAGCTGTATGCCTATTATGGAACTCCGAGCGATGTGGCGGTCGCTGTTCTACTGCCGGACTGCGATGGGGATCAAACAGACTTCTGGTCGCAGATTGCGTATGAAGCGGCGCGACTCGATCCGAACCGGGAAGCATTTGCGGCATCCGTTCGCCTGTTTCGCGCCAACCATAATCATTTCAATACCGCAGTCGAACGAGGCGATCGCCGCTTCGGGTATTCCCCATGTTTTGGGGAAACTACGAATATCATGCCGCGTGCTGAACAAGAGCAGTTCCTTATAGACTACAGCAGCGCATTCCTTGATTCGGTTTGGGGAAACACTGTTCATCCTGCGTTCGATATAACACTACCCGTGACGGACCGGCTGTTTGGTCAGAATGTGCAGATGAACCTCAGCATACCCGCTGCCCAGCGTCGGGTAATCATTTTTCCGCAGGCTGAGGAAGAACGCACACGCAATCTATTAGGTGGTGCGATCGTGTCCTCTGAGCGATCCGGAAGCATGTTCTGCGCTCCCGGCGAAACTTGTCTGGCGGGGATAACGCTGATGGGTCGGTTTGGATATCTTCGTCTGTCTTATAGTCCACGCGGATCATTCCGATTTGATCTGCCTGACCGATATCGTGACGCAAGCGAATACACCATGCTGCATCTGCGGGCAGTTCCAGACTATACCAGCACGCTGAACACTGTCGGTACAAACGCGCGCTTTGCGGTGGTACTGACCGATATAAACGGAAATGAGGATGAAGTGGTCGTCAGCGATCTATCATTTCAGTTGATCCCCGCACCCGCCGAATATTACGCCTATGATCCATTCGCGTTGTATCCCGCGTCCGTTCGTATCCCGCTGTCGGCATTTGAAGTAGACCGTTCGCAGCTTGCGAGTATCACACTGCGTGCAGGCGATACGTCGGGCACATTACTGCTTTCCGATCTCGAATTGCTTCATGACTCTATTCCATAAGTAGATTGCAGCGCAGCGGATACGGTTCACGGTCAAAACGGCATTGAGTGTTTACGACTCGCGGCTCTTCGGGGTCTGGTGTCCGGCGTGACCTTGCCATCGTTGTTGAATGCTGCGCAGGACATGTGGCGCACTTCGTCGTAACCGAAGGGCGTTTCGCGCAAGCGCCCGGTGAAGTTCGCCGTGCTTGGACAAAGCGGAGATTGTGGACTTCCGCATGAAGGCATAGACATTTCGCTGAAGCACCAATTACGTTTCTTCAGGATCAGTCTGCGGTTCACAAATTTTGCGGATGAGCCACCATTTCGGGGTCAGTCCAACCACTTTTCACAGACTTCACAGGCTTCACAACCCACTTTTTCAGCTTTTGAAAAGGGTTTTGTTTAAGAAGCATGATTTTGTGCGGTCACGTGTTGATCTGGCGGTTGCACGCACCAGCGACGCGCTAGTTATCAGCAGACGTCAGGACCCGGACAAGCCGCGCATGTGGCACAGCCAATATAAGCGGATCGATAGCAGCCCGATTGCCGGGTTATCAATCAATGCGGGGGTCGTTTTTGAAGTAGATGCTGTGCTGCCGTGGGACGATGAGAAGGATAAAACCGGCAAACGGTATCGGATTGAGTTGAACCGTCATGTGCTGGATCAGATGGCGGATGAGGAGAACACGGTTAGTGAACGTGAATTCAAAAGTCTGAACCTCGTCCTCGGTGAAGAAGATCAGCCAATCGTGGTGTATGCGGACGAGTCCGATCTGGAGTTGGTCGCCGCCTTCGATGGAGGGATACCGGGCAAAAT
This sequence comes from Anaerolineae bacterium, assembly GCA_026645745.1. Taxonomy (GTDB): domain Bacteria; phylum Chloroflexota; class Anaerolineae; order Aggregatilineales; family Phototrophicaceae; genus Flexifilum. The sequence goes on along the minus strand of JAPKMU010000112.1, from coordinate 1,223 downwards.
CACCATACCGGTCTGGAACCAAAGCGAGCAGTTCCCGTGGACGATTGTGCTGACGTTTGCCGCCCAAGGCGATTTTCTCCGCTACCGCATCGAGTCGTGGTTGGTCGATGACGGGGATGATGATGACCCGGTGGTGCGTTACATGCTGGATATCTTTCCGTTGTATGCAAAACCGAATGACGAACCGCTGCTCACTCTGACGGTGTCACCGGGAGACTACGACGAATGGGAGCGCCCGGTGGTCGCCTTCTCTGCCAAACGCGGCGCTGCTTTCCGGCTCGACTCGACCCAAGAGATGATGTTCGTCGATCTCGGCTTTCAGATCATTGTCGATTTGGATCAGGGCAAGTGGGAGTTCTCCGAGCCAACTTAAGTAGGGGATATTCAAGCACAGGCTTCGCTTAGCAGGACGAAGCGGTCAAATAACCGCGATGCTCGGGTCACCGGCTGCCGAATGTGCGCGTGAGCGACCAGAGTCGCCCACTTTCTACGCCGTCGCGCTGTGACCATAAGCGGTGACTTTCATGGAGGGTGAAGCTCAAGCCGCGTCGGGGATCGAAGCGCAGTTCACCGATGCCAAGCTGACCCATCACCCGTGAGAGCAGCCATGCGCTCTGCCCGGCGGACGGCGACTCCATTTCTTCGATCATGCCGGGGCACGCGAACACATACAGGTAGCCGAACCCGTTCCACTCGGTGTGGGCATAATCGACGCACTGCGCGAACCACTTGGTGAGCGCCTTCGTGCCGCCGTTCCAGCGAACCTCGTCTTTGAACTCGATCCCAAGCGCGACATGTGGGGTTTTCCACGCCGCGGTGACCTTCGGCGCGACGACCGCATCCAAGCGCAGGCGCTTGCCGGAGAAGTGCGTTCCTTCGACTTCCGTCCAGATGAAGAAGTCGTGCCGGAGGATGTTCAGCACCCGTGCTTTGAATGCCGCCTCGCTCATTCGCTGCCCTATCGACGCATGATCAATACCGATCAGCGTAGCGGTGCAGTATTCAAGCGGCGGCGGAGAATTTCAGACATGGTGCGAAAGATTGCGGCTTACAGGGGAGTATCTGCCGTGAGTGCACTCGCATGAATGACCGGCGCATACCCCGCCGCAAGCACTTTCACAGTTGAGGGCGGTGTGAGCACGTTCACGCTCATGTCAGCGGGGCGCGGAATCTGTTCGACATAGCCGAACGGTGTCCAGCGCAGCAGCCGATCCCCCCACACG
>JAPKMU010000111.1 GCA_026645745.1 Anaerolineae bacterium | reverse complement strand
GGTGAAGCTTATAGACATTCGCACCGACGTTCACCGTATGTCCAGCGTTATCGCCGCCTGCGTACCGTGCGACAATATCCGATTCTGCCGCCAGCCAATCGGCAACCCGTCCTTTTCCTTCATCACCCCATTGTGCGCCAATGAGTACTGTCGCGCCCATCATTCCTCGGTTCCGCGCCCATTCCCCGGCGCTGAGTACATTGGACCTAACGCAACCACTACCTGCCCGTGCCGCAAATGATGCCGGATCATGCTCGAAGACGGCGGCTGCCGTCTTTGCAAGTTGGTTCGTTGTTGCCAGCAGTGCTGCGCCCTCCAGCCACTCGCTGCCTTGCACAACCGATTGATCGTGGCGGATCACCCAAGAGCCAAACGCGGCAATTGTCTCCCCTTCGACGAGGATCATCGCGCCGTTCAGATAGGCTTCCCTCACACCATCGAACGGTGCGCCCATCAACGCCGAGCGCCCACTTTCGACATCTGCGGCACTGCCAATCACGATCACACCGACTTCAGCCAACCGGGCGACAACGGTCGCGTCGTCTTCGGCAAACACATCGACGAGGTATCCCGCCGGAGCACCGAGTTGTTCCATCGTCTCCAGCAGTTGATCGGCAGCATATGGATCATCGGACAGCGACACACAAGCGATGCCACCATCAGCCGCCGCTCGTGCCAGCACAAGCGACCGAATATCCCCCGGATCATCATCGTGATAACCATGCCGACCAGAAAAAACGATCCATCCACGTCCATCCAGCCAGCGAAAGACGTTGTGTTGAGGCATTAGTTCTTCGCTTCCGCCTCTGGCATGACATACGATGCAATCGCAGACGAAAGGAGAGCGACCGAAAGCGGCAGCGCCTCTTCATCAATCGAGAAGCGTGGATGATGATGCCCATAATATGCCGATTGGGTTTCGTCTTTCGCACCTACGAAGAAGTACAGACCGGGAATATCCGTCATGAATTCGCTCACATCTTCCGAACCCATTGTGCGTGCCGTCAAATCAAGGGTGATATCCGACTGCACGGACTTGAACACACTGCGCGCACGCGCGCTCACATCGGCATTGTTATCGACCGGCTTGGTGATGTGCGTCATTTCGACTTCGACAGTACAGCCCATCGCCTTCGCAACATTTTCGGCAATCTCTTGAAAGCGCTGCACAACGAGATCGCGCACCGGTAAGCGGAATGTGCGGATCGTGCCTCTTAGTTCCGCCGTTTGCGGAATAATGTTGTACGCATCTCCCGCACGCACCTGAGCAACCGAAATCACGGCAGTATCAAACGGATCAATGGTGCGGCTCACAATCGTTTGAAACGCGGTAATCATCTGCGCCGCGCATACCACCGGATCAACCGCGACATGGGGTGATGCAGCATGACCGCCCTTCCCGGTGATGACCACACGAAAATTAGACGATCCCGCCATGACCGGACCATCCGCTGCACCAACGACACCTACAGGCATGCTGTTCCACAAATGCAGCCCCAACGTCACATCCGGACGCGGATCGGTGAGTGCGCCATCCGTCACCATCGCTTGAGCGCCTAGCCCGATTTCCTCGGCAGGCTGAAACACAAATTTAACCCGTCCCACAATTTGATCGCGGTGTTCCGTCAGCACTTTCGCCACACCCAGCCCGATAGCAGTATGCCCATCGTGACCACACGCGTGCATCTTGTTCGGCTGCTGCGATGCAAAAGCCGTCTCGTTTTCTTCAAGAATCGGCAGTGCATCCATATCCGCGCGCATCAAAACTGTGGGACCATCGACTGCGCCCTCAAGAATAGCGATCACGCCGGTCTTGCCCACGCCTGTACGAACTTCTAAGCCGAGCGCGTTCAGTTCTTGCGCAACGATACCGGCAGTACGGAATTCTTCAAATGCGAGTTCAGGATTCTGGTGGAAATCCCGCCGACGCGCGATGAGTTCATCACGCAGGGCGTAGGCACGCGCCTTCAATTCATCATAAACGGTCATGGATTCGCCTATCGCTCGAATGAGATCACATGGAATGAGTCAGTATAGCGCGGTGAGCCGGGCGGCGATTCGGGATCGACATACGACCGCATCCGCTCTGCCAACGCATCCATATCCTTGATCTGGCTCTTATGTTCGCGCAGCGCAAGGATTTTAGTTTCGATATATGCGGTTACATCCACCTTGGTAGTGGGTGATGCCGAACGCACGATGTAAATGTGCTTGACAGCGTGCGGTTGCAATCCTTCAACGTGCAGAAGTTCCGGGAAATACATCGGGTTACGCGCAGCAGGAAAAACCGCATCAAGCGTCACTTCACCGATGACCCGATGATCTGCATGGTTCACGCTGCGATTTCCAAACCAATACACCGTTGGATCGTTTGTTACGACAATATCCGGCTTGCGCATGCGAATCTGCCGCACAATGTCCTTGCGCAGCTCCAAGGTTGGCTGAAGTTCTCCATCCACATAGCGCAGAAAAACAACGTCTTTTACACCGAGCACCGCTGCCGCACACCGTTCTTCGTCTTCGCGGATCAACGCCAGCTTTTGCGGCGTCATTTCGGGATCATCGCTGCCTTTGTCGCCGCTTGTCGCAAACACGAACGTAATATGCGCGCCTTCGTGTGCCCAACGGGCAAACGTTCCCCCGCAGAAGAATTCCGGATCATCTGGATGAGCAAAAACAGCCATCACCCGCATTGGAGCAGCATTCGTCATTCGTCCGCCCCTTCATCTTCGCCATCCACATCCGTGTTTTCAGCGCGAGCTTCAGGTGCTTCGCCTTCTTTGCCACAGTCGCAGTCGCCATTTTCGTGCTTCGCACAAGGCTCTTTCGATTTCTTGGCAAGGGCTTCGAGTTCTTCAAGCGGTACGAGGTCTTCGCGCCGAACGGTATGAATGCCATCTTCAATAGCGACGAGCACGCTGTCCGCAAGCGGGAATACCTCAAGCACTTTGCCTTCGCCGTGCGGTGTGCCGACGCGTTTGTTCTTCTTCGGCAGCTTGGAGCGTGCCTCAACATACTGCTCATATTCGTACACGAGGCAGCATCGCAAACGCCCACACATCCCGGTGATCTCGGTCGGATTCAGCGAAATACCCTGCGCTTTCGCCATCTTGATCGAAATCGGGCTGAAATCCGTCAAGAAAGTCGAACAGCATCGAAGTTCACCACACGCACCGAAGCCGCCAAGCAGTTTGGCAACGTCGCGCGGTCCGATCTGGCGCATTTCAATCTGGGCGGAAAAGATTCGATTTAGTTCGTTCCACAAACGACTGACATTGACTTTGTCTTCCGCTGTGTACAGAAACGTCAACAGTGTACCGTCATAGTTGTAAATCGCGGCGACGAACTTGACACCCACAAATCCACCGACCTCTTTCGCTTTTTCGCGGCAGATAATCAGCGATTCGTCTTGTTTCGCTTCCCAATACTGCTTAAGAAGGAGATCACGAGGCGAAGCCGGACGAACAATCGGCTTGTAATCGCGTCCTTCCTCAGTCGGCACGGTGAATCCCATCACCTGCCCCATTTGCCGTCCCCGCGCTGTTTCGACAATCACATAGTCGTGCAGCTTGAGTTCGGGATACTGGCTAAAATCAAAGTGGTAGAGCTTGCCTACCCGGTGAAACCGAATGCCGGCGACAGCAGTCTGCTGGCGTTCAAGTGTTGGCTGATTGGTCATTGTAAGTTACGGGTACAACTCAGATATACGGTCTAACACACTCTAATCATAGTGATACATACCGCGCCGTGCAAAGGTTTGACAAGCAAACAGGGTTATGCTACTTTCGCCAGATGACGGCGCGAGACGAAATCTCGTAACAATTCGCAGTCTTCGCGACTGTACACCGGGCTGTTTAACATGACAACGCTCATCATGAAGTTTGGCGGCTCAGCCGTCGGTTTAAATCTTGGCTTAACACAGATGCTCAGCATCGTCTTACACGAGAGCGAGCGCTGGCGCAAACTACTCATCGTCGTTTCCGCGCTTGACGGCGTGACCGATCAACTCCTTGAAGCAACCCATCTCGCTCAGTTGAGCAATGGGCGCGGCTACCGCCGCATTGTAGCGAATATGCGTCAGCGACACATTTCGCTGATCGAATCGCTACCATTAGGGGTGACCGAAAAGAAAGCGCTCGAATCTGACATCGACCAGATGCTGTTTGAAATGCTGGCAGTGTGTCAAACGCTTTCGGATTTCCCAGAAAATGTCGCACCGGAAACGATCTACGGGATCGTCGCGGTCGGTGAGCGGCTGTCTGCGCGCATCGTCGCCGCCCTACTGCGCCAAAATGGTCAGCGAAGTGTGGCAATTGACGCAACCGACTTGATCATTACGGACAATGTGTTCGGCAATGCAACACCGAATCTAGCGCTCACCCGCCAGCGCATCACCGAAAGCCTGATGCCGATGTTGGAGCGCAAGATCATACCGGTGATCACGGGTTTTATTGCCTCCACTCAGACTGGAAAGATCACCGTTCTTGGGCGCGGCGGCAGTGATTATACCGCCTCGATCCTTGGTATTTGTACCGATGCGGCAGAAGTCTGGATTTGGACGGATGTCGATGGCATGATGACCGCCGACCCGCATGAGATTTCTTCTGCACATTCGATCTTGCACATGTCGTATGAAGAAGCAGCAGAACTCGCGTATTTTGGGGCGCGCATTTTGCACCCCCGCATGATCGAACCCTTACGAGAACGCGCAATCCCGCTGCGCGTGCGCAACGTGTTCCGCCCCGGTCAGCCCGGAACACTGGTGCAAAGTACAGCATCGACTCTCGCAAGCGGGATCAAAGCGGTCACCTCAATTCGAGGGCTTGGAATCGTCGCATCACGGAGCGGTTCGCTCACGCATATCAGCGCCCTAGTCGATGATACCCTGTTTCGCATCACCGGAAGCCGCGCCGATGTGATGATCGCATCACAGACCTCGTCCAGCAGTTTTCTCGCATTCGTGATTCCCACCAGTGCGGGACAAGGCGCAGCCCATCAACTCGAAATCGAGATCGAGCATCTACTTGAACAAAACGAGGAATTTGCGGGATGGTCAGCCCGTCTCGTCAATATTGTGACCGCTATCGGCGCACATCTTGATCATCAGTACACGATGACCGTCGAGATTCTGCGCCGCCTTGCCGATATCAAACTGCTGGCGATATCGCACGGGATTGGCGGGTGCAGCATTTCGCTCGTAACTGAGGTTGAAGACGCTGACACCGTACTCAACCGGGTACATGACCTAATCTTGACCCAACCCTAGTAACGGCTGAGGTAGCGTTCGACTTCCCAGACCGTAACCTGTCGGTTGTAATCATCGAGTTCTTGACGTTTCGCCGCAAGATACCGGTCGCTGATGTATGGACCCAGTGCGGAAAGAATCACGTCGTCCTGTTCCAATGCATCCAACGCTTCCCCTAACGAAGCGGGCAGCGTTTCAACCTGCCGCAATCGTGAGCGGTCACGTGCGATCAAGGATTCTTCGAGCGCATCCGGCAGACTGAGCTTCTGGCGGATTCCATTCATGCCTGCCGCCAGCATCACCAGTGTTGCCAAATACGGATTAGCGCTCGGATCAGGGCAGCGGATTTCAAGGCGGGTGTGCGCTTCTCTTCCCGGCGCGATATGCGGCACGCGAATCATCGCCGCTCCTGCACGATTGACATGCGCCCACGTCACATACTTGGGCGCTTCAAAGCTGACGGCAAGCCGCTTATACGAGTTCACGAGCGGCGCAAGCAAAGCGCACATCGCCCGTGCGTGATAAAGCTGACCGGCGAGGAAATAACGCGCGGTTTCGCTCAACCCATATTCATGCGACGAATCCGCGAACACATTGTCGTCGGTATTAACGTCATGCAAGCTCTGGTGGGTGTGCATTCCTGAACCGGGCAAGTCTCCACGCGGACGCGGCATGAACGTGCATGCGACTCCCTGCTGCCGTGCCATTGTCTTGAGTGCTACACGCGAAGTCAGAACGTTATCCGCCGAAATGAGTGCGTAATCGTAATCAAAATCGATCTCAAACTGCCCCGGCGCGATTTCATGATGCGCAGAATCAACACGGATACCCATCTCAAGCAGGCGATTGATCATCTTCCGGCGCAGTGCCGTATTGTTGTCCGCCATATCAAAATAGCTGGCGTCATCATAAGGCTCAAGCGGAGAGATGCTTTTGAACAAGAAGAACTCAAGCTCCATCCCCGTGCGGAACAGCAGCCCCTGCGCTTCCACCTCGTGCAGCATGCGGATGAGCGCACTGCGTGGATCTCCGATAAATGCGTCACCCTGCGGGGTATGAACATTACACATCAACCGTGCCGTTCGTTCTTCGGTTGGACTCCAAGGAAGAATCGTGAAGGTGCTTACGTCAGGGCGCAGCACCATATCACTCTCTGCAACGCGCGCAAAACCCTCGATAGAAGACCCATCAAAGTGAAGCCCGTGATCAATCACGCCTTCAACTTTGCGCGCCGGAATGGTCACATTCTTGACCACTCCCATAATATCAGTGAACCACAGCGCGACGTAGCGCACCTGCTGTTCGTGTATCGCGGTCAGTACCGCATCTTTTGTCATCATGAGAAAAGTCTCTTTTTGGAACGCACGATCATTGTATTGTAGTGCGCTGCCCAGATGCGAATAGGCGCGAATATGCCAAATTCGCACCCCCGCGCTTGTGCAGGGTCTACAACTCAGGCTCAGGCAGGAGGTTCAAATAACCGAGGAGCGCATCCAATCCGAGCAAATAGCTCCTCCACCCAAACCCGCTGATCTGCCCGATGCAGACAGGTGCAAGCAAAGACTTGTGTCTGAATTCCTCGCGGGCATGAACATTGGAAAGGTGAATTTCAACCACGGGCAGCCGCACCGCGCTGATCGCATCCCGCAGCGCAATCGAAGTATGGGTATACGCGCCGGGGTTGAACACAACGCCATCTGCCCAGTTGCGCGCTACATGCAGGATGTCAATCAGCGCGCCTTCGTGATTCGACTGCTCATGGCGCAGTTCAATGTGATAAGGACGCACATGTGCCGCTGCAATCGCGTTGATGTCGTCAAGCGTGTGCTTGCCATAAACCTCCGGCTCACGGGTGCCAAGCAGATTCAGATTTGGACCGTGCAGGAGCAGAAGTTTCTTCGACATGACTGCCTCCAATCGACCTAGCTGATTAAGTGTTTAAGAATTGCAAGCACATCTACTTCCGAAACACCTTCGACAATGCGCGGTTTTCCCATTGCCTCTAGAAGCACAAACCGCGATTTACCTTCGCGCCACTTCTTATCGGTCGCCATCGCCGCGAACACGTCTTCTGGCGAAAGCGCTCCCATCCGTGTTGGCAGTCCAACCGCTTCGACTACCTGCTCGATGCGCACCGCAAATTCTGGCGAACACAAGCCGATCCGCGCAGACAGCATTCCCGCGCCAACGAGTCCAATCCCAACCGCTTCCCCATGAAGCCATTGATAATTGGACACCGTTTCAATCGCATGAGCAAATGTGTGACCTAGATTTAGGTGCGCACGGATATTCTGCTCATACGGATCACGTTCGACGACATCCACTTTCACCTTGACTGCCCGTGTGATCAACGTTTCGGCTTGCTCAGGTGTCCATAACGCCGGATCGTGCAGCGATTCGTCGGCAAGAAAACCATGCTTGATGACTTCCGCCATCCCGCATCGCCACTGCTGCGTGGTCAGCGTTTGAAGAACGCGCGGATCAATGATGACCGCTTCCGGTTGCTTGAACGCGCCAACAAGATTCTTCCCTTGTGGCAGATCGACGCCGACTTTGCCGCCAACACTCGAATCGACCATTGCCAGCAAACTCGTCGGAATTTGGACAAAACGCACACCGCGCATATAGGTCGCTGCCGCGAACCCCGCAACGTCACCCACAACGCCACCGCCGAGCGCGATCACAATTGAACTGCGATCTAAACCCACCCGCGCGAATTCATCATATAGAAAAGAGGCTGTTGCCAGAGTTTTATATTGCTCACCATCCCCAATCGTGATCAAGTGAGCGTTGGGCAAAGCGCTGACCAGCGCCTCCCCATACAGCGGCGCAAGCGTCGTGTTCGTGACGACAGCCACGCGGCGGTCAAGCGAAAGTTCCGCCGCGCGTTCACCTAATTTGGAAAGCAGTCCGTTGTCAATAAGGATCGGGTATTCCCCGTTCGGTGACTTTACGTTGATGCGCGCCACAGTTGTATCACCTCCTGAGCGATTTGATCCGCCGTGCGTCCCAAAACGCTCACATGGATCGGGATCGCCGCGTATGCTGCTTGTCGAGCGTCGTAGAGTTCGCGCCAATTTGCCGCCAGCGGTCGAGCTTGCGAATCCTTCAACCGCGATTCAATCAGTTCGGGTGAAGCATCAAGGCATACCAGAAAGCCGGTCTTCATCATCACGGCACGGTTTTCGGGATTCACCAACATGCCGCCGCCTGTCGCGATCACAAGCCGCTGTTCTGCCGCTAAATCGACGGCTAGCGCGCGTTCCTGCTGGCGGAAATAGGCTTCGCCGTGCTGCGCGAATATCTGTGGGATCGTCATTCCTACCCGGGCTGTGATCACATCATCCGTATCGATAAACGTTCGCTGAACAAAATCCGCGACACGACGCCCGATGGTGGTCTTGCCAACACCCATAAACCCCGTGAGCACGACATTCGTCGGCGGATCAAATTGGATAGCCAAACCGCCACTCCACGTTATCCATCGGAAGATCTTCCAAGCGTGCGCGGCGGAGCGTCTCGAAACGAGGGCGCATTTCGTCGATGCTGTCACCGCCCAATTTCTCGATCAAAGCATCAGCGATCACGAGTGCCATCATCGCTTCAAGAATCGGCACGGCGCGCGGTGTCGCGCAAAAGTCGCTGCGTTCGTAGACCGTCTGCTCCTCTTTGCCGGTCGCCAAATTGACCGATCCAAGCGATGCCATCACGGTCGCAATCGGTTTCATCGCTACACGACACACAATCGGTTCTCCGGTCGTGATTCCGCCTTCCAAACCGCCCGCCCGGTTCGAGCGGCGGTAGAGCGTGCCATCGTCACGCAGCCCGATCTCGTCATGGACTTCCGAGCCGCGTTTGCCCGCATTCTCAAACGCCGAGCCAATTTCTGCGCCTTTCATCGCGTGGACACTGACCATCGCCGCGACAATTCGCCCATCTAGGCGGCGGTCAAATTGGACATGCGAACCCAAGCCTGCAGGCACATTGAGCGCGACAACTTCGATCACGCCGCCGAGCGTGTCTTTTGCGACTTTCGCGGCGTGGATTGCCTCGTGCATCCGTTCCGCCGTTTGCGGATCAGGGCAGCGCACATCACTCGCTTCTGCCAACCGTAAACGCTCGTCGTATGCCTGATCCGCATCAAGCGCAGCGATCACATCCCCAATTTGCGTCACGTAGCCGCCGATCACGATCCCGAACGCGCTGAGAAACCGCTTGCACACTGCCCCTGCGGCAACACGCATCGTGGTTTCGCGGGCGCTGGCACGTTCCAGTGCGAGACGCAGATCACGATAGCCGTACTTGATTGCCCCCGTCAAATCCGCGTGACCGGGGCGAGGCGTGGTGAGCGGTTCGATATCTTTCTCGCGCCAATTCTTGTAATCGCGGTTTTCCACCGCCAGCGCGATTGGCGCGCCTGTCGTTTTACCCGCCGCGATACCGCTGGTAAGGTGTACGGTATCGCGTTCGATATTCATGCGCCCGCCGCTGCCATACCCCTGCTGCCGTCGCTCAAGATCGCGGTTGATATCCTCCGCGCTGAGTGGAACCCCCGCCGGAAGCCCATCCAGAATGGCGGTTAATACAGGTCCATGTGATTCGCCCGCCGTCAAAAATCGCAGCATGACTTATCCTTGTTCTCGCTGTACATCATCCAGAATCATTTCCATTTTAACGTCGCGCGGCTTGAAGCCTAACCGCTCATAAAAGCGAACTGCCTGCATGTTGAACGTCCATACATTCAAGATCACCTGCGAGAATCCACGTTCGCGCGCATCTCGAATGACTTTGTCCATCAACTGCTGACCATAACCCCGGCTTTGGTACTCGGTGCGCACGCTAATCTGATCGACGAGCAGGTAATCAAGCGCAAACTGAAACGCATTTTCCGGGCGGCGCACTTCCTGAATCAACACAAACCCAATCGGCTCTCCGTCGAGTTCGCCAATATATGCGCGCCACGCGGCATCATGCAGGCGTTCACGGTAGTTTTCGAGCAGTTCAGAGGTCATTGCATAAGGCTTGAAGTGATCCGGACGCGCTTGCACATGCAAATCGTGCACCGTCTGGTTCAAACGGCACAACAATTCGGCATCCTCAAGGCGCGCGGTACGAATGGTCAAGTCCATTAGGAAACTCCTAACGCGGAACGCAACGCATCCATCATCACATCAATAGGCGGTTCAATCCCTGTCCACAGTTTGAATGCTGCCGCACCCTGCCGCACCAGCATCCCCATCCCGTTGATCCCGCGTCCGCCGTTCGCCTCAGCCATTTCCATCAAACGTGTTTTTGCAGGGCGATAGATCGTATCGTATACCGTAATCCCGTGCGGAAACGGGGTGCACACATCCCATGACGATTGATCGCTGTTCGGGTGCATACCGACCGGAGTACAGTTCACGATCAGCGGCGCACCCCACGCCGCCGCTTCCGCGTAACTCATCACCTGACCGGTGATCGCTAGCGAACGCAGCATGTCAGCCGCACGCTCTTCGCTCCGGTTGACAACGGCAATCTGCGCACCCGCCTGATTCAGCCCATAGGCAATTGCACGCGCCGCACCACCCGCCCCCAAGATCACGATTTTTTCGCCGCTCAGGGTGATCCCGTGCGCAGTGAGATCATCCATGAATCCGGTCATGTCCGTATTAGTCGATTTGCGCGTGCGAAGATCAATCGTATTCACCGCGCCGATCTGCTGTGCCAGCGTATCCGGGAAACTGTGCTGCATTGCGGCTTGCTTGTGCGGAACGGTTACGTTCACGCCGATCACGCCGTGATCGCGCAATGTTTGCAGGCTGTGACCGAGAATATCCGGCGGAATAGCAAACTTATCGTAGCGCCAATCGCTCATGCCAAGCGCCGCGAATGCCGCGTTGTGCATCGCAGGGCTTAAGCTGTGTTCAACCGGATAGCCGATCACCCCGACGATATTCACTGTTCCGCCCCTTGCACATCAACAACCGAGATCTCTGCACCGATCCCGCGCATCACCTCGGCAAAACCGGGAAACGAATCACTTGCGCATCTAGCATCATTGACGAAGGATTCCCCTTTTGCGGCAAGGCTGGCGACGACCAGACTCATCGAGATGCGATGATCATCGTGTCCATAGGTTTCTGCACCTTTGAGCGACTGCGCGCCCTTGAGCGAGAAACCATCCTGCGTTTCGGTGATCACCGCGCCAAGTTTCGCCAATTCTCCGACCATCACCGCGAGGCGATCTGTCTCTTTCACCCGCAGTTCACTTGCATCCTGCACCCGTGTTTCGCCTTCAGCATTCAAGGCAAGCACCATAAAAATCGGGAATTCATCAATCATGCGGACGACGACATCACCGCCTACACGTACACCCTTGAGTACGCTGTGACGCACGCGAATCGTCCCAACAGGTTCACCAGCTTCAAGTCCTGTTTCAGTCACGGTTAAATTTGCGCCCATTTCGAGCAGCACATCGATCAAGCCGGTGCGCGTCGGGTTCAAATTGATATTCGTGAGTGTGATGTCGCTCCCCGGCACGATCAGCGCCGCCGCAATTGGGAACGCCGCCGATGAAATATCTGCCGGAACAGTCAAATTGGTTGGGGTCAGCGCATGACCGGGCTGCACATAAACCGTATTCCCCTCTTCGTGAAGGCTCGCCCCCATCGCCGCCAGCATGCGCTCGGTGTGATCGCGGGCAGGTCCCGGCTGCGTAACAGCGGTTTCACCTTCGGCAAACAGCGCCGCCAGCAGAATCGCGCTCTTGACCTGAGCGCTTGCCATCGGCATCGCATACTGCACGCCCTTGAGTGCGGCGGGCTTCACCGTTAGCGGCGCATACCCGTTCATGCTGTCGATGTTCGCGCCCATCAACCGGAGTGGTTGAATGATCCGGTTCATCGGGCGGCGGCGCAACTGCTCTGTTCCATCAAGCACGCTTTCAAACGGCTGACCAACCATGATTCCAGTCAGCAAGCGAATACCCGTCCCAGCATTGACCAGATTCAATTCCCGCTCAGGTTTGACGAACGCGCCGCCATGAATCGTTAGTTCATGCGGGCTGTGACGCTCAACGCGTACGCCCAAGCGCTGCACCGAATCGAGCGTTGCTTCAGTATCACCCGCAGGAAGCCATCCTTTGATGCGGCTCGTTCCATGTGCCAGCGCGGTGAACATCACCGCCCGGTGAGAAAGCGATTTATCCCCCGGCACGGTTGTAATCCCGGTGAGCGCGCCACCCGGAACGACGCGAAACCCATCTTTCGCCGCTGTCATCTTATTTCCCTTCGCGTCTGCGCATCCATGTCAGGCGGGCTTCCCTCGCTGAGTGCAGGAGCGCCGCCAATTTCTTCTCGTCTTTGCTGATCAAGAGCGCTTCCAACATCGCCAACTGCATCCGAAAATGTGCAAGTTGGGTAGCGACTGCCTGCGTGTTCGTCGTCAAGATATCCTTCATCATGTTGAGATCTTGCGCCGCCAACCGCGACATATCGCGGAAACCACCCGCTGCAAGTTCCCAAACGGCGTCGTCTGTTTCGCCTTCATAGTTGACTGTCAAGACGAGTGCGGCACTGAGCAGATACGGCAGATGGCTGATCGCCCCAACCGCTTGATCGTGCCGCTGTGCTTCCATTTCAAATGGAACCGCGCCAAGCGCTTCGATCAGCGACAGCGCACGCAGACGGGTCGCCGGAGTGGTGCGACGTGTCGGGCACAGCACAAACGGTCGCCCACGATACAACCCCGCATCACTTGATTCAATTCCGCTGGACTCCTTACCCGTCATCGGGTGTCCACCGATCGCTTGGATTCCGATCGGCAGATGTCCCATTTGGGTGCAAATATCCACTTTTGTGCTGCCAATGTCAATCAACAGCGTATTTGAGCGGAGATAAGACCCGATGCGACCGCTCACCATGTTGATAATCGCGCGCACGGGCGCAGCAAGGATCACAACGTCTGCTTCTTCGACTCCGCGCTTAAGATCGGTCGTCGCGTGATCGATGATGCCGTGCTTCAAGGCATACCCTAGCGTTTCTTCATGTGGATCAACACCGGTGATCATCTCCGCCGTGCCGCGCAGCGCCAGCGCCAGCGATCCACCCATTAAACCCAAGCCAACTACAGTAAGGTGACGCGCCGTAAAGCCGCTGCCCATGTTATGCAAACCGTCCTACCGCTTCCGCCACTTTCTTGACGGAATCCATCATCGCTTTAAATCCGTTGTAGTCGAGGCTCTGCCGCCCATCTGACATTGCTCTCGCCGGAGTTGGATGAACTTCGACGATCAGCCCGTCCGCGCCCGCTGCAACCGCCGCCAGTGCCACTGGTTCGACAAACTCTGAGTACCCAACCGCATGACTTGGGTCAGCGATCACCGGAAGGTGTGTGCGCGCCTTCAAGACAGGAATGGCGTTTAGGTCGAATGTGTTGCGCGTGTACTTCTCAAACGTGCGAATCCCGCGCTCGCACAGCATCACACGACCGTTCCCATGAGAAAGAATATATTCCGCACTCATGAGCAGGTCTTCCATCGTGTTCGCCATCCCACGCTTGAGGAGAACCGTGTGCTGGCTCTTTCCAACCTCATTCAAAAGGACGAAATTCTGCATATTGCGCGCCCCGACCTGAAGTACATCGGCGTATTCTGTAACAACGGGTACAAGCGCGGGATCCATCACTTCGGTGACAATCGAAAGCCCGGTCACTTCACGCGCTTCGGCAAGCCATTCCAACCCCTTAACGCCGTGTCCTTGAAAGCTGTAGGGCGATGTACGCGGTTTGTAAGCACCGCCGCGCAGCGCAGTTGCCCCCGCTTCTTTGACGGCGCACGCGATTTCGATGGTTTGTTCGCGTGTCTCCACCGAACAAGGTCCCGCAATCACGATGACTTTTT
>JAPKMU010000110.1 GCA_026645745.1 Anaerolineae bacterium | reverse complement strand
ACATCGTGAAGATCACCGCGAACGCATTCGATTCGGTCAGCGGAATCGCGCGGTTTTCGCCGTGATGATCCGCCAAAATCGCTTGAATCATCACTAGCAAATACGAACCGAGCCACCCCATGATGAACGCCGCGCCAATAGTCACGATAGGCGACTGCCCAACGCTGACGAGAAACGCCCCCACCGCGAGACTGAAACCTCCGCCCCAAAACAATCGTTTTCGCCCGATGACTGCTGCCACACGCTCTCCGGTCATCCCTGCGATCATCATACCGATTGCAAAAGCGCTGAGATGCATCGCAGCAATCGTGTAATTCAGGTTGAGTTCGGCGCGCAAAAATGGCATCGACGGTCCGAGGATCGCCTGAGAATACGCATACAAACCGAGCATCCAGTATGAAAGCCACGTAAGGCGGTCGCGGGTGAACACGGGTGTAAGTGAAGATTCAGAGCGAGAGGCGTTCATGATCAGCTTTCGGTTGACAGACAGCCGCCGTGTGGAAAAGTTTCAACACGGCGGCTGATCTGCGCGAAAAATTCGGGAATGAGTGGGTTTATACCACTTTTACGGTGTTTGTCAGTGTACCAATTGGCTCCACCGTAATGGTGATTACATCGCCCGCTTCAAGCGTAAAATCATTCGGCGGGATGATCCCCGTTCCGGTGAGCAGGATCACGCCGTTTGGGAATTGATTCGACCGTCCCAAATATTCAATCATGTCAGCGAGTGGGCGGCGCATCTGCGATGAATGAATTTCACCCTCAAAAACTGCTGCGCCGTCGCGCTGGATGCGCATATACACAGTTGATTCCAACATTTCTTGTTGATTGACGAGAAGGATACCCGGACCGAGTGCGCAAGACGCCGTGTAGACCTTTGCTTGAGTCAGATATAGGGGGTTTTCCCCCTCAATATCACGGCTGCTCATATCGTTGCCAATCGTGAAGCCGACGACTTCCATCGCAGGATTCAACACAATGCCGATTTCGGGTTCTGGGACGCTCCAGCTTGCATCACGCCGAATCCCAACATGCCAGCTTTGCCCCACCACGCTGCGCCCTACTGCCTTGAAGAACAATTCTGGGCGCTTTGCATTGTAAACCTGATCATAGATGTCGGTTGTAACATGCGTTTCGTGTTGGCGGGCTTCGCGGCTGCGTTCATAGGTGACACCCGTAGCCCACACCTCTTGATCATGCTCAATGGGGGCGGCAAACATGGGTGCGCTGTTCCCTACAAGTGCTTGCTGGCTGAAGGCGCGGTTAAAGCTGATAGTGGTCGCATTGAGGGAATACACTTTGATCTCGTTGATCGCTTCATCGACCCGTCCCACGCTGTTGCGCAGCCATCCGCTCAAGGTGAAATCGCGCAGATAGTTGACTTGATCACTGACACGGGCGATCCAATTCGCGCCCATGACAGAATGATGATTGAATCGATACAGCAGCACATCGCTCATACGCTCACACTCCACAGGTTGCGCCACCAGCGCTCATAATCGACTGGCGAATGGGCGATCAGAGATGATCGCCCATTCGAATCACCCCAATGGGCGCTGATAAATCAGCCAATATAAGAAGAAGTACACGCCCGCCATGAGTCCGCAGATAAGCGAAGGCAAGCCGGAGCGAACATCCTTCTTTAAGCGCGCTTTTCGGGTGACGCCGACAACGATGAATGGAAATGTAAACATGAGCGCATTGATCGCCAACATCCCGAATTCACCACGCGACAGAATCGGGTCAGCGCCGCGCACGAAATACGAAGCCAAACTCAACTTAGCGACAATTGCGCACAACATAACTGTGGCGATCAGCAGTGTTGCGATCAAGTTCTTATCCGGCAGCAGCAGCATTGTCAGCAGTGCAAGAAAGAAAATGATATACAGCAGGATGCTGAAGATAAGGTCTTGACCACTTCCAAGCCCTAAAAGTTCGCCGACTTGACTGAGTTCTATGTTCACGAAGCCCCCTCCAATGGTATGTTTTGATGTTGATCCGCGAAATGGATGATAACATTGGATGTATTCCTGCGTCCACGAGATTATTTTCGTGTCGCAATCTCTGGTACAATGGGACAACCCGTTCTCGTATTGAACTAGTGCTGATTACCAGCCATCAGAAAAAGCTCGTGGCGAAATCTAAGATTACCCTACCCCCCAAGTTCGATCTCTACATGGACACGGACGAAGCGCCGCCACCTGTGAGCGATGACCGTACCCATGCGCGGCAGATTGCCTTGCAAGCGCTCTATGAAATTGACAGTACCAATCACCCGATGATGGAAGTGATTGACATGCACCAGCGGCGGCAAGACCCGAACCGCCGCGTCTCGCGCTACTTTCGCCAATTGGTGATCGGTGTATGGACGAACCGCGACCGAACCGATTCCGCGATCACCCGCTATGCCCCGGATTACCCGCTCGATCAGATTGCGATCATCGACCGAAATATCCTGCGAATGAGTATCTACGAATTTGCGGTATCCGGCATGACTCCGGTCGGCGCGGCGATTGATGAAGCGGTCGAACTCGCCAAGCAGTACGGGAGCGACGCATCACCCGGTTTTATCAACGGCGTGTTAGGATCATTGGCGGACGATGCGGAAGTACTGCGCAGCCTGCGACAGCCTGAAGAACCTTCCGACGTTGATGAGGATGCCTAAATGAGTACAAAAACCCGCCCACCCGCTCCAGTGACTGATCCGCCGGAGGATGGAGATGGTGGGAGGATGACCTTTCTGGGGCACTTAGATGAACTGCGCCGCCGTTTGGTACGCGCCGCGTTTGCGCTTGCGATAGGAACGCTTGTCGGGTTTACGTTGGCGCGACCGCTCCTGATCTATTTGCAAGGACCCTACGGTGAACGCTTTCAAGTGCTTGATCCGACCGGCTCGGTTGTAAGCTTCTTTCGCGTGTCACTCTTGGTTGGCGGGATCGTCTCGATTCCTGTCATCACCTATCAGCTTTTGATGTTCATTTATCCCGCGCTAACCCGCAAAGAGAAACGGCGCGTGCTTTCCGCGATTCCGGCGATCACCCTGCTTTTCTTGATTGGCGCGGCGTTCGCATGGTTTATCCTCGTCCCGCCCGCTCTCGGTTTTCTCGAAGACTTTCAAGGCGATATCTTCTTCGTTCAGTGGGAAGCAGACAGCTATCTCGGTTTCGTCACTGCGCTGATCTTCTGGATGGGTGTCGCTTTCGAAACTCCTCTAATTTTCTTCGTTCTATCGCTGCTCGGTTTAGTTACGCCGGGGCTTCTGCTTAAAAATTGGCGCATTGCGGTTGTGGGTTCAGGTATTGCTGCTGCCATGATTACGCCGACAGTAGACCCGGTCAACATGTTCCTTGTCATGGGACCGCTGCTCGCGCTCTATACGATCAGTATTCTTTTGACCAGTGTTGGGAGTCGTTTTGCACGCCCCCAAGAACCTGAATAGCCGAAGGATAAACGCCTGATGACAACGCGGACGATCCGCATTTATGGTATTCCGATGGACTTGGGGCAAAACCGGCGCGGTGTCGATATGGGTCCCAGTGCGATCCGCTATGCCGAACTGCAAAAACGCCTTGAATCGCTCGCGTGTTCCGTCGAGGATTGGGGCAATATCAGCGTGCCTGTCATGGAAGAAATCGAGGATGAAGACCCGAGCGACGGTGTGGCGCACAACCTTGCAACAGTTGGTCAGGTGTGCCGCTCAATCTACGAAGCAGGGCTTGAGGCGAATGCTGCCGACGTTGTCCCGATTTTCCTTGGCGGCGATCACAGTATTTCGATTGGTTCGATCTCGGCGCGTCTGGATTCTCAGCCTAACCTCGGTGTGATCTGGATCGACGCGCACGGCGATTTCAACACCCCGATGACCACACCGAGCGGCAATATTCACGGGATGGTGGTCGCTTCATTGATGGGGCGCTGCCCGCCAGAGATCACCATTGGCACGAATCGTTTGAAGCCGCAAAACGTCGCCATGATCGGCATCCGTGATCTTGATGTGCAGGAGAAAATCAACCTCGGTACAAGCGGGATTCATGTCGCAACCATGCGTGACATTGACGAACGCGGAATGCACGCGGTGGTGCGTAACGCACTGGATAATCTACGCGGGATTGATGTGATTCATGTCAGCCTTGATATGGACTCGCTTGATCCGCAGTTTGCTCCCGGCGTTGGCACGGCAGTTCCCGGTGGACTCACCTATCGTGAAGCTCATCTTTTGATGGAAATGCTCGCTGATGACGGTCGGGTTCGCTCAATGGACATTGTCGAGGTTAACCCGATCTTGGATCGTCAGAACCAAACCGCCGATCTCGCTGTAGAACTCGCGTCGTCACTTTTCGGCAAGCGTATTCTTTAATCATCGAAGCGTCATGATTTTTAAGCGAAAACCACCGCGCGTGCTGGTGATCGGGCTGGATTGCGCCAGCCCGCATTTGATCTTTGATCAGTTCAATCTACCCAATCTGCGCGGCTTGATGTCACGCGGATCGTGGGGGATTTTGCGCTCATCCATCCCATGTATTACCGTTCCGGCATGGGCATCGATGTTGAGCAGCCGCGATCCGGGTGTGTTGGGCGTTTACGGTTTCCGCAACCGTGCGGATCACAGCTATAGCGCGATGACCAGCGCTGATTCCAAAGCGGTGGGAGTCAAGCGCATATGGGATATCCTGACTGATGCGGGAAAATCATCACTGGTGATGGGTGTTCCGCAAACGTACCCTGTGCATCCGCTCAACGGTCACTTGATCAGCGATTTTCTCACGCCGGGGCGCGAAAGTGCCTTCACTTATCCGGCGATTCTTAAAACCGAAGTGCTGCGCCTCGCGCCAGATTATCCGTTTGACGTCCGTGAGTTCCGCACCACCGAACGCGCTGATCTGCTTAAGCGCTTGATCGAACAAACGGAAACCCAGTACCGCGTGTTTGAGCATTTGCTCAAAACCAAGTCATGGAATTTGGCGATTCACGTCAATATTGCGCTGGATCGCATTCATCATGCATTTTGGCGCTTTCATGATCCCGCGCATCGCCTCCATGAACCCGACAGCCCATTCCGGCACACCATCCAACACTATTATGAACGCGTGGATCAATGGGTAGGGCGCTTGCTCGAAGTGGTAGACGATGAAACCGCTGTACTTGTCGTCAGCGATCACGGTGTCAAACGCATGGACGGCGGTATTTGCATCAATGAATGGTTGTATCAAAACAAGTGGCTGGCGCTGAAGTCGGAGATGCCGGACACAATTACACCCTTTTCCGAATCGCTCGTAGATTGGTCACGCACCCGCGTATGGGGGAGCGGCGGCTATTACGCCCGTCTATTCCTAAACGTGCGCGGACGAGAGCCTGAAGGCGTTATCCCCCCGGAAGATGTACCGCGTGTGCGCGCCGAACTTGCAGATGCACTCCGCCAAATACCCGATCATGAAGGAAAGCCGCTCAACACGAAGGTCTACATCCCGGATGAGATATACCAACATGTGAATGGTATTGCGCCAGATTTGATCGTGTATTTCGGTGATCTTCATTGGCGGGCGATTGGCTCATTAGGATATGGGCGGCATTGGACGTTTGAGAATGATACGGGCGCAGACGACGCGAATCATGCCGAAGAAGGTATGTACCTCTGGGTTGACCCACGTAAGCGAGGGTTGGGCAAATCCCAAGATCGGCAGTTGATGGATATTGCGCCTACGCTGCTGCAAGCGCTCAAAATTAGAATTCCGGCGGAAATGCAGGGAGCAGCACTTTCCTAGATAAGCGATCATCGCGCTGGATCGCTGTCCTCCTGCACAGGGCGGGGACGTTCCCGCCGAGTCACTTCGGACTTTAATTGACCACATCCGGCGGCGATGTCAATTCCGCGCCGGATGCGCACGGTCGCCGGTATGCCATACTCACTCAAGGTATTCACAAATGCATCGATTCGTCCTGACGCGGAAGGTGTCCCCATAAATCCACCTGTCGGGTTCAGCGGGATCACATTAACATGACAGTGCAGCCCGTTGAGCAATCGCCCTAATGTGTGCGCCTGCACAGCGGTATCGTTTTCCCCTTGGATCAGCGTCCACTCAAACGTCATGCGCCGCCCGGTCTTTTCGACATACTCATGACACGCTGCGATCAGGTCTTGCAGCGAGTATTTTTTGTTGATTGGGAGGAGAGCGCTCCGTTCATCGTCGGTCGCTGCGTGCAAGCTCACCGCCAGCTTGACCTGCAATCCTTCGTCAGCAAATCGCTTGATCATCGGCACAAGTCCCACCGTGCTGATCGTGATGTGACGTGCACCAATGCCGAGATCGCTCATCAGGCGGCGGATCGCTTCAAGACTGGCATCATAATTATGAAATGGTTCACCCATGCCCATCAGCACGACATTACTCAAACGATTCCCTTCCGCTTCTAAATCACGCGCGAAGTACATCGCTTGCTCGAAAATCTCCGTCGAAGTCAGATGACGCGCGAATCCCATTTGACCGGTTGCACAGAATACGCACCCCATCGCGCATCCTGCTTGGGTCGAGATGCACGCGGTTCGCCGCTCATCGTCATACTCCATGAGCACCGACTCGATCAGTTGACCGTCCGGCAGTTTATACAGCCGTTTTATTGTTCCATCTTGGCTGGTTCGTTCAGTGTCTAGCTCTAGTACACCAAGCGTCGTTTCCGCACTCAAGCGGTCACGCAGCGATTTCGGTAAATTCATCATGGCGTCAAAGCTGGCGACGCGCTGGTTATACATCCAATCCCAAAGCTGTTTTGTGCGGAAACCCGGTTCGCCCCACTGAGCGAGCATCTCGCCCAATTTGTCGACCGAAAGCGCGTACAAATCGATCATTTTCGATTCCCTGTGCGTATAAACACGACTGCAATCGCGGCGATCATAAGGATCAGCACCGCGATAATAATGGCTTGTGGTGTGGACAATCCTCCGCTTGGTGCGGTGGCAGCGGGTGGAATGGCTGTCGGATCAAGACTGCCCGGCGGACGTGCGGTATTCGTCGGCGGGAGCGGGGAGGGCGTCCGCGACGGTGTAACGGTCGGAATCGGCGTGGGTCGGGTTGGAGTTGAGGTTGGAGTAATTGTTGGTGTTTGCGTGGCAGTTGGCGTAATCGTTGCTGTGCTGGTGGGCATCGGTGTTGGTGTTGATGCGCTGTACGGCGTGATTGCGTAATACGATGCCGCGTTGTTGGTGAAAATCCATGTTTGCCAATTCTGCACGATTCGCGTAAGCGATTCCCCGATCACCGCTTGATACGCTTCGGCGAACGTGTCGTAATTCCCAACTTCACGCATCAGTTGATAAACACCCTCGCGCCCAACACGGCTGATCATGTATGCCACCATACCGTAAGTCTGTGCCGCATACACCGTCTCATCCAGATTTGAAGGTGGATTTTCGACTTCTGCGAGTGAAAATAGGCTGTCTGTGCGTGCCGCCGCTATTGCTGGCGCGAGGCTTGTTAACTTCGACGTTGGCTCAAAGAAACGGCGCGTGGCATCCTCGAACCATGCCGGAACTTCGGCTTGATCCCATAGCGGATCAACAAAACCATGCCACAGAATGTCATACAGATAATCGGTGAGGTCTGCATCTTCCGGTGGGCGAATGGCGGTAAGCCCTGCCTCACGCAGAAGGGCACGCGCATTTGCCTCGCGGCACTCAAGCCGGTATCCACTGAATGGACCCACTGCCAATAGTGTACCATCCGCGTCTACACAACCCGGTGGTTCAATTCCCAAATAGAGAATCCATTCAAAATGTGGGGTTTGCCCAGTTGCCGCTGCTAACGCATCGTAGCGACCGCGTACTTCCGCTAGTACCGGGTTGACGCGATCATGAACACCGACGGAATAATAGGTGCTGAGGTGCGCTTGCGGGTCCGGATTATAACGCCAGATCAGACGTTGATCTTCGAATGTGAACCGCCGCTCTGCGCTCATGACAATGCCGCTTTCCAGTGTTACTTCCCAAATAATCTGTATTGGTGTGAACAACGGAAACGGATCAGCGGCACTAAGTGGATAAATGTAGTCAAGCTGTGTTTCGTTGACGGGTGTCGGGCGTGGCTGATCGGGGCGCGGCGTGGGTGGTGGTGGCTGAGGCACAATCACTTCAGCGACGTCATGCGTAACCGCGTCTCGCTCCTCGCCGTCGATGATTATGTAGAGCCTTGAAGCAGTAATTTGGTCTTCGGATGTGGGTACGGTGGCGGTGAGGCGAATTGCCATCGGGTAGATGACTTCTTCGCGTAGTTGCATCACGGTGGATGTGTTTTGTGCGTGCAGCGGCAGCAGTCCGCCCAACACGGCAAAAAGGAGGATCACAATAAGTCGACGCATAGAATCAGATGCCTCCTACAAAGCTGCTCGCGAAGATGGCAAGCGCTAACTGTGCGAAGTTATACAGCAGATGAGCCGCAATCGCCGCTGTTGTGCTGTAGCGTTTACGCAGCCAGCCGAGTGAAAGCGACAGGACAAAGATCGCAACCGAGGCAGGAGTAAGGGTGTATTGTGTGTGGAGAAGCGTAAAAAACACGCTCGTTAAGCCAATCCCGAAAACGGGCTGAAGCGCTCCCCGAAAGAAAATTTCTTCACCAAATGCAACTGCTATCGAGATTACCAGTGCCAGCGGAATTGTATTCACTGCCTCGCTGATCTCCGCAGAAGCCGCAGTCTGTTCTGCCAGTGTTTCAGGCGATGTGACCAGCGTCCATACAAAACTGAGCGCAAAAACGAAGATCAACATCGCAATTGCTACGCCGATTCCGGTCAGAATGTCATCTGCGTTCGGCATTCGCAGCCCCAACCTCTCAAGACTGGCACGGAAATTGCGGCGGATCAGAAACCCTACTCCCAAAAATGCCGGAATAATCCACAGCGCTTGCTGAAGGAGAACACTGCTCAAGAACATGCCGTTCTCTTCATCGAACTGCTGTGCCAATCCTTCGACGCCGCCGCTTAGGAGCAGCTGTGATAAGTTGGTTGCGAGGAGCGCTAATGACAAAACAATCGCGGTGACATGGATCGAAGAGCGTGGATCGAATGTTGCTGAATCCCCTGCCCAGTTCATGATTCGCTTGCGAGACTGTGGTGCCCCGACAAACACAAGTGAAAGTGCCGCGCAAATCACACTCAGGAAGAATGCGAGCAGTGCGCCACTGTTGTCCGCCGCTGGTGCAGGTACATCCGTGCTGCCCAATCGATTCAACTGATCAGGACTCAAGAGAACATAAGGCAGCAGCGTAAGCGCAAATCCAAACAGCGCCGCGACAATGCCGTACATACCCCATCGGGATCGCGCAAATGGGGTTTGCTGTTTTTCATCTTGATTAGCAGTGATGATAAGGACGCAGCAAGCCACAACAGGAACCAAGACTGTGAGTAACAAAGCGAAATCCATGCGGAGTCCGACCGTGATATGAGGGGACGGTAAGGTATTTCCATTATACCTTACCCAGTGGCAAAGTCTGGCATTGACTCTTCGGCTGAGGCTATGTTATGCTCATTTCATCCCGTTCTGGAGGGATGGCCGAGCGGTTTAAGGCAGTGGTCTTGAAAACCACCGTGGCGCTACCGCGTCACCGTGGGTTCGAATCCCACTCCCTCCGCTGTGTTAAAAGTATAAGGGGAGATGCCAGAGTGGTCGAATGGGGCCGCCTGCTAAGCGGTTATCCGGTGGTAACGCCGGATCGCAGGTTCGAATCCTGTTCTCCCCGCACAACAGGGGACAGTCCGAACGTTGGGCTTCCTCAAGACCGTCCGCATTTGCGCGGGCGGTCTTTTTGTTTGCCGTGACCTGCTCACTACCACCGGCTGCATCACCACCGCTTCGAACCGTGTCGGAAATCCCACGCAGGTATTCGAAGGGGGCATGCAGTTCCAGCCGTACTTCGCCTTTCGGGTTGACAATCACCCGCTCGACCATCTGGCGCAGCAGTTCTTTCTGGTCGCCGCGCTCCAATTCATTATACACATTTCCGACCTGCGCAATGATTCTGAGTGCCGTATCCAGATTGGCAATATGCGCCTCGTTCTGATGCTTCAAGCCGTCCAACGCCGCGCGCAGCCGCGTGCGCCGATCCTGCCATTCCTGCCACAAGTCCTCGTACACCGTCTCGGTCATCATGCCGGCGGCGTACATGCGCATCGCGCGTGCTTCTTCGTTGTCAACCGCTTTGAGCGCGGCTTCGAGTTCGGCTTTTTCATCCGGCTTGAGATGCCCGAGTTTCCGCGCGACTTCTTCGGTGTAGACTGCGCGGATCGCCGCGACGTGCTCCGGCGCGACCTGAATATCGCGGAGTCTCTGCCCGATCTGCGGGTCGATGTGGCTGCACTGCCAGTTGATGCGGCTGGAGGGAATACTGTAATACGGCGTGCCACCATACTCCCGGCTGGCATTCGGGGTCGAACAGGTCAATTTTTCGAGCTGCCCCGGCTGCTCCTCGTAATAGATCAAGTCCTTCAAGAGATAATCATGTTTGCGTTTGGCAATGCGGTGGACATTCCGCCGCGCCAGAATTGCCTGCACCTGCTCCATTTCTTCGGTGGTGACAATCGGTTCCCAGTCCCCGCGAATCGTTTTCGGTGGGATACTGCGCGTCTTGCTGGTCAGCCAGCCAGCATACGTCCAGTTGTGGAAGATCGCCGACAAGGTGTTGTCGTTGACCTTGCGTTTGCCGTTCTTCTTGACCTCGACGAACGCTCTGCCGCTCTTGTAGCGATAGCCGCGCTCGTGCAGCTTCTCGCAAATCTGCGCCAGCGTGTAACGGTCTTCAAGCAGCAGGTCGAAGGCATAGCGGATGATCGGCGCGCGTTTGGGATCCGGTTCGATCCAATGGTTGAGCCGTCCGCTGCGCTTCTTGAGTTCGCGCTGCGTGACCTTCTCCTCGATATTGAGATAACCATCCGGCGCGATGCCGCAGTAGCCGCCGATTTCCCGTTTGGCTGCCAATCCGCCCACCACGCGGATGCCCAACATTTCGGATTCGCGCCGCGCCAATGTGAACTTCAAGGCGACGAATACCCGATCATCCGGATGCAGCGGATCGAGTTCTGGTTGGTCGGCAAAGCGCACCGCTACTCCGAACTCCGCCAGCTCGTCAATCGCGCGAAGTGCTTCCGTATCATTCCTGCCGAAGCGATCCGGACGTTCGACAATCACATGCGAGAACTTGCCCGCGCGGGCATCTTCCAGCATCCGCTGATAATCGTCGCGTTCCGGCGAGGTTCCGGTCAGCACATCGCTGTATTCATCGATCAGCGTCATGTCTGACCGCTTGAGGACCTGCTCGTAGATCAACATGCGCTGCCGCGCCCGCGACAGCTCCGGCTTCTGGTTCTCGTCGCTGCTGGTGCGCAGATACATCGCCCACCCGGGTTTGGGTGGGGGGAGCTGCCGCTGACTGAACCTGATCCCCAAACGTGGCGGCTGGATCAGCGTGAAGTCGTCGATCCCGAAGGGGATAAGTTAGGTCAGGCGCTCTTCTGCACGATTCTGCCGGAGGCGGATGTCCCTGACTTTGATACACCGCTCATCGTGCGCACGCTGGAGATGGCGCACTTCGAGTCAGCAAAGGAAGCAGGTCGCTTCGCGGCGGCGTTCGGCGGGTATCTCGTGCCCGGGGTGTTAGACGGTCCCGAATTGGCAGAGGAAGTCGCCAAGCTCGAAGGACTGCCGGGAGCGTGGACGGAACTCGAAGCCCGTGCATGGAACAAGGCTGATCCGCCGCCGCTTATCCGTGAGCGTGCGGCGTGGCACCCACATCAACCGGATGTAGAGCAAGAACCCATCACGGATGTGAATATCAGCGATTGGGAAACAGAACCGGATCTGGATCGGTAATCCGCCGATCCGGTGCTACACTGAAACGGATTATTGAACCCACTCATGGAATGGGGCGCGCAGATGAAACAGGTGATCGTCGTCAATACCGCCTTGCAGATGTCGTGTGGCAAACTCGCGGCACAGGTCGCCCATGCGTCTGTCGGCGCGCTTTTAGTGGCAGAGCGGATCGCTGTTGAACGCTGGCTCTCCGAAGGGATGCCCAAAATCGTCTTGGAAGCCGCCGACAGCGCCGAACTCCTCACCCTGTATGAACAGGCACGGGCGAAACTGCTGCTTGCGCAGATCATCCAAGATGCGGGGAAAACGGTACTTGAGCCGGGCACGATCACCTGTTTGGGTATGGGTCCGGCAAGCGTCGACTCGATAGACGCGGTTACCGGAAAACTGCGCCTGCTGCGATAATCCATCACGAACAAAGAGGATGTATGGTTTATATTCGGGTATTTACCGCCTCTGACATCCCATCGCTTCGGAACATCATATTCGGATATGTATCGCACGAAAAATATACGCTTGCGTGGAACGAAACCCCAGAAACAACGAGTTTTACGCTGCACCTGACTCCGCTGCCCGTTCCGTATGTAAAACACTTCGACCTTGAGCCAGCGGATTACTACACCGATATTATCACCAACGGATTTTCCCTCGCAGCCTGTTCCGAAGAACGTGTTATTGCCATCGCTCTTGGGACGATTCAATCATGGAATCATTCCTTCTGGCTGCAAGAATTTCATGTCATGAGGGACTTTCAGGGGCAGGGGATCGGGCAGCAGCTTATGGATGCGGTTAAAGGGCTGGCGCGGGCAAATGACTGTCGAATCATCATTTGTGAAACGCAAAACACAAATGTACCCGCGATTCGGTTCTATCGTCGGATGGGATTTAAAGTTGAGGCTCTCGACCTCTCGCTCTATACGAACAGCGACTATCCCAATCAGGAGATCGCTTTGTTCATGAAATATCGGCTTCATGAACGCTTGCCTTAAGCCGCTTACTCATTCGTAGGGTCACCAATCGGATCGTGCGCTTCGCTTTACCGCTCGCGAGTGTTCCAGCATTCTCCCCGCGATCAATCTCTCGTACCTCCAGCAGCAGAAAATTCTCAATCTCAATTCGTCCGCCGCTGACAAGTTCCTCCGTCCACACATCGATCAGTGTTTCCAGCATTTTCTGGACATCGCGGTTTCTCAAGCGGGTGCGACGACCGATCTCGCGGATCATCTTGTTTTTTGTGAGCGTCACGGCTGTACCTCCGGTTCGGTTGTCTTCGCGGCGCGTTTCGCTTTCATCTTGTCGAGCGAACTGAATCGGGCTTTGCCGCCGGACTGCTGGCGCGCGAGTGCGGCGATTTTCTCCTGCGCCTTAATCGAGGCACGCTCCAAGACCGGATCAGGTGTGGGTACGGCGGACTCGATCACTTCAGTGGAGTCCGCCGGCAGATCGAGGGTCAACCCGCGCTCAAGGAGCAGCGGCTGCACTTCTGCCGAGGCGGCAAGGCGGCGTTTCCAATCCTCCCGTTCATAAAAGCGCGTCAAGCGGGCGTGCAAAACCACCTGCGTGGCGAACCCCGCTTCGACATAGCGGGCGAAGATCGTGCAGTTGCCGATCTGCGGGGTGACGACTTCATCAACTGTGAGCAGTGGACGCTGGCGTAACTGGCTGTTGGGATCATCAAGGTTGGTGTCAATCGTCGCGGTGCCGCTGGCATCACTGTAAAACACTGCCGTGTCAGCGTCACAGCCGCCGTAAACCACCTGTGTCGCCAGCCCGGTGAACAGCGCTTGTGTTCCTTCCGCGCCGTAGATCAGGTGAAACTGCCCTTTCGTCTGTGCACCGATCAGAATGCTGATCCGCCGTTTGCGTACGAGATTGACATCGGCAACGAGGCTGTCGAGCTTGCCGAGCGTCGGAAACTCGTCGAGGATCACCCCGACCGGGACAGGCAGCGGACCGCGATTTTGTTCGCCAATCGTGTCGAGGTCAAGCATGAGCTTGCGCAGCGTCGCACCGAGGTAAGAGGCATAGACCGCGCGCATTCTGCCCGGACAAGTCAAGACGACTACGGTGGGTTGATCGACGATCAGCGCGGCGTCGAAATCGGATGCGGCGGTGTTGGCGCGCACGTCAGCGGACGCCCATCCCGTGAGCGCCGTCGCCAGTGTAGCGACCACATTGGCAGCCACCTTGCCATCCGATCCGACCGAGGCGATGAAGCTGTTGGCGAGCAGTGACGCGTCGTCTTTGCCGTCCGCCAGCGTTTTCGCCAGCGCCTTCAAGTCATTCATCGCGTTGTAGATTTCACCGAGATTGG
>JAPKMU010000010.1 GCA_026645745.1 Anaerolineae bacterium | reverse complement strand
GTCTAAAATCATCCCCCTATAACCCTCATCCAAGGATAAAGAATTTTCATGAAGCGTGAAAAAGCCCCGTTTGGCACATGGAGCAGCCCAATCTCCGCTGGGATGACCGCCGGAACGCTCCGCCTTCAAGATGTTCAATGGGATGGTGAGACACTCGTTTGGAGCGAAACGCGCACTTTTCAAACAGGATCACAAAATCTCGTGGTCGCGCAGCGCCCCGGTGATGCGCTCCACGACTTGACGGATGTTGAACAAAACGTGCGCGGCGGAATCGGCTACGGCGGCGGTGAATTCACCGTTCATAATGGAGTTGTCGTCTTCGCGGGAAAAAATGGACGACTGTACCGCGTTCCCGTCACGGGTGGACGCACCAAAGCGATCACGCCGACTTTCGGATCATGTGCCGCGCCGCGTGTTTCGCCCGATGGGGCATGGATCGTCTACGTCCATCATTACGAAGGCACGGATGGTTTAGCACTGGTTGACAGCAACGGGCGGCATTTCCCGCGCAAACTCGCGTATGGCACGGATTTCGTCATGCAGCCCGCATGGAGTCCCGACGGCAAGCAGATCGCTTATATCGCATGGGATTTCCCGAATATGCCTTGGGACGGGACGCAGCTTCATCTGATCACGCTGGCAGTTGATCCGCTCGGCGTACCCTATCTTGAAGAATCGACACTGATCACAGGGGACAACGATACCTCGGTTCAGCAGCCGGAGTTTTCGCCGGATGGCACGCGACTCGCCTATGTGAGCGATGCGTCGGGCTGGTGGCAGTTGTATACCTACAACCTCAGCACAGGCGAACACACACAGATCACGACTGAAGCATTTGAACACGGCGTCCCCACATGGCGGCAGGGAAACCGCGTCTATGGTTGGATGAACGATCATGTCATCGCCTATTTGCGCAACGCTCCCGGCGGCGTCTGGTCATTGTGGCAGGTCGATCTCAACAGCGGCAGCCATATGCAGATCGACGGCTTAGAGGGCTACAACTATTTGACGCAGATCGCCACCGCGCCGAACACTGGACGAATCGCCGTGATCGCCGGATCGCATGTACAGTCGGATCGTCTGCTCACGATTAAGCCGGATGCCCCGCGACGGGTCAGTGTGCGCCGCCGCTCGTCCACCGAATCGATTGCGGCGGATGCGCTTTCGAAGGGCGAACCGATCTCATGGACGAGTTTTGACGGTGAACCCGCGCACGGTGTTTACTTCCCACCCGCCAGCCAACGCTTTGAATCTCCCGGCGCGCCGCCGCTGATCGTGCTGGTACACGGCGGACCGACATCACAGCAGCGCACGAATTTTCAGCATGATGTTCAGTTCTTCGCCACACGCGGTTACGCCGTTTTAGCGCCGAATCACCGGGGCAGCACCGGCTACGGACGCGCTTATATGCTCAAGCACCGGGGGATGTGGGGGATTTACGATGTCGAAGACAGCGCACGCGGCGCGACATGGCTGGCGACGCAAGGACTCGCTGACCCTACCAAGTTTGTGATCATGGGCGGGAGCGCGGGCGGTTACAGCGTACTGCAATCGCTGGTTACGATGCCGGGGTTCTACCGTGCCGGGGTGTGTGCATACGGGATCAGCAATCAGTTTACGCTGGCGTTGGAAGGCGGCGATTGGAAATTTGAATCGCGCTACAACGATCAGCTTGTGGGTGTGCTGCCGGATGATGCCGAACGCTATCGGGAGCGGTCGCCGCTGTTCCATGCCGACAAGATCACCGATCCCGTGATTCTGTTTCACGGGGATGCTGACGAAGCCGTGCCGATTGCCCAGTCGAACGCGATTGCGGCGTCACTCAAGGCGCGCGGCGTCCCACATGAGTATCATGTGTATCCGGGCGAAGGACACGGTTGGCGAAAAGCGGAGACGACGGCGCATTATTACCGGGCGATTCTCGCTTTTCTGAATCAGTACGTGATCTTTGCGTGAGTGCGTGAAAAAATCATGCGGTTTTCAACTATAATGGCGGTCATGGTTCAACGAGATTCCAAAACCGCATGATTGAGGATGTCAAGCGCTGGCTTGCACGCTCATTGATGAACATTAACAGCGTGCGTTATTGTCATGTGCGCCGCGAGGATACCCGCGACCCGGAGCGCGATCCGTCGCTGATCGCGCATACGTGGGGCGGGTTAACCATCCATGTCACCTTGATGTGGAACTTGCCAAAGCCGCGCGTGCTCAAACGCTTGGTGAGCGATGCGACGCGTGCGGGTATTGGCACGCTGATCTTGCTCGACGCAGCACTGCTCCCCGGTGATGGTGAGCGGTTTATCCCCGATGATTCTTTAGTGATGCTCCATGCGCTCTTTAAGGATCGCATCTACACCTATCGCGTGGATGACGACGGGGCGCATGTGGGGCAGGTGCATTTTCGGTCGTTTGGGCGCAGCGAAGTCGAAATTTGGTACGGACCCGATGTAACACTCGCTAACCTGCCGAGCTATCGCATGTGGGTGAAATCGCCCGCAGCGATCAAAGGGGATTGGTTGATCGCCTACTTCGGAACCGAAGCCTTTTGGAAATCCGCCGATGCCAGCGCGGTACGGGAGCGATTCCGCCGCGAATATCGGCGTCAAAACAGCGCAACATGGCAATATGTATGGAATGGGGCAGCATCGTGGGGCAGCGAACACGCTGAACAAGAAATCCCGCCGCCTCCGCGCCCACAAACCAAGCTCGATAAGTCATTGGAACTGCTCGGCGTGACCGCCGACGCTGCCGAACACGACGTGAAAACCGCATTTCGTCAGCTTGCGCGCGAACTTCACCCGGATGTTTCACGACTTCCGAAGGATGAAGCCGAAGCGCGCTTCAAAGAGATCAACGAAGCCTACACTTACATTAAGATGCAGAGACGATGGTAAGCCCACTCCACCAAATCGAAGAAGACATTTATCAGCTTCATATTCCGCTTCCATTTTTGCTCAACCGGGTCAACGTGTATCTTGTGCGCGGCGCGCACGGCTGGACGATCATCGACACCGGATTGAATCACCCGCCCGCGCTTGAGGCATGGCAAGCCGCTTTCGACGAACTCGAAATGATGCCGGAGAGCGTTCAGCAGATCATCCTGACGCACACCCACCCGGATCATTACGGGTTGGCGGGGTGGCTGCAAGCGCGCAGCCCTCATGCCGAAGTTCGCCTATCGCAGATTGAGCGTGATATGGCGAACCGCGTGTGGAAAGAACGCGGCGAACGAGATAACGATGTGCGCGATCAGATGCGTAAAAGCGGCGCATCAGATGATCTCAGCACCGCCATCATCAGCGGGATTAGCTCCACGCGGGCGATGACTTTCCCACATCCCACTTGTGAGACGACCATCGCGCCGGGGGAAACCGTCATGATCGGCGACCGTGCATGTTTGGCAATTCACGCGCCGGGTCACAGCGATGGACAGCTTCTCTTTTTCGATCAAGCCGATGGGCTGATGTTCTCCGGCGATCATGTGCTGAACAAGATCACGCCGAATATCGGGGTATGGTTTGGCGGCAATCCGCACCCACTCCCCGACTTTCTCAAATCGCTGCGCTCACTGCGCGATCTGCCGGTTCGGGTGGCGCTGCCGGGTCACAAGACGCTGATCGAGTATTGGCGTAAGCGCATTGACGAATTGATCGCGCATCACGACGCGCGCTTGGAATCGGCATATCAAGCGGCGCGGCACGGCGCGAACGCGCACACTGTCGCGGTCACGCTGTTTGATTTTTCACGGTTGACCACCCATGAGATGCGTTTCGCACTGGTCGAATCACTGGCGCATCTCGATTTTCTTGTGAAAGATGGCACGCTCACCGTCGAAGAACAGGACGGTGTGTGGATGTATCACGAATGAGCGAGCGGCGTGATCCGAAATGCAGGGAACGATGCTGCGACCGCTTCAAATTCTGACAGCGGCGCATCTTTGTTCACCGGAATGTGCGGGCGTGCGCCCGGCGCGGCTTGCAGGTATGCTTTCAAGATCGGGGCACGCTGATCGACGGGGATTTCTTCAAGCCTCACTTCGGAGCGGCGACCGCTCGTGACGTATGCTTTGCCATTGGCGGCGCGCACGTTTAAGACCCACTGTGCCTCATCGCCCAACATTGACACGAGATAACGTTCGCCGTTGATGATGGCGACGACGACAGGCAGCGTGATCAGCTTGCCGGATTTTCTGCCGATCACTTCCAATTTGACCCAGTTCGGAATAATCCCAGAGGCGTGAAATGCTGCCCATGCCTTATTCATCAGTTGGGCGATCCAGTTGGGGCGATTTCCGCGATACAGCCAACGTTTAACGGTTTGGTACATTGTGTCTCCGCTTTATCGATCACGTATTCTATCTTTACGCAGAAACACGCAGCCCGTTGCGCTATATAAACGCCTTGAGCGCTGCGTCGGTCGCTTCGACCATGCGCTCAAATGTGAAACGCTCCATGCCAATATGCGCGTTCGCCGCCAGTTTTTCGCGCATCCCCGGCACGAGTGCCGCGCGGATCGTTTCGGTCAGCGCATCGACGTTGACATACGGCACGAGCAGCCCATTTTCACCGTCGCGGATCACCTCCGGGTTGCCACCTTTGGCGCTGGCGATGCACGGTGTTCCGGCGCGCAGACTTTCCAACAGCGTGTGGCTTAAGCCTTCATAGCCGGAATACAGCGCGGTGTAGTCGGCGGCGCGCATGAGCAGATCGACACGGGCACGCGGGACTTTCCCCAAAAATGCCACCCGATCCGCCACACGCAGCGCTTCCGCTTGTGCTTTCAACGCCGGAAGCAGATCGCCGTCACCCGCGACGACAAGGCGCACTTTAGGAATCCGCGAAACGGCTGTGATCAAGTGATCGACGCCTTTCCAAGGCAGAATTCGCCCGACGGTGACAAGAGTCGGTTCATCTGCGAATCCAACTTGGCGGCGGGCATCTTCCCGCGATGGCAGCACACTGATGGAGTGCGGCGGCATGGCGTTATAGATCACCTGCACGTTTTCCGGTTTCACACCCCACCCGATCACCATGCGCTTGAGATATTCGCTCGGCACAATCACACCGTTGAGCCGCTGGGCTTCGCGTGCGCGTGCGATCTTGCCGAGCGCGGCGGGGATCGAGTTCGTCCTCTTTTGGAAGTCGTCAATATCGGTCGTCGGTGCGATCCATTTTTTGCGGACAGCCCGCTCCCACGCCAGATCACCGACGACTTTAACGACGCGCGGCGATTTCGCGCCGCTCAAGGGCAAGCCAAGTGTATGCAGATAGGTCACGTCTGCCCAATCGAGCAGCGGACGGGCGGCGGCGCGATAGTCAGCGGTGCGCTTGAGTAATCCGGTTCGCGCGATCCGCGTGACGGGATATGGGTAATCGCCGCCAACATCCGCGCGATCCGCGTAGGTGACGAGGCGAACTTCCCAGCCACGCTCCTGTAGGTGCGGCAGAATCTCATGGAGATAGGTCGCGGGTCCGCCGGATTCCGGGTGAAATATGCCTGATGCGATGAAAAGGTTGTGGGTCATGGGGGGTTCTTCCATTCGCGCTGCTTGCGTGGGAGTGGAAGGCTTGGTCAATATTGAAAAGAAACCCCTCCCCCTCCCCCTCCCTAAAGCATTTGGGGAGGGGAGAAAAAAGCGCTGCTCGTAGCCCAGACGCATGGATCACCCCCTCGCTGCGCCAGCGGAGAGGGGGGGCGGGGGGAGAGGTTTGGCTTAAATATCAGACAAGCCTGCAAAGGTCGCTACACATTGAACCGGATATGCAGAATATCACCGTCTTTGACGATGTATTCTTTACCTTCCAGTTTGAATTTGCCCGCAGTTTTGAGCGCGGCTTCACTTCCGGCGGCGAGCAGATCGGCATAATTCATCACTTCGGCGCGGATAAAACCCTTCTGCAAGTCGGAATGGATCACGCCCGCCGCTTCTGGGGCAGTCGCGCCGATGGGCACGCTCCAAGCGCGCACTTCATCTTCGCCAACGGTGAAGAATGATTGAATGTTCATCAGTTGGTAGCTCACATGAATCACGCGATCCGCGCTCAACTCGGTGATCCCGTATTCTTCCATGAACATCACCGCGTCGTCGGGGTCAAGCTGGCTGAGTTCGGCTTCGATGCGCCCCTTCAGGTTGACGACCATGCTCATGGCGTGTTCATAAGCAATCCCTACATCACCCGTCGCTTCGTCCGTGTTGACGACGATCAGCGTGGGCTTGAGCGTGAGAAAGCCGTAGCCGCGATAAGGTTTAAGCTCCGCTTCGGTTAAATTGAGATCGCGCAGGGGTTTTTCCGCTTCAAGCTGAGCCTTCAAGCGGTTCATCATTTCCTGCTCATCGAGCACGGCTTTATCGGCGGTTTTGCCCTTGCGTTTGAGTTCAGCGTCGATTTTTTCAAGCCGCGTTTCAACCATCACGAGGTCGGTGAGGATGAATTCGCCGTCAAGGCTTTCGACATCGCGCTGCGGATCGATGGTGTCATATGGGTGCGGGACGTTCTCGTCTTTGAAGGCGCGCACAACATGAATAAAGCCGTCAAGCTGTCCTAGCTGGTTGCGGAATTCACCTTTGAGTCCGCCTTCACCGATGCCCTTATCCAAGCCGCCAATATCGACATACGTGACTTGGGTGTAGGTTGTCTTTTTCGGCTTGTACATGTCGCGCAGTTGATCGACGCGGGTATCGGGCACATTCACAACCGCTGTGTGAATCTCGAATTGTCCGCTGGTGCCTGCTCCGGTTGCGAGCGTGCTGCGGGTGAGTGCGTTAAAAATCGTCGTCTTGCCGCTGTTGGGTAACCCGATAATGCCGAGTTTCATCGTTTCGCTTTCTCGTCA
Organism: Anaerolineae bacterium; assembly: GCA_026645745.1. Taxonomy (GTDB): domain Bacteria; phylum Chloroflexota; class Anaerolineae; order Aggregatilineales; family Phototrophicaceae; genus Flexifilum. Next base: position 25,289 of record JAPKMU010000010.1, on the reverse strand, counting down.
GTCGTCATAACGGGGCAAGTATAAAAGAAATCGTAGGCGCGCATAGGGTGAAGCTGATCACCGCTCGTAGACCAGCATTCCGCCGACATATGTTTCATCCACCGTGATCGAGGTGAGTTCCTCCGGCGGCGTGGTCAGCGGATCGGCGCTCAACACGGTCATGTCTGCCCATTTCCCCGGCGTCAAGCTGCCGCGATTATCCGCATCCCCGGACGCAATCGCGCCGCCCATCGTGTAAGCGTAAAGCGCTTCATACGGCGTGATCGCTTGTTCCGGCGCGATCGGTTCACCGAACGGATCAAGCCGGTCGAGCGCGGCTTTCATACCCAACAGCGGATTATCATCCGGTACGACTGGCGCATCCGAACTTAGCGCGACGGTTAACCCTGCGTCGAGCATACTCCGCACGGGGTAGCAGCGCGGGAAAAACTCGTCCGGCAGATAACGGCGGTAGGTATTCCCAAGCGCGGGTAAAAATACCGTCTGCGGCACGGCGATCACGTTCATCGCTTGGCAGCGCCGCAAATGATCGGCGCTCGGTAAACCGAGATGTTCGATCCGGTGGCGCAGTTCCGACGGGTGCGCGGCATACAGCTTCTCGTAGGTGCTGATCACCTGTTCGAGCGCGACATCCCCGATGGCGTGGGTGGCGATACGGAAGCCGTTGACATGCGCTTCGAACATCAACTCGAACAGTTCATCGTCCTCAAAGCGTAGAACGCCGTGCGTTCCCGTCACCTTAAATGGCACACTGAGGGCTGCCGTTGCGCCGCTTAAGCCGCCGTCCGCGAAGAATTTAACCGTATCCACGCGCAGCATCTCGCTGAGGTGCTTTTCAGGCAGCGGCAGAGTCTCTGTGCCACCGTCCGGGCGTCGGATCGGTAAACCGTTGATGCGCATCGCCAAATCATGCGCTTCATCAAGTTCGCGGTAGACGCTCAAGTGATGCGGCATCAGCAGCGGATCGGTTGCGCTGGTAATGCCCAAGCGCAGTTGGTGATACGTCGCCGCACGGATCGCTGCCCCCATCGTTTCAGGGTCAAGATCGGGGATGGCTCGGGTGATCAGCCCCATCGCCGTTTCTTGTAACAGTCCGGTTGGATTGCCTGATTCATCACGGACGATTACGCCGCCGGGAGGATCAGGCGTTTCGGCGGTGATATTCGCCAGTTTCAGCGCCAGCGTATTGGCGACGATCATATGCCCACAGGTGCGCGTGAGCGCGATTGGGTGCTCCGGTGCGGCAAGGTCGAGATCGGCGGCGGTCGGGTGACGACGTTCTGGGAGTGCGGCTTCGTTGTAACCGCGACCAAGCAGCCATGTTCCGGCGGGGACGGACTCGGCACGCTCACGGAAACGCGCGATGATCGCATCAATCGATGGGGCAGCCGCGCCGCGTGCATCCACTTGAATCGTCAGCAGCAGTCCAAGCTTCCATACATGGACATGCGCATCATTGAACCCCGGAATCAGCGTGCGACCGCCGAGGTCAACCCGTTTGGTGCTCGGCGCGACCGTGCCGAGTTCAACAATCGAGCCGCAAAAGCGAATTTGCCCGTATTCATCGCTGAATAGGACACTCGCGGTCGGAATATTCGGGTCAAGCGTATGGATCGTTCCGTTATAGAATATGCGCGGCGTGGGCATAGGCGGTACTCAGCAGTCGTTTTATAAACGGATCAGTCAAGGGTCGATTATGCGCGTTCGCCTTCGCCGCCGCAACCAATTCGACATTTTTGGCGTTTGCGGCTATAGTGAACCTCCGATGATTGGCGCACCTTGCGATTTCGAGTTGACCTTATGCAGCGAAGTTTCACCGATCGCGTTTTTGGTGGGGTCTGCGGCGGACTCGGCGCGGCACTGCGTATTAATGCGTGGGCTGTTCGCATCCTGTTTGCTGCCTTGACTTTGCTCACGCTGGGCGGTTTTGGCGTCGTCTATATCCTTCTGTGGTGGATCGTGCCGCAGCAGTCGTTTGTCGAACGGCGGGGAAAATTCCCGGCGTTGTTCGCGCTCCTCTTGATCTTACTGATCGGCGCGGCGTGGGTGGTGACGACTTTCTCATTGGTTGTGCTGCCGGGTGTCAACGCCTTTTGGTTGGGCGCGGCAGTCGTGATGAGCGCCGTCTTTTTCCTCCGGCAGCTAAGGGGCTGATTCGATGCGCGTACAGCGGCGAACCAATGGATTAGCGGGCTTGATCGTGCTGGCGGGGGCGGCGTACTTTGCTGCCCTTCAGTTTAATGTCCTGCCTACCGGATTGATCGACCTGATCAATCGCGGACTGCCTGTTTTGCTCGTGCTGGTGGGGATCGCGTTTATTCTGCGGGATCGTGTTCCTGCAAGCGGTTTGATCGCGCTGGTGATCAGCGGCGTGTTGGTGGGGGGGATCGCATTCTCCGCCTACAACAGCCGCGCGGGTCGCTTGAGCAGTGAAACCCAATCCACGATCAACGAAACGGTCAGCGAGACAATTACCTTGCTGCGCGTCAATATCACCACGTTGGCGACAGATATTGACTTGTTCACCGGGTTGGATCAAGCAGGTGGAATAAGCGGGCAGTACGCGGGCGCGGCAGCGAATATGCTCGAAACGCGCTATGCCGAAAATACTGACGATACTGCTGATCTTGTCCTCACCGAAACGCTGACTGAAGGCTTTCCCGGTTTGAACGACATCGGGCGGGCGACACTTTCATTGCAGGTTCCGCCGAACGTGCCAGTTGATTTACAGGTGAACGGCGGAAGCGGTACGGTTACGCTGAACTTGGGCGGACTGTCGCTCGAACGCTTGAATGTGAGCGTGGGCGGCGGTGATGTGGTTGTCACCTTGCCGAGCTATGATCCATTGTTCAGCCAACCAGAAGACAGCCTCGGTGAGATCGCTGTCAACGGCGGCGATTTAACGCTGTTTGTACCGGACGCAGTCGCGGGACGCTTTGATATTTCGGCGCGTTCAAGCACACCAGAGCATGACGCATCCCTATATAACTTGCTTTCCGGCGGTCAGGTTTTGGAATCGCGCCGGATCGATGCCGCCGAATTGGTGATGCGTTTTACGCTTTCCGTTCCAAATGGGCGCATCCGGCTTGAAGTGCTAGGGTAGTCCACTTAGAAATTCGCGCTGATACCACGCCCACGTGTTCGCTAATCCCTGTTCAATGGGCGTGGATGGCTTGAAGTCGAGCAAATCGCGGGCGCGGCTGTTATCGCAGTACGTGATCAGCGGTTCGCTCGGCGGCGTCGGCACATCTTCGATGATCGCCTGTTTGCCGATCAACTGCTCATAAATGCGAATGAAGGCATTCAGCGTGATCGGTGATCCAAAGCCCAAGTTGATGATTTGATACCCCATTGGGCGCTTTAAAGCCGATGTAACTCCCTGCACCACATCTTCGATGTACGTCCAATCACGTTTGAGTTCACCGCCGCTGAACACCGGAATCGGCGTGCCGTGATGGATCGCCTTCAAGACTTTGAGCGGCATCATATCCGGTCGTCCGTTTGGACCGTACACGTTGAAAAATCGCAGCACATTGACGTTCAAGCCGTACATATGGTGATACGTGTGCGCGAAGATTTCGGCGGCGCGCTTGCTTGCGGGGTAAGGGGCAAGGGGCATTGATGCGGCGTCATCTTCGACAAACGGGATGCGCGATGTGCTGCCGTACACCGACGACGTGGACGCAAGGACGAACACCTCAACGTGATGTTTGCGCGCCGCGTCCATCAGAGTCACGCTGCCTGTGGTGTTCACATCGCTGTACAACGTACCTTGATCCATCGAATAGCGGACGTTTGACATTCCGGCGAGATGCGCGACACGCCGAATCGGGTACGCCGCGAACAGCGCATGAACAGCGGCTTGGTCGCGGACATCACCTTCTACAAGGATGACACGATCACCGAGCGCTGCGACGTTTTGCCGCTTGATGGCAGGATCGTAATAAGTGTTGAAGTTGTCAAAGATGATCACCTGCTCGCTTTGTGACATCCAATGTGCCGCTAAGCGACTGCCAATGAAGCCCGCTCCGCCCGTGATCAGTACTGCCATGCTGGGTACGCCTTTTGATGATCCTGCGCCGAAATCTGCCTATGCTCGAATAGAGAAGTAGACCGGGGGATGATACCATAAGTTCCGTTTTACGCGGCGCAGTGTGATATTAACCACCGGCAAAAGATGCGATCATCGCATTAAGATTTACCAAACAAATTAAGCAGTTGTTGGCGATTCTCAACAAAGCATAGTATGTTTACGCGTATGGGTGTGGGGGTACACAAACGAATTTCATCCCCACTGCTTATGTTCAAGAGAAGGGCAAACGCCAATGTCGTGGCGCGCATATTTGGTCGAACGTCCCATCCGAAGCGTCGATATTCTTGCCGGGAAACCATCGCTGTTGGCGGTTTGGCTGCGTTCGGATCAAGTGACTTTTCTTGACCTGCAAACAGGGGTCACACGCGGCGAAATCACGATTGCAAAGCCCCCACAGGAACGCTCCGGTGACGCGTGGCAGACATTTCTCAACAGCCTGAAAGCGCCGAATGATGTCATGCTTCCGGTGGCGAAGGCGGGCAGCTTAACCCTGCTCAACAGCCCAAACGGACAGTTCCGCGTGCTCCGCACAGGCGCAGCATCCTTGAGCTATTATGCTGATGCGAAAGAAACGCCGCTGGAACTCAAGGAAGGCGTGACCGACCTTGCCGCCATTGATGTTGATCGTTCTTTCGGGTTGGTTGCGGCGCTGGATACGGCGGGGACGCTGCATCTATTTCAGCAGCAGCTTTACGTCGGCTCATACCCAACCGGATTGACGATTGAACCAGAACTCCGCCCTGACTTGACCATTACCGGAAACGGCGCATCTGTTTTCGTCTCGAATGGCAAACAGATTGCCGTTTACAACGCGGCGGGCAAACTCAAGCGCAAATTGGATATTCATTACACGATGGGAATGATGCGACCGTCATCGAATGGCAAGGTGGTTGTAACCACCGACCTCGATAACAGCGTGGTTCGCATTTATCACGGCGAAACCTTTGCGTTGATGTATCAGCGGTTCGCAGTCGATTTGATCGCCGAAGCGCGGCGGATCGTCATCACACCGGGACCCGCTTTTCCAGCCGGGGCAATCGGCTCGATTGCTGTGAACACGCGCGGCGTCCTCGCGTTTACCGTCGGCGGAGTCGTGTGCGTCACCAGTGTGTCACGGTTCAAACCGCTGCCGGGATTTCTCAGTGATGATGGCTCGGATGAAGTGAAGCCGATCAAGCCCAACGGCGAGAAAACCGTCCCGGATCAAACACTCCCTTCAGCGAGTGCGCGCTGAGGGAATACCATCCGTTCAGCGACGAACTGCCCGCGCTGAAAACTCGCGGCGTTGGCACGCTCAAAGTCGGCGTGTAAGTCGCGCACGAGCCGCGCTTGTGCGTTCGATGGTTCCATCGAAAACACCACGAATGTTCCCGCATACTCTCCGGTTGCGATAATCACCCACTGACCGCTTGGCAGTGCCTTGCGCGCCAAGCCGGGATTTGGACGATTGCGGAGCGCCCACAACTTTGCTGCCATTGATGAAAGCAGCGGCTCATTTGCGGTTTGCTTGCCGCCAAACTGCATCGGACGCTCAACGCCGACGCGAAACACGGCGTAATACAACGGCTGCGCCGCGTATTGGCTGCGCAAGAATCCCGTTTGCCCCGTTCCGACGACGCGCTGCCATGCGTCACTATCCGGGTTGCGTTCAATGAGTTTTTCGATGATGGCGCGCTGTTCACTGTGCCGACGGTAAAGCATGTGAAACTGAACGCTGTTGATCTTGCCTTGCGCAAACTCGTCTGCGATGGTTTCCATTTTGGAACGCAGCAGATTGAGCGCGGCTGCCGGATCACGAGTTAACGGACTCGGCTGTGCAGGTGGAGTCGGCACCGGCGCGGGATCGGGCACGGACTGCGGTGTCGGCGGCGTCGGGCGCACAGGCGAGCGCAGCGGATCGGTTGGACGGTCGTCGCGGGGCGGCTGGTCGGTCACTGGGATAACCTTCAACTGTTACGCATGACACTTACTGTAACACGACTGTAACACTAAATCGCTGAACCGGAAACTGGCGGCGGCTGACTGCGCCGGATTTGGTATCATCGTACCGGATTTTGATGCGATGGAACGTTTGTATTCCCATACATTGGGGCGGAATGGTTGCGAAAATGAATCACTGCGGCTTGTATTTCATGGCAGAGCAGGTGCGCGAAGCAATCCATCACCGGGAGCGCGAACCCTTCAAGACAGCATTTGACCGGATGAATACCGATGTGTTCACCGGTTCGGCGGCAGTGGTGCGCGCGGGATTTTTATGGAAGTTCGCCCAAAACGCGGCGGCGGGCGCGGCGGCATTATATTCGCTCGAAACGCTGACTGCTGAAACACCTTCACCGGATTGCCCGCTGATCGACACGATCAGCGAAACGGCGGCGCTGGCACAAGCGTTTGAAATGCTCCGCGATCATCCTGCAAACGAACCGAGCTTACAAACGCGCTGGATGGATGCGTTCGCAGCGCGGCGCGATTGGTTGAGTGCTCAGGGAGACCGCGCTGGCTATGTCGAAACGCTGTGGATGGCGCTTCTCAATATGACGGCGGGTGTGGTGTTGGATCAGCCGAAGCTATTACGCGATCAAGTCCCATTCTTTGAAATGACGATCCGCGAAGATGTGCGCCCACAAGGGTTTATCCCGAAAGCGGTCGAAGGCAATGACGGCGGCAGCGTGATCCGGCAGGTGCGGGCGGCGTCCGCGTTGATCCTGATGGCGGAACTGGCGGCGGTCAGCGGTGAGAACATCGACTTATGGAATTATTCCGTGCGCGGTGTGAGCGCGGTCACTGCGGCGGTGTACGCCATTTACTACTTCTACGTCGCGGCGAAATGGAAATGGGATATTGCGATCACAGCCGAGCATGTGCAGGATGTATTCAAGCAGTACGGCGGCTATCTAGAAATTGTCTACCGCCGCACGCAGCTTAAAGACGTGAAAACCGTCCTGACCGACTTGCGCCCGATGTGGGACGTATACGGCGGCGGTTATACGACACTCACGCATGCGCCCGTGCCGCGAAAGGGATTGTTTGGGTGAGATACCTATTCGCATTGATCATGAGTGGTTTGTTGGCGTTATCCGTATCCAGCCAACCGACGCCGCCCACAAATGACATTGATCGCGACGAGGGCTACACCCGTGTGATGACGTTGGGTCATGGCATGATCTACGATGTGATGTGGCATCCTCGGCGGGATTGGCTGGCGGTCGCTGCTTCGACGGGGCTGCGCTTGGTGACGCCGGAATTGGAAGTCATCGCAGTTTTCCCGATGATCGTACAAGCACTCGACTGGAGTCCCGATGGGGCTTGGTTGGCGCTGCAAGACGATAAAGACCTGTGGTCGATCTACAAGATTGATGGGCTGCGGTTGACACGTCTATTCCCGGATGTGCTGATCACGCAAATCGAGTGGCATGAGCTGACCGGACACGCCAGCTTGTACAGCGGTGAGCGCGCGATGCGCATCGTCAACATGCACACTCAGGAGATGCTCGCACAGTTTTCCGGTTTTGATCAAATCGCTTGGAGTCCCGATCAAACGCGGCTGGCGCTCAGGCGGCTCACCGATATCGATTTCTACGATACGGCAACATGGCAGCGCATTCATCGCTTGCGCGGTACGCCGGAGGGATTCGGCGGCATGTGGTGGAGTCCTGACGGCACGATGATCGCAACCAAACGCGGCGGTGAGATGTGCGCCGGGGATCACGGCGTGCTGACGATTTGGGATACCGTCACGTTTGAACGCCTGCAAACTTTAAGGCAAAGCAAAATCCAGCATCCGTTCATGTTTGGAAAACGCCCATCTGAAAGCCCTTGTTCAGCCGATAGATCGCTCAATGCGTGGATTGCGCCGGGATATGGGCAGGTTTTCTGGACGGTTGACGGCACGCGGCTTATCACGACAACCAGCATGTATGGTTTCAATCCGAACATCCAACTTTGGGATGCACGCACTGGTCAGTTGCTCAAGGAACGGGGACTGCCCGGCTATTTTCTTCTGCCAAACCTGCTTACCCCTGATGGTGAGTATTTGGTAAGCCGGATGAATTTTCAATCGCCATTCACAGGCATGATCGTTTTAGACACAAATACGCTTGCGCCAGTGGATTCCCCATGCGGCTTGTGTACCAATTTCTACGTTTCTCAATCGAACGGAGGTTTTTGGGCGTTTACCACCCGCTCTAGCGGAGTGTTGTCGCTAATCGATTATGATGCTCAACTACGAACGCAGCTTGACACTGGTCTTTCGGCGATCGATGATGTGGCTTGGAACAGCACTGGTGACTATATCGCAATCAGCGGTGTTGATGAACTGCAAATCCGATCGCAAACTGGGACTCTACTGGCGCGTGATCAAGAGTACTTTCAATTCAATCCCAGCGGTAACCTTGCCAATATTCCAAGTTCTCCCGCAGAAATCGGAACAGTTTCGTGGAGTCCCGATGGTCGTTATGTCGCGGTTGAAAGCCTGATATACGAATATCACGGTTTCGCCAGCGCTGTGCATGTTTATGATCTGCGTCAGCGGCGTACTGTGATGATTCTTCGCGGTGATACGCAGTGGGGATCAATCTTAAGATGGCTGCCGGGGAACAACCTGCTTTACGCACCCAACAATTGGAGCATCGACGTATGGAATGTGCCATCCGGTGAGCCTCGACAAGCGCCAGATCAAGCCTTTATCCCTTTGATGGGATTAGATGAATCTCCCGCCGCCGATCATTTGCGTATTACTGTTGATCCGGAAACGGCGGTGCTAACCGTATGGGCACGGGGCTATAATCCTGACGTCACGCTGCAAAAAGGATAGATCATGCCTCACTTCTCCCCGGTCACGCCGGACATTATCCAACATTTGATCGCCATTCTCGGTGCTGAAGCAGTCAGCACTGCCCGCGCCGAAATCGAATTACACGCGCAAGACCAGTCGCATCACCCCGCTCACGATGCCGAAGTCGTGATCTTTCCCACAACAGCCGAGCAAATCGCCGCCGTGCTGAAATTGGCAAATGAGCGCTGTATTCCGGTGACGCCTTGGGGCGTGGGCACGGGGCTTGAGGGGAATTCGATCCCGCTTTACGGGGGGATATTGCTTTCGCTCGAACGGATGACGCGGATCATCGAAGTTCACGCTGATGATTTTCAAGTTACGGTTGAGCCGGGAATTGGGCACAAGGACTTGAACGCGGCGCTGGCGCGTTACGGTTTGTTCTTCCCGCCTGATCCGGGCGCGAACGCCACTGTTGGCGGCATGTTGGCGAACAACGCCGCCGGAATCCGAACCGTCAAATATGGCGCGAGCAAAGATAACGTTCTGCGGATGCAGGTCGCGCTGGCAGATGGGCGCTTGATCCGCGTCGGATCGCGCTCGGTCAAACAGTCGAGCGGCTATGATTTGCTGCACCTGTTCGTCGGCAGCGAAGGCACGCTCGGTGTGATCACCGAAGCCACGCTGAAACTTGTCCCAATCGCGGCGCACATGAGCGCGATCGTCGCCTCGTTTGCCGATGTCGAAGCGGCGGTACAAACCGTCGTCGCGGTGCGCGGGAGCGGCTTAGACCCGGCGGCGCTTGAATTGGTGGATGCGGCGCACTGTCGTATGCTCCGCGAAACCGAAGGCGTAGACCTGCCCGACCATCCGACGTTGTTTATGGAATTCCATGTCGCACTGCCCGAAGCACTGGAGAGCGTGATCGAGAGCGTGAAAGCGATCTGCGAAGAAATGGGGGCGCTCCGTATTCACACCGCGACTGATGCGGCAGAGCGCAAACGATTATGGCATGCCCGCCATGCCTCGTATGAGATCATGGTGAGGTCGCACCCGGATCAGAAATTCTTCATCAACGACGTTGCTGTGCCGATCAGCCAATACCCCAATTTGATCAGTACGATTGAGCGCGTCAAAGCGGAGATGGGCATCACCGCCTACATGATCGGTCATGCGGGCGACGGCAATATTCATGTTGAGTTTCCCTATCGTTCACCGGATGATTTTGCGAAAGCGATGGAGGCGAATGGAAGAATCGTCCAGCGCGCGATTGAGCTTGGCGGCACAGCGACCGGAGAGCATGGCGTTGGGATCGGTAAGGCAAAGTATCTGCCGATGGAGCACGGTGAGGGTTTGGATGTGATGCGCGCGATTAAGCACACACTTGACCCGAACGGTATTCTGAATCCGGGGAAGATTTTCTTAGAAAGCTAGTGCCCCATTCCCAAAGCGCGCAAAACCATTCGACAAATGCGCGGTCATTTGCCGGATACGCGGTAGTTTTTGAGCGGTGCAGGTCGCTGCACCGCTCAATTGATTTCAGTGGGCTGCATCCGTGAGTGCCGTCAAATATGCCAGCAGTGCGCGTTTGAATTCGATGATCACCCGGTCACGCTGTTCCGAGTGCTTGGTCATCGTCAGCGGCAGTACCCCTTTGATGATACTCATTGCAATTTGCGCTGAACTCCGCCGATCAGATACCTGAATTACGGGCGCTTTGAGTGCGATTACCCGCTCAAAGTCCGTAATCATCGCGTCGGTAATTGAATCCGCTGCTGCTTTCAAGTCCTCGGATATTCCCGCACTGTTGAAGATCAGGGTGAATCCGGGATGTGTATTCTCGAATTCAACCAGCGCATTAATGGTGCGGTCAACTAGAACTGGAAGCGGAACGTATTCGACATCCGGCGTGAATAAACGACTGGTCAGCAGACGCATATCCCCCAGATAACGTTTTGCAAGTGCTTGAAGTACGGCGTCTTTGTTTGGGAAAAACTGATAGAGCGAACCAATTGAGGTATCTGCGCGCTCTGCGATAAGCGATGTGGTCATCGCTTCATAGCCCATTTCGCTGACCAACTCGGCAGCGGCGTTGAGAATGATCTCAACTCGCCGCTGGCTCCGCTGCTGACGCGGTACGCGGCGCATTACTTTCTCGATACTCATGTGTAACTCCGTCACTTATTAGGCGGAAGGGCATACCTAACAAGCCATTTCAGGTAAAGTTATACTGCGATTGTTCAAACGTTGTCCGATGAACGGGCATTTACGCCTGTCGGCAATAGGTGAACTAAAGTATACCCTTCCCTAGTATCATACGCTATGGCGAGGGCAAGTGTAAAGATTGTGGAGTCTAACAGAAAAGTTTCGGAAAACAGACATTATCGTGAGGTTCTGCAAACGAATTTACAAATGAATACGCCCGGAAGGGAATCATTTGTCTGCAAAATCCAAACAATGTCCCATCCGAGCGCTTGAAAATCAACAACGGGGGTTATCTTCCAACGCTGAGATTTCCCAAACTTCCCATCTGCCCATCGGTGCGGGCGTGTTCGATCATACGCACGGTCGCATTGAGTTCCTTGCGGCGCGCTTCGACCAACACGTTAACCAAACGGGTTTGCATCGTCAGCGCGTCCGCCAGCGAGTCGATCTTGCGGTGCAAGTCCGCGATTTCGACTTCGTTTTTCAAATTGACCTGATAATCGTTATCGGCAACGGCGCGATCTTTGGTCGCCTGCCGATTCTGGGACATCAAGATAACAGGCGCTTGCATCGCGGCGAGCGTGCTAAGCGTCAGGTTCAGCAAGATGAACGGGAACGGGTCAAACGCATTCGTGCCCAGCACAGCATTGATGCCGATCCATCCCACCATGATCAGAAAGAACATGATGATGAAGCGCCAACTTCCGGCAAATGAGGCGATGCGATCTGCCATCCGTTCGCCAAAACTAGCAGATTCATCCATTTCTTCGTACACGTCATCGGTGACGATGAGTGGGCGCAAATCGCGGATCAATGTTTGCGCTTCGGGACTCAGCAGGTTTTCCAATTCTTCGATCTCATCGATCAGTTCTTGGATTTCGGCTTCATCGTCGGTCGGCGTGACCATGCCCTTGAGCAGCAGATCGTTGTACATAGCGACTCCTTCCATGCAGCGGTTTATGCAGACGCAGCCCAAGAATCACTTAGGCAAACACCTGTTTTTGTGAAGCGAACTCGTTTTGCGTGGAACAGAGCCAAACATTGCACCGGGGTTGCCCCGCTGAACGGGGTCGGCGGTGACACCGCCGATTTTCCCCGCATGCACACAGAGGTGTGAAGCTTAGGGGAGGATCAGGCAGGCGTACCGCCGCCGGGTAATGACGGCAACTGTTCGTAGGTACTGCCAGCGTCCATTGAGTGTGTGTACCTCAACAAATATGCAAGCCAATAAGGAGCACTTCTGCTCCTCATTGGTGAACCCACTATACGCGGATTTTAAGCGAATGTAAAGAGGCGGTTCGGTTAAGGCTGTGATGCTTGGAAAATCCGAACCGTCGCGCGATCTGCCACGAAGATCAAGTTGCCATACGTCGTAATCGCCTGAATGATTGACGCATCGGCGGGGAGTTCAAGCGCACCGATTTCGCCGGGATTCGCCGGTGAACTGACATCGATCAGCGTCACGGCTTGGCGATCATCGGATAAAACAACCAGCCATTCCCCACTTTCAAAACTGAGGAAATGCAAATCTGATGCAGGTGTTGATCCCAGAATTGAAATCACATCGCCTGATGCGGGATCAAACAGCACAATCGATTCGTCTGCCAATGCCGCCGCGCCCAGCGTGCCGCTCAAGTTGAGCGCAAGCCGTTCTGCCAGCGCTGGAAGTTCAATCGTCACACTGCGGTTGATCGATGCTTGCGCACCGGATTCGAGTGCAGCCGTCATAATGCGCGGGCTGTTTCGATCTGCCAAAAACACCGTGTCAGGCAGCAGTGCAGCATCCGAGACGGGGGTGGGGTAGAACGTCGAATTCACGTCTTCGGGGGAGAGGATTTCAAACAGTGTATAACCACTGCCGCCAACGATGACTCCCCATGAACCATCGGGCGATGCGCTGACCCTGCGCGGACGATCTGTGAGGTCAATTAAGTTCACCGAAGCGAACGGCTGATTTGGATCGTAATCAATCGCTGCAACGATCTCCGCTACCCCAGCCCGTCCGCCTGTATCCAACGCGATCAATGCTGCCTGACCAATGGCAGCAGCATCGAGCGGTGTTCCGTAAAGTTCTGGGGATGCGACAAGTGTCGGGATTTCGGTTTCAAGATCATAAACACGAAGTCGAGAGGTAGCCGCGTCTGCGACCATCATCCAGCGACCATTCGCACTAATCGTGAGCGCACGGAAGTCCCCGGCGTCCACCGTTGCGATCGGCGTAGGTGCGGCAGGTTGAGCGTCTTGCGCCCAAATGCCTCCTACAACTGCGATCGCGCACATCACCGCAAAAGCGAACTTCCATGCACGCATGCTGCGCTCCCGCGCTAAAGACGATTAGTAGTCATCGTCATCGTCATCGTCGTAGTAGTCATCATCATCGTCGTCATCGTCGTAGTAGTCGTCATCGTCATCGTCGAAGTCATCATCATCGTCGAAGTCGTCATCGTCGTCGAAATCATCAAATTCTTCGTCCTCGTCAACGAATTCTTCGTCCTCATCGACGAATTCTTCGTCCTCATCGACGAATTCTTCTTCTACGTCGAGTTCCTCATCTTCGATAATATCTTCATCACCATCGGGATAGTCTACACGATTCAAGAAAAGTTCGAGTTCGTATGTCATGGTCGCCTTCACCTGCCCAGGTGCGATCAGCCAATTAGCCTCATTGTAGCGTAAAGCGCGCGTATTGTAGCATCAACACGCCGATTGCAAAGGTGAACTTATGCCGATCCTGCGCTGCTTTTTTGTCCTGCGCGGATTTGTGCTAGAAAATACGCATGGAAACGATGATCCGATGTCAATTCCGGGTGAAATGCGGTTGCGAGCAGATGCCCCTGTTCGACAGCAACGATTCGCCCATCGGGAAGGCTTGCGAGTGTTTCAACACCTTCGCCCGTCGCTGTGACAAGCGGCGCGCGAATGAACACGGCATGAAACGGGGCATCGCCCAATTTCGGCACATCAAGGTCTGTCTCAAAACTGTCGATCTGCCGTCCGAAGGCATTACGGTTGACGGTCACATCCATCAATCCAAGCAGCGGCTGACGGTCGCTGCCAATATCCTTAGCAAGAAAGATCATTCCGGCGCATGTTCCCCATGTCGGCTTTGAACGCGCAAACGCGCGCAGCGGCTCGATCAAGCCGAACGTTGCTGCAAGCTGCCCGATGGTTGTACTTTCGCCGCCGGGGATGATCAGCCCATCCAATCCTTCGAGGTCAGTGGGGAGGCGCACCTGAACCGCTTCTGCGCCTAATGCGTTGAGAATTTTCTCATGTTCGACAAACGCGCCCTGTAGCGCAAGGACACCGATCTTCATAGAAAACGTTCTCTCATTCACAGTGCTTGACAGCCTTATCGTGATGGAGAACGTTTTCTGGATCAAGTGCCAATTCGCACAATCTGAATTGGTTAGCTTGATAGTGAGCGGTTATGAACTGGAACTTTGACGGGGAACACGGGCGATAATCCAGCTTGCGAATGCTTCTTCACTGCGGGTCTGGAGCAGCACGCGACCCGGACCAGTCAATTCGCAGACCAAGCCTTCGCCGCTCAAAATTGTTGATTTCCAGCCGCCGACACGCTTGACGCTGAACTGAATTGACGCATCAAAACCAACAATATGCCCGGTATCAACCGTGTAACGTTCTCCAGAGCGCAGTTCACGAGTCTCGATTGCGCCAAAGCAGGACGCCAAAACTGTTCCCTGACCGGTTACTTTGAGAAGGAGCAAGCTGCCGCTGCCAAAGAAACCTTTCGCACCACCCCAACTAGTATCATATGAAACCCCGGACTCGCCCGCGACGAATGCGCCGCTTTGGAGCATAAACGGCGCGCTTGGGGTGATTTCGACAAGGGTCAAGTCGCCGGGGAGGGTGGGCGCGAACAGGATTTCGCCGCCCGCGTTTCCGGCAGTGAAGGTGTTCTGAAAGAAACTTTCGCCGCCGACCATACGCTTAAGCCCACCGAGGAATCCGCCTTCTGACTTGGTCTCAATGGTGATCCCATCTGAATAACTGACCATCGCACCGCTTTCCGCCTTGATGGTTTCACGCGGTTCGAGCCGGACGACAGCGACGGCATACGAGGGTTGGTGTTTGAGTTGAATGTCCATAAGTGATCATGTCCTTTGTGCATTCGACGCAAGCGGGGCAGAAGTTCCCCGACATGTTTCATTATCGCGCCGATTTGACCGATTGATCCCCCTACATCTGGCGGGTGCAGTTTGGTCACGGGCGTTGATACGTTCCGCTGTCGTTTCGCGTATAATGATGGGCGCGTTGATGCAACCGGAAAGCGAAGTCGCGTGAATATTTGCATACTGCTGGACGCATTCGATCATATCAGCGGGATTAGCACCACGTACTGGAGTCAGCTTCATCTTGCGCGTGAAGCGGGCGTGCATCTGACGGTGATCGCGCCGACCGCGCATGGTTCACCGCCCAGTCGTGAGTTGGTCAACGGCTCAACGCTGGCGCGAGTCGGATCGCGGGTGAGTATTCACATGCCGGTCGATACGAGTATCCGTCTTGATCTCCCTGATCGGGAACAGTTCCGCCATGCCATCGAAGACTCTGAGCCGGATATGCTGCACATTGCAACGCCCGGTCCAGTGGGGATGCTTGGCAAACGGTTGGCAAAAGACTTCGGTGTTCCGCTTGTTGGCTACTTCCATACCGATTATTTGTCGATGCAAACGCCGCAGGTTCTCAAGGTGATGTACCCTAATCCGGTTTTGCGTCATGGCGCGTCGGCGGTGATGCAGACCTTCAACCGCATCAGCGAGAAAATTGCTTATGAACCGTGCGATGTCGTGTGCTGTGAAGCGGAAAAAATCGCCGCCGGTATTCGCGCACGCAGTTTGAACACGAATCCGATCCTTGTCCCCGCTACGCTCCGCCATGATTTTGATCCGTCGTTGGCAGATCGAGATGCGTTCGTCAAGCGTTTTGCGCTGTCTGCGCATCGTCCACACGTTTTGTACGTCGGGCGTTTTGCGCCGGACAAGAATATTCAACTGTTGGCGGAGTTGGCACAGCGGCTGCCGCATGTGCAGTTTATCGCAGTGGGCGGGGGCTTCTTGCAGAAATTACTCGAAGACCTGCCGAATGTTACGCTGACGGGTTGGTTGAAAGGGGCGGACTTGTGGAGCGCATATGCCGCTGCGGATCTATTCATCATGCCGAGCTGGAATGAAACATTTGGGCTGGTATCGCTTGAGGCGATGGCGATGGGCATTCCTGTCTTTACGGCGGATACCGCCGGAAGCGCCCCGGAAGTGCTCGCTGCCGGAGCAGGGATGCAGTTCTCGCTTGATGATGTCACGATGATCGCGCGCCAATTGGATGCTTTGCTCCACGATTCAGATAGACTCGCCGCAATGCGCGGCAGCGCGCACGATTGGGCGGCTGAAAACAGCCCGCTGGCGCGTTATCAGCGTTTTGTGACGTTGGCGTATCAGCCCTTAATGGGAAAGGTACACGCGGCATAGTCGTATTGTGAACTTATGGAAACTCAATGAGCGTAATTGACCCGATCCAGACCCCTGTTTCGAGCCTATCCCATCATGGGCTGACACGAGCCGAAGTTGCCGAGCGCGTCGCGCGCGGCGAAACGAACGCATACCAGCCGCGCACCGGACGCAGCTATTGGGATATTGCCCGCGATAACTTTCTCAATCTGTTCAACATCACGCTGTCCGTTTTGTTGATCGTCGTGTTTTTCTTCCGCGATTGGGCGACGTTGTTTACCGCCGGATTCTCGGTCATCACCAACACAATCTTAGGTACGGCTCAAGAAGTCAGTGCCAAGCGGAAACTCGATCAACTGGCGGCGCTGGCATCGAAAGAAGCACAGGTTTACCGGGATGGTCAACTTGTCACCCTTCCAGCGCGTGAGATCGTCAAAGACGATGTAATTCTGCTCACGCCCGGAGCACTCCTCGCAGTGGACGGCGAAATTATCTATTCGGATGCGCTGGAAATTGACGAGTCACAGCTTACCGGCGAAAGCGATCCCATCGAAAAGGTCGTTGGTGATCCGTGTACCTCCGGCTCGTATGTGCTGGCGGGGGCGGGCTTGATGCGCGCGACTCAGGTGGGGCGCGAAAGCACCGTCAACCGCTTGACGAGCATTGCGAAGGCATACAAGCGCATCCTTACGCCGACTCAGCAGCGTGTTTCCGCGTTTGTCGAACTGAGTATTCTGGCAATGTTTGTCCTCGGCGCATCAATCCTTGTTGCGGGCATCCTCCAAGAAAAGAATCCGCTGCATATCGCGCGTGATCTCGTCGTGTTGATCACCAGCCTCGTCCCGCAAGGGTTAGTGCTCGTCAGTACGCTGTCACTGACGGTCGGCGCGATTCTCCTCAGCCGCCACAAAACGCTGATTCAGCGCGTGAACGCGGTCGAAAGCATGAGCAATGCAACCGTGTTGTGCTTCGATAAAACGGGGACGCTGACGAAGAACGAATTATGCCTGCACCAGATCATTCCGCTCGGCACGGCGACCGAAGACGAAATCGTGTTTTTGCTGCGCGATTTCGTCAGCAATGTTGCCAGCCATAACACCACGTCACACGCGGTTCAAACGTATCTTGAAGCCAACCCGGTCGAAGGCAAGCCGCGCACGAAAACCCGCGAAACGCCGTTTACATCGGCGCGCAAGTGGAGCGCGATCCATTTTTCTGGCGAAACCTTGATCCTCGGCGCATCGGATCGCCTGCTGGCACACAGCCCAAACGGAATCGCAGAAACGGCGATGATGCGGTCAGATTCGCTGGCAGAAAAAGGAATGCGCGTCCTTGCATTCGGGCGCGTAAGCGGAACGCTTGACAGTGAATTGAGCGGCAATATTCAACCGCTGGCGCTCCTTGTTTTGAGCGATCAAATTCGACCGGATATCCATACCACGCTCGATCAATTCCGCGCGCTCAATGTGAAGCTGAAAATCCTCAGCGGCGACAACATGCGGACGGTCAAAGCAATTGCGGAGCAGGCGGGAATCTCGATTGAACGCGCTTACACGGGCGAACAAGTGGACGCGATGACCGACGGCGATCTGGATGCGATTGTCAGCGAAGCGCAGTTGTTCGCGCGCATCAGCCCGGATGGAAAACGGCGGGTGATCCACACGCTGCAAAAGAAAGGCGAGTACGTCGCAATGGTTGGGGACGGCGTGAACGATGTCCCGGCGCTCAAGGCGGCTAATCTCGCGGTGGTGATGAACAACGGCGCGCGGATTGCCAAGGATGTCGCGGATATCATCCTGCTCAACAATGCGATGACGACGCTCCCGATTGCCTTTGGGCGTGGCGGTGAGATCACGCGCACGGTTTATGCAACCGCGATCATGTTTCTGGCGAAGAACGCTTTTATCACGCTGCTGATGATCTTCGCGGCACTCATGACCCTGCCATTCCCAATTTCACCCGCTCAGGTCGCGATTGCGACGTTTTTCACGTCGAATATTCAAGGCGGTTTCTACGGCTTAGGCATCCTCAAGCCCAAGATGATGACACGCTTCCGGCGCGATGTGCTTGATTTCGTGATCACCAGCGGAATCATCGGTGCGGTGGCGTTAGGGCTGCTCTACTTCGTGACGTTCCGGTCACAAGGATACAACGTCGAAATTTCGCGTTCCGCGCTGACGTTGTATATACTGCTATATGGAATGTATATTTTCTTGTGGGCGCAGGGTGTCGAATTCAGCCGCCCGCGTACATTTATCCAACATAGGGGAAGTGTCATCCTCGGCGCGGTATTTTTGATCGTCGGGTTGATCGTGCCCTATATGCTCTTGGGCATCATTGGATTCATGCCCGTGCCGCCGCTGATTGCACTGTTGATTACTGCTCTGTTCTTGCTCAATGTGATGCTCGTTGAATCATCCATGCATGCCCGCCATCCCATCAACCAATTGTGGAAGATCACCGAGCCATAAGGGCTGGCGTCATGCGACTGCGAATACAGCGTCTGCAAACTCGAATTGTCCTTCTGGCGCTGGTGATCTTCCTTCCGGTTACCGGTTTGGTTGCTTTGAGTTCGTATGATGCCGAACAGGCGGCGTTGGCTCAAGGCGAGGAGGATGTACAGGCTCTTGCGGATCAGATCGCGGCAGATAACTACGATTATGTCGAAAGCACACGACTGCTGCTGCTAACACTGGCGCGTTATCCGGCAATCCGCGATCGGGATGTTGAAGCTTGCCACAGCCTGCTTGCCGATCTACTCCATGAACTGCCGCGTTATGCCTCGTTTTTTGTCGTTGATGGCGAAACGCATATAAGCGTCTGCCGTAGTTCCCCTGAACGTGCACCGATCAACAACGCGAATTTTGAATGGTATCAAGCAGCCATTCGAACGGGTGGGTTCAGCGTAAGCGAATATCGAATAGGTCCCGTCACGAACGTGCCGGTTATTACGTTGGCACAGCCCATCTATACAGACGACGGGGAGTTGGATTTTCTCCTCGCGGCTAGTCTTTCGCTCCAGTGGCTGAATGAGTTTTTGTCTTCGACTGATCTTCCGCGCAGTGCCATCATCACCTTGCTTGACCGCAACGGAGTCGTCTTAGCACGTTACCCTGAAGAACCTTCGTGGATCGGTCAGCCCTACTTGAATGTGCCAATCCGCGAGACTGCGCTTTCCACATTGCGCGGTTCAATTCGCGGGCTTTCCTATGCGGGCACCCCCTATATTTTCGGCTTCACCGCACTGAGTACAACCAGCGGACAAATGCATATCGTCGTCGGCGTGAGCGAATATGATGTCCTTGAAGAAGCCGAATCCCTACGTACACGCAACTTTTTGATTTTGGCGGCGGTTGTCGCCTTCGGTATTGGTTTCGCGTGGTTAAGCGCCAGCTATATCACCAACCCGATCAACAGTTTGACGGCGGCTATTCGCGGTATCGCAGCGGGGAAACTGCATGCCCGCGCGGAACTGACCTCCGATATGGCAGAACTGAATGCGCTCATCAGCGCCTTTGACAATATGGCGCAGTCACTTGAGGCAGAAGACGCGCGCCAAATGGAGAAACTCACACAAACCAACCAGCGCCTCCGCCATGAGATCAACGAACGCCAACAGGCAGATGACCGAAATGACATTCTTCGCCTGTTAAGTGCATCCCTAACAGAAGCGCTGACCTCAAGTGATGTCGCGGTAACGGTCATCCAAAAAGGCTTGATGCCGGTGGGCTGTCACTTGGGAGCAGTGGCACTGCTTGACCCCAAAACCAAGACCCTGCGCATTGTCGCGCGCCAGTACGGCGATCAGATCACACGAGTGGAGCCAAATGACCGCGTTGAGCTTCAGAAGTTGGAGATCGCCGGGACGGTGTTCAGCAACGGCGAGCCGCTGTGGGTGGATTCCGAAACCAGTTATCAAGATCGCTTCTCCGATTTTATCAAGATGGGTACGGCGGGAACTGCCCCAATCCGCGCCGCTGCGTATCTGCCGTTGATTGTTGGCAAGAAGCCGATTGGATGCATTCTCGCGGCGTTCCCCACCGAACGTATTCTTGATGAGACTCTGCGCCGCTTATTGATCACCATTACGGAATACTGCGCGCAAACGCTGGAACGTTCGCGCTTGTTTGAGGAAGAAGCCGAAGCCCGCCGCAACGCAGAGCGCGCAATGGAACGTGTGTCACGGCTGCAAGAGATGACTGCTGCGCTGGCGAAAGCGAAAACATTTGAAGAAGTTAGCGAACTCGTCATCACGCAGGGGGCGGCGTATATCAAAGCGGACATGGGCGCGTACTGCGTTATCCACAAGGGGAAGTGGCTGAAACGGATTTACACGTTCGGTTTTGATAATCCCGAAGACAGTGCACACACACTGATTGAAATCACGGATGCGTTTCCGGGGGGATACGCGGCAGCACATCGCGTTCCGCTGTGGTTCATGACCACCGAGGAAATGACCGCAATGTGTCCTGCTGCCGCCGCGTTTCCGATGGTTGCTCAGTGCACAAGTCAGGCATTTTTGCCGTTGATCGCTCAAGATCGCGTTTTGGGGATCGCTGTCTTCGCCTTTCGTTCACCGCCGCTGTGGACGGATGCCGATCAGCAGGTGATGGCGGCGCTGATGGTGCAGGGCGCTCAAGCATTTGAGCGTGTCCGTTTGGCGCAAGAAGCCGAAGAAGCTGCCAAAGTGCATGAGCGCCAGCGGTTGGCGCGTGATTTGCATGACGCCGTGAGCCAGACGCTGTTTTCTTCCGCGTTGATCGCTGAAGGACTGCCGTCACAATGGAGTCAAAAGCCGGAAGAGGCGTCGAAGCTGGTGGTGGAATTGATGAAATTGAACAAGTCGGCGCTGGCGGAAATGCGGACGCTTCTGCTCGAGCTTCGACCGGAAGCCGTCACCCGTACCGCGCTGCCAACATTGATTCGTCAGTTGATCGACGCGGCACGCGGGCGGCGCGACATCGAAGCCTCGCTCGAAGTGCATGGGGGCGGTGATGCGCTTCCATCGGATGTTCACGAAATGCTGTACCGGATCGCGCAGGAAAGCATCAACAATATCCTCAAGCACAGCCAAGCCTCCGAGTTTCGTATTCACCTCATTCAGGAACCGCAGAAGGCGATGCTGTCCGTCACTGATAACGGCGTTGGTTTTGATCCAGAGCGTGCTGTCGTTGGTTTTGGGCTGGAAAATATGCGCGAACGGGCGGAGTCTGTCGGCGCAGTGGTCGAAATCGAAAGCGAGGGTGGGCGCGGTACGAGCGTCACGGTGATCTGGCATGCTCCGCATGGTGATCGCGCAATGAACGGTGGCGCGCCTATCAAGGTGAATTAACCACCAGTGCATCTGCAACTTCGCAGCCCGCTGTCCGTACTACTCAGTGAGACAACTTAAGAGCCGAAAGGTGCTGTTGATGCGAAACCGCATAGTGCTGCTCGTATCGCTGCTGCTTGCCGCGATCAGTATTCAATTTGCACAGGCGCAGGACGCGCCCACTGTTACCGATGAACTTGTCGCTGAATTCACCCAGTTGATTACCGAGGAAATGGCGCATTTCTATGTTCCGGGCGCTGCCGTCGCCATTATTGAAGATGGGGAAGTCATTTTTGCACAGGGGTTCGGTCTACGCGATGTTGAGAATAATCTGCCGTTTACGACCGAAACGTTGTTCCGCGTCGGTTCAACCACCAAATCCATGACCTCGTTTTTGATCGCACAGTTGGTCGAGGAAGGTCTTTTGTCGTGGGATATGCCGGTGACTGACATTTTGCCAGATTTCGTCACCGCTGATCCTGAACTCACGGCGCGGATGACACTACGCGATCTGATGGGGATGGCAACGGGACTTGAATCGGGGGCGCTCGACGGATTTTATTGGGGAGACTACACCTTTGCGGATTTGATCGGCGCAATAGGAAGACAGGCGATCACCGGGGAATACCGCGAACACTATGCCTATAACAACGAAGTTTATGCGGCTGTGGGATATGCTGCCGCGCTTGCCGCTGGACTCGAGCCGACGGTCGCTTCGTACAGCGCACTGCTTGAGGAGCGGGTATTCGAACCAATCAGCATGGACAGCGCGATTGTGACGGATGATCACAGTTTGCTCGGCGATAACTACGCGCTCCCCTATGAAATTCCGCTTGACGCTGAAGGCTTCACCAGTTCGGTGATGGTCGATCCGCCGATTGGGATCGGCGCTCCAGCGGGGGCGGTTTGGGCGAGTCTCGATGATATGGCGCGCTACTTGATTACGCAGATGAACGGCGGAGTCACGCCGGACGGTGAGCGAATCGTCGATGAATCGGTGCTGGCGGAAACATGGCAGCCCGGTGTCGAGCTGCCGATGCCTATCCCCGGCTTTTCGGATTCGCATTACGCGATGGGGTGGGTGACGCTGCGTTACAACGACGTTCCGATGCGCTGGCATGACGGCGGTTGGCAAGGGTGGTTAACCCAAATTGTGATCTTCCCAGAGTCGAATGTCGGGCTGGTTCAGTTTGCGAACTCGGCGCTTGGTGGTGAGTTCAACAACGCGCTGACGTATGCTTTTGCTGAAATGCTGCATGGGTTTCCGTCTCAGGCTGCCGATTATCTGCATGAGAATTTCGATGAAATGATCGGTCAGTATGAATCGATCCGTGAGCAGATGCTCGGTACACCGTTCGATGCGGAGGCTGCTGCCGCGTTCGTCGGGGAATACGAAAACGGATGGTCGGTAGAAATGGGCGAAAACGCCCTCATCATTCGGCGGGGCGCATGGGCATTCCGCGCCGTGCCGCTGCCCATGGAAGGCATTTATCTCGTGGTGAATAACGGCG
This sequence comes from Anaerolineae bacterium, assembly GCA_026645745.1. Classification (GTDB taxonomy): domain Bacteria; phylum Chloroflexota; class Anaerolineae; order Aggregatilineales; family Phototrophicaceae; genus Flexifilum. The sequence goes on along the minus strand of JAPKMU010000010.1, from coordinate 1,933 downwards.
CGGCAGGTGTGCCGATTTTCTTCCAATCCGAAGGTGAATCGGTGTCGATGACGGTGCAAATGCCATCTCTCGAACTGACTTTGAACCGCGTCGAGTAGATTTCGTGAAAATATCACCCGCACAGGTCAATCCTTGCGGGTGATATTTAGAGGGATTACCTCTCCCCGCTGCTCGTGATCCGGCTGATCAGTTCCACATCTGAGAACTGTGGATCATTCTGCCCAAAACGCACGATCACCAGATTTGCTGCCGGGATGATATACAACCGTTGATTACCCGCACCCGCCGCGACGATTACATTCGGTTCGCTCACGCCGAGTTCGATTCCGTCATCCGGTTGATCCGGCAGCGGATCGAACACGTTGAAATCGCCTTGACCGGAATAATACAGCCACCACGTAAGCCCGTAGACGATGTTCGCGTTTGAGCCGATGAAACACTCAGACATCAGCACAGGATCGAGAAGCTGTTCGCCGTTCCACATACCGTCTTGCAAAATCAATTGTCCGTAGCGCGCCCAATTTCGAGCGGTCAAACGCGCTCCGCCGGGAAGTGCGGGCGTTCCGGCTCGGTCACGGTTGATTGCCGCTTCTAAACCGATCGGTTCAAGGAGGCGGCGCGTCAAATACTCCCACGCATCCTCTCCGTTCAGCTTGCGCCGCATCAGCTCTGCGAATATGTAGTAATTGGCGGGACCATAATAAAAGCCCTCACCGGGTGGGCTCGCCAATTCGGTCTCGTTGATGTGCATACTCGCGTTATCCGGGGTGCGGAACAGCGCGTCTTGACCACGCCCGGTGGACAGCCCGCTGGTGAGACTAAGCAAGTGACGCACCGTGATTTGACTGCGTTCGGGATCATCTGCCCATTCGGTGATCGTGTCCGCAACGCGCTCATCAAGCGTCAGCAAACCATCTTGAATCGCGAGTACGGCAATTGCGCACGAGAAACTTTTCGTGCCGCTGGCGAGCAGATGCGGTTCCGCGCCGTCATAACCATTCTGATACACTTCGTAGACCAGCGTCCCATCACGGTAAACGAGAAATGCCTCACCGCTCACAGATGCGCTGTATTCCGCCGCCGAATCATATATCGAATCGTTCTCGAACGTCTCCGGTTCGTTCACTTGAGCGGCGGCGGTTGCTGCGCTAATCATCAGCGCGCAGCCCACCCCGATGACTAAACTGCTGCCGATATTGATTGACCGCATCATGTGTTAATCCTTGATGTGCTAACTTCTACACGACAGCATGGCGCGAATTCGTTCCTGCACTGTTACCGAAGCGTAAACGATTTCTGGAGATTCACACGCTGCGCCGGATCGGCTGTGCTTTGCCATACGTCAGACTGCGCCATACCCATTCCATCGGACCAAAGCGGAACCGCCGCATCCACCAACCGCTGAAGATGATCTGTGTGCCGTAGATCAGCACGACGAGGGCGACCTGACCCAGAGGGGTGACTTGATCGTACAAGCCAAGTCCGTAGCCGTAGAAAATTGTGGTGCAAACGATGGAATGGGTCAGATAATTTGTGAGTGCCATCTGCCCGACCGGGGCAAGGGCGCGAAGGCGTTCGATATTGAGCAGGACAACACTGGCATAGAAGAAACTGAGTGCGGGCGCGCCAATGTGCACCCCAATCGCCGCCAGCCATGAGTCTTGTTCCCGCCAGCCAATTACGAACGCCACGTTAAACGCCAAACCGATCAGCAGAGAGGGAAACAGCCAACGCCGCAAGATCGGCTGATATACATCCGGTTTTTGCAGAATACCACTTCGACCGATCACCAAACCGAACAGGAACATCACCAGCACTGATGGCACTTGACCGATCACGAAGGCAGCATCTCCCGGTTCGGTTAAGCGGTGCGCCAAAACATCAAGATAGTCTCCGTGCTGGTAAATTTCGGCTGCCTGCCGCCCGATCACCG
>JAPKMU010000109.1 GCA_026645745.1 Anaerolineae bacterium | reverse complement strand
CATCTATGTCGCGCGGTGCTCCCACGAGCAGTTCGATCACACCGCCGGCATTTGAGCGCCCGCGCTTTACTGCCTGATCGCCGAGCAGTGTCAGATATACGGTTGCTGTGGTGAACAACGGGACGGCATACGATACAATGAGCAGGATACGCTGCAATGCAGGTAAATCCCCCTGTTCGCTGCCGGTTTTCCGAATGCTTGTACCTAAGGCTGCCGCTGTAACGACAAGTATGATCGGCGTGCAGCCGAGCAGGGGCAGCAGCCACCCCTGCATCGCATCACGTCCTTCGGTGAACAGCCAATAAATCATGACTGCCTGCCCCGCCGTCCAACCCACCAACCGATCAACGCGGCGGCAATCAGCACCAGATAAGCACCTTCCCCATTGGGGAACTTCAGCACGCGTCCGATCGCTGCTCCAGCGAGAGCAAGCGTAACGAGCGTAAATAGTCCAAACCAGTGATACCGCTGCACTGCGCCTCCTATCGGGAGAAGAAATCCAGATCGATGTCATCGTCCCGCTGCAGGTCGGGCGCGGGTTCTTCACGCAGATGTCGCCATTCGATGCCACGTTCATCGAGCATGTCCGCGAAGTGCTGCGATGCAACCTCACGAAACAGGCGATCATGTCCCTTGGTGGCGTTGTTGTAGACCGGCAGTCGTTCAGCGGTGGACGGTACAGTGCCGGGCAGAATGACATGTGTGTGCAAATGCTCCTGCGGCGGCTCACCGTCCTTGCCTCTTGTCTTGGCGCTGTGCATCACGTAGCTGTATTCGGGCGTATCGAAACCGCGTTCGGTGTAGTAGTCCTCGACCACGCGCTCGGTGAGTTCATAGAGCAGCGCACGGCGTTCCTGAGGCGGCACCAGTTCCATCAGATCAGGAGCGGGAGAGATCACCCATGTCCATGCAAGGACATGCTTGCTTTGCAAGGCATCACAGTTCTTGAAGATTTCCCCATACGACAAACCCATGCCGCGATCCTGCCAGCGCTCATATTGGTGATTTTGCGCGAGGTGATTGTTTCGCTTGTCCCGATACTGCACATACTTTAAAACAGCCTTCAAGGCTTGCCGTCCGGTACCGCGCCCGGTGCGCTTCTGTCCCTTGTAGGCGAAATCGACCACGATGATTGCTTTGCTCATTCCTCCTCCTTCAAGTCGCGCACGGCTTCGACTTTTTGCATCAGGACTGCGCCATCCCGTCTGGCGGTGATGATTGCTTCATCGATCGCCGTGTCATCGGCGAGGATGGCATCGAGCAGATAAATGACAATGTTCATATGAAAAAGCAGGGAGTGCTCAAGCCGCTCCAAGCGCAATTGGATCGACTTCTGAAAGTGACGGCGGCTGCCCACAACATCGATCTGGTCATCAAGGAACTGGCGGATCGCTTCACGAATCAGGTGAGATTCGGTGATGTCGCGCTCATGTTTGGCGGCAATTTGGGTGAGGAGCGCATGCATCTCCGGTGACATGGCAATGCTGCGCTTGATGTTTTTCTGAGGCATGGCAACTCTCGCACACAATCGGCTCTGTTCATTGTGCGGGAGTTGATGCGCAGAAAAACTGGAATCGTCCGGCTCCAGCTTGGGAATCGTTCATCGGGTGTATGACACCCCTGCTTTGCAATGCAGCAGTCAGTAGAGTACCGTGTGCTGTTACGTGTTTTCGGACGCAGCCCTGCGGGGTGCGTCCGGTGAATGCGATGTATCGCATTCATAAACCCGCCGGAACCCCGAAGGGGCGGCGGGGTGGCGCGCGTGAGCGCGGCAACATAGCCCTCACCGGCGCATGAGGTGACCAGCTTTTAGCTGGCACCCCACCTCGCCGATGATTCAGCTTCGCTGAATACCCTGTCGGCAGCCTCAAATGCACCCGTCTGCGACGGCTGCATTGCGGCGAGGTGGGTTGGCATCGCGCACGCGATGCGGCGCTGCGGCAAGGCAGCGCCAATAGCGAACCAATCGCCTAGTTTCCCATTAGCGCCATACTGCATAGGATCTGGACTTCATCATCGAGGTAGCCATGTTGCCGACACCACACTGTTCGCGCTAGATCGATCCATTCATCAAAGGCGTTATCATCCGGCATTTGCGGGGAGAGAAGGGTATTGGGCGTGCAGCGGATTTTCGCCATGATTTGATCGCGTTGTTCGGCATCTAGTAGGATGTTTCCCGCCTTGTTAAACAGCAGGGCATATAATCGCCGCCGATAACGCACGAGAAGAAAGAGACCGGTACTGTTGTTAATGCGCTGGGCACTGCGAAAACCGGGGGGAAGTGACATGATTCGCTCGCGGTCATCCGGTTTGATCTGAAGTAGATCAGTGAAGAAGGAACTTGTGCCAAAGGACTCCGTCTTTTCGATGAAGGTCAAAACCTCATCAAGGTTGAGTGACGATTCGGGTTCGATTTGGAAGTGCTGCGCTAACGCAGCCATATCGTAGCCATCATCCTCATCGGGATTACCGGAGTGCATTACTGGAATATCGGCGAGCGCACGATGCTGCGCGCTTCTTTCTTGCAAGCGATTGTACCAACGCATCGCAATCTGAATTTTCGGATTGAGCATCGCTTCAGGCACGAAGTTGTAAATGATGATTTCCCGCGGATCACTCCAAGGTCTTAAGACACGCCCCATGCGTTGAGCCAACATGAGCACCGCCCACGGCAGATCATAGTTCACCAATACGGCAGCATCTTGCAGGTTGTAGCCTTCCGCGAGATTCGATGTGACGACAAGTACTTGAATGCTTTCTTCGACCGTGTCTGCGTCAATTACTTCATTTGCAATCGGCGCAAAGCGGCGGAGTAGATTGTCGATTTTCTCCCCCGTATGACCTTCGGTTGTTTCTGCCTTGATACCTTTCGCCTTAAGCTGTTCCGAGACGGTGCGCGCTGTTTGGCGATAGTAGCAGAACACGACAACTTTATGGTGAGTTCCTTGGATGATATCGAGGAGGTGCTGTAACTTGGCGTCCCTATCGGCGTGGTGTCTGACCGTTTTCGCGTGGCGGCGAACAAACCGTGAAAGTTCGGGTTGATTCGCAAAACGTGTCTTTTCAAAGCCACCTTCTTTGGCGAGCTTGGCAAACAAGGTCTCGATTTGCGCGGGTGACGAGCAAAACTGCTTCACAATCTCCGCTTTACGGAGACCTGCGCCACGCCCAGATGGAAGCGACTGCCAATCCGCGCCACCAAACGAGAGCTGAGCCGCTGCCATCATGGTTTCATCGGCTATGTTGAGCAGATCGCCGGAGATCAACTCGACCAATACGCTGTCCAGCGCATTTTCGAAAACGACAGTCTTGAGATGGATATGATGAGGGAAATATCGCTGACCACCTTTGGTAAACGTGACGTACCGGTACCCGTTGTCGTCGGCTTCGCTGAACTGATGGACAACCGTCGGAGTCGTCAGCGTAGGGCATGGGGGGAGTTCAGGTAACTCGGCGGCGTGCTGTACCGACCAATGCGCTACGTGAGGGATGAGCGTGCCTCTCGTCGCATGTTCCGACATGGGCAGCAGACGCAACTGAGCATTCACATCTTTGATGCCGCGACTAAACGGGGTAGCCGTGAGCAGCAAGGCATACGCCCCGCGTTTATGGATCGCCTCGAAGACACGTTGATAACGTTCTTTCTGGCGCTTCGCTGCAATCTCAGGGTTGCGGAGGTGGTGGCTCTCGTCGATCAGCACCAGCGTTTTGGAGTCGGTGGCGCGCAGTTCATACTCCAACTGACGTAAACTGAAAAACTTCTGCGCATCCTTGAGCGAAAATGTTGAATAGGAAAACTCAACACTCGATACCCGCGCCATGCCCATATGCCGCCGCCAGTTCTCCTTGAGTCCAGCGGGGCAGATCACGAGAACACGATCAATATCCCCTTGCATACGCAGATAGGCTGCGATGTGCGCCGCCATGACGGTTTTGCCTAACCCGGTTGAGGCGACCATCATCGCGCCGTGATAATCGTGCATCGCATCGAGCGTGCGCGAGACGACCGGACGCTGGTAGCCCGATAATGGCGGAAGCTGCGCCGGAACTTCATCCTCAGGCAGGTCATATAATTCGAGCAGCGCCCGCGCGTAGACCTCATATGGAGAACGTGCGGCGAGGAGCTGGCGCAGGCGCTCGATCAGCGCACCCGTGATCGATTCGGCGCGGGCGAAGTATTCGTCAAAACGTTCGACGAAGTAACGCACATCCACCGGGTCGGTGACGCGGATGCCCGCTTCGATACTCTTGACCAAACCGTGATACGAGCAGTTGGCAGAGGTCACGACGACGGCTGTTTCGTCCGCGATGTAGAGTTTGGCGTGTTGGTAGAGATAACGCGCGTCGAGCAGTGCACCAGACCCGATCTCTGACGCATCCCCGACCGCGATCAGCAGTTGATTATTCTCCAAGGCGTGGAGCATCTGGCGCATCGCGTGAGTGCGCCGATCCAGCGGGCGGGCGAGAAAGCGCTCAACGAACTCGTCAAGCACTGCTTCAAGTCGATCACGTCCGCCTTCTTCGCGCCCGATGAGCAGAGCGACTTGTTTTCCCGCCAGCGCATCCTGCAAAACCTGATAGCCAGACGGCTCGAAGTAGGCGGTGGCGATGCGAATCAATCGGGCGGACTGGAGTGTTTCCTGTACAAGCGCTGCAGCGGAATGACTGGCGAAGAAAGGCGCAGAGGTCAGCATTCGAAAACGATCTCCATATCATTAATTAAGAGATGCTGTTAAAATAATACAACGTGGAATGCTACTCCAGTAGGTTAAGAATGCCGAATCAATCGCTTAGCGCACCCCACTTGAACGCGCTTCACACGGCGCATGATGTGTTCGAACTATTCCGTCTGCTCGGCTATCCAGTGGATGTGGTTGATCCGTTTGAAGGCGCTGATCTTGATACGTTCGATCTTGACCCGGTCGATCGCGCGAATATCAAGCGGGCGTATATCGTGGCGCGGCTGAACACGCACACGATTTACCTGTACGAGGCGGAGGATTTGCGGGCGGCGCGGCTGCGATCCCTAGCATGGCATGTGCTTCAGCGCGGGACAGGGCTGCTGATCGTGACCACACCCGCATACCGCGAGATCGTATTCGCTGATCCGCGTTCGGCGGGGCGGGCAATCAAGAGCGCGGTGAGGGTGAACAAGCTCAAGGTGATCACGGCTGAACCGACGCGCCATGATCTCGACACGCTGAATGCGATCCACGCGTACCGCCGCACGGCGCAGCAGGTGTACGAAGCGCAGGGGACGGCGTTCAATGTAACGACCGTGACCAAGCGGTTTTACGACGACTATCACGCGCATTATGAGCGGGCGAAAGCTGCGATCAAGGCGGCGAACCCCGGCGTGCGCGACTTTTACGACGCGGACAAGCTGCACGCATTCACACAGCGGCTGTTGGGGCGGCTGATGTTCCTGTACTTCCTCCAGCGTAAAGGCTGGTTAGGCGAACGTCCGCGCTTTTTGACCGATCAATTTATGCTGATGCAGCGCCGCCATGCAGGGGAGACTCACGGCGGCGAAACCTACTACTATTACAGCGATGTGCTTGAGCCGCTGTTCTTTGATACGCTGAACACGAAGCGCCCCGGCGACATCACGATCTGGGAAGGGGTGCGCATCCCCTACCTAAACGGCGGCTTGTTCGATGATGGGCGTGATCCGCAAGAGCTAATCGGCGGGAAATCGTCGCGGCTTCGCATCCTGATCCCTGACTCACTCTTCGATCCCAACGATGTGAACGGGCTGCTCGGTTTCTTCAACCGCTATAACTTCACGATCACGGACGATACGCCGCTGGAGCAAGACGTAGCGGTTGATCCCGAAATGCTCGGCAAGGTATTCGAGAATCTGCTCGAAGAACGGGATCGCGGGCAGAGTGGGAGTTTTTATACGCCGCGCCCGATCGTCTCGTATATGTGCCAAGAATCGCTGGCGGGGTATCTCGAAGAGAGCGCGGGCATCCCGCGTGAGACGACGCGCGCGTCATTTGATCCTGACCAGCAGGTGACGCTGACGGCAGAACAAGCAGCGAGGATCAATGCCGCGCTGGATACCGTGACCGTGCTTGATCCCGCCGTCGGCAGTGGATCGTTCCTGATCGGCATGATGAACGAAATCATCCGGCTTCGGCGGCTGTGCTACGCGGTGCTGAATCCACGCGCACCTGAAGCGGACACGAAAACCGTCACCGGATGGAAAGAAGCGATCATCCGCGACACGCTGTACGGCGTGGACATCAAGCCGGAAGCGATTGAGATCGCGCAGTTACGGATGTGGCTGGCGCTGGTGGTCGATCAACCTCTAACGGCGGCAAGCCCACTGCCGAACCTTGATTACAAGCTGATGGCGGGTAACAGCCTGATCGAGACGATTGACGGCGAACCCGTACTGGGGGAACTGGCGACGCGCATCTTGTCAGCGGGGGATGACGCGGCGGTGCAGTGGGAGTCGGTGCGCGACCAATTACAAATGTTTGACCCGAACCCGACACAGGGGCGAATGCTCTTGTTTGACGAGGAAAAACAGGCGCACAAGGAGCGGATCAAGCTGGACGAGATGCGCCGCGAATACTTCAGCGCGTCACCGGAGCGGCGGAAGCAGTTGAAACCGGAGATCATGGCGCAGGAGCGGCAGATCGTGGCGGCGAGTTTGCGGGAACGCGCCGACAAGTATCAGCAGCAGGTGGACGAGTATGGGCGCAAAGCGGCACTGGCGAACGGAGTCCTGAAAGCCGCCGATCAGCGCAAGCTGACCACCGCTGTTGACCACCTGAAGCGCTTGAGCGATGTCCAAACGGCGATGGGCAAGCCGGATGCGGCGCTGCCGTTCTTCCTATACCGGATGCACTGCAGTGAGGTGTTTGAGCGCAAAGGCGGTTTTGATGTGGTCATTGCCAACCCGCCCTATGTGCGGATGGAACTCATCAAAGACCAAAAAGAGGAATTTGAGCGGGTTTATTCCGATGTGTACGCAGGGCGGGCGGATCTGTATGTGTACTTCTATGCACGCGGATACCAACTGCTCAGACAAAGAGGGCAATTCGCATATATTTCCTCAAACAAATTTATGCGTGCGAAATATGGTGAAAGATTGCGAGGGTTTCTAACCTCAAAGATGTGCCTTCAAACATTAGTGGACTTTGGCGATTTACCTGTGTTCGATGCAGCGGCTTATCCGTGTATTGTGATTGCCGAAAAACAGACATTGCCACAAAGCAATATTCGCGCTGCTGCGGTTAAAGATATTGCTGCTTTGGAAAACTTGCCCCAAACTCTCGAACATGGTCTATCGCTATCCCAGAAAACGCTTGGCGAAAATGAATGGCAAATCGTTGACGCTGATACTGAACGTGTTATACATAAATTGAAACTGAACTCAGTTACGCTCAATGAGTTTGTCAAAAGCCAATTTTTTATGGGGGTTAAGAGTGGACTGAACGAGGCATTTGTCATTGATGCCGCTACCCGCGAACAGTTAATCAGCGAAGATCAAAATAGTGCTGAAATCATTAAACCATTCATCATTGGACGTGACGTTAAACGATGGACTGTTGATAAATCCGACCGTTATATCATATTCACCCAACATGGGATTGATATTGCACGTTTTCCAGCCGTTGAGACGTATTTGCTTGCGTTCAAAGAGCGTCTTGAGGTGCGTGCCACAAGCGCTAACCATGCGTGGTACGAGTTACAGCAACCTCAGATGGGAATATATCCAGAATTTGACAAAGCAAAAATAGTCTACCCAGAGTTTGGAATAAAACCGGAATTTGGCTACGACACTAAAGGGCTTTACATAAACAACAAGCTGTTTACGATACCTGGGGAAAATTTCTTCTTGCTAGGTGTTTTGAATTCAAATGTGTCTCATTTCTTCCTACGTTTAATTGGTTCTCAAATACAAGGTGGATTCATCGAGTTTCGATGGATGACACTCGCTAAACTCCCGATTCCAAACCCACCCGCCGAACTGCGAGAACGAATCGCGGCGGCGGCGCGGGCGTGTCTCGATGCCGCGCAGTCGTCCCCGGAGCGGCTCCCCGCGCTGGAGAAGGAGTTGAATCGGCTGGTGTATCAGGCGTATGGACTCGATGACGAGGATGTAAGAGTCATTGAGGGGGCAGTGGGTGGGAAATCAGCATCGGCAGAAGCGAATGAATTGAGTGGAGATAACGATGCCTCCTGATATTGATTTCACCAAAGGTGGATACGGCGGCGATCCAATTGAAGAGATGTTCAAGCCTTACACATCACAGCATCTCGAATATTGGTGGCAGTTTCGCGAAGTGCTGATTGCAGCACCAGATAAACACAACCCGTTTTGGAAACGCATTGATGGAAACCCTTTGTCAGACGAAGAGTATCGAGAACTCATCGCTGTATCCCTTATGAATTACGCGGTATATACAGGACTCGGTGAAGCGCTCTGGTTTCACATGGAACTCAAGCAATTTGCACCTCTTCGTGACGAGTTTGCTGCACGACGGTGTTGGAAAGCTTTATATTCGAGCCTATATAGCAGCTTTACCGCCCTCTGCTACCTCGTTTATGTCGTTGTGTGCCAAAAAACACCATTTCGTCGCAAAAAGAAGTCGGGAGAACTGTGGAGCTATGGTCCCGGCGAAACGGTCACTGCAATGAAAGCGAAAGGCAAAGCTGTTATTTGCGATGCTCTTGAAAAGAGCATGGATCGTTTGGAAATCAGGAATCATCTTGACCACTATTGGACCATTTGGAACGGATTTAGTAATGGAACGTTCACGATGGATCGCAATTTTGAAAAGGGCTACATCGCTGTTGATCCTGCCAATGACGTAAAAACTGATGTGGATGCCGTAAAGAGAGCCGATGAGGACATCCTATACTGCACCCAACAATTCGATATTGTTTATAAAGAGATGGCAAAGCAGGGCGGGCATCTGGACGATTACCTCAAGCATAGGGGATGGTATGTCGCACACCCAAGCGGGCAGCGTCCGACACCATAGGGAAACGCGAACGGATCGCGGCGGCGGCGCGGGCATGTCTCGATGCCGCGCAGTCATCCCCGGATCGGCTCCCCGCGCTGGAAGGGGAGTTGAATCGGCTGGTGTATCAGGCGTATGGACTCGATGACGAGGATGTAAGAGTCATTGAGGGGAGCATCGGTAAAAGTGGGGTAGAATCAGCCGTGAACGAAGAGGAATAGACCGAAGGAAACGCATGATGACCGATTACGCGCCCTCTGCCAGTATTCAGGATGAAGTCCTGCGCTTCTTGCTCTCGTCACCCACCCCACAGCAGATCATGGCGTTTCATGCCTCCGATGTCGCACAGGAGCGGCTGCGCTATCTGCTGGATGCCAATCGAAATGGCGTTCTCAGCGACTCCGAGCGCGGCGAACTTGAAGAAGCCAGTCAGATCAATCATTTCGTGCTGCTGCTTAAAGCGAAAGCTCATCAAGCGTGACTTACATTTCAGACTCGCTGCGCCAGCAGGTGATCACCCGTGCAAATCATCGCTGCGAATACTGCTTGATCCACCAAGAGGACAGCTTATACGTTCACGAGGTGGATCATATCATCGCGGAAAAACATCGCGGCGAAACCGTCTCCGATAATTTATGTCTGGCTTGTCTCGACTGCAACCGTCACAAAGGCAGCGATGTTGCATCGTTTGACCCGGAAACAGAAGCCGTGACTCTGTTGTTTAATCCACGTCAGCAGCGGTGGGCGGATCATTTTCGACTTGATGGGGCGCGGATTGTTCCCCTATCACCTGAAGGTCGTGTGACCGTTTTTGTCCTCAAGCTGAATGATGAACTACGTATCCGCGCTCGCCGTGCCTTAATGAATGCAGGACGCTATCCGCGTTGAGGTTGACTGCTCATGAATTGGTGGGTGTATGGACTCGATCAGGATGATGCAATAGTAGAGTCCAAAAAACAGAACGAGTGTATAATTAATATACCGAAAGCCTGTAGTTCAAACAGAGGATTCAATGCTTTCCTTGACAATGCCAATGAAAAGCTGGCTGTACACTGCGATTATGAGCAGCCCTGCAATCCCATTTGTACTCCCGGTCGTTTTCGCTCTTCTGCTTCTGTTCGCTGACAAGTCAGCCCGCGATAGTCTTCAACCCATACCGACCTTGATTACTTTTCACTGGTTCGCGCTGCGCAGGAATCACGCGCTTCACATGAGGGCATTGCAGGTTGCCTCTGTTCTGGTCATCGTATTGGGATCGATTTCCCTCACTTACGTGATTCTTGGGGGTTATGTACCGCTTTGGTTAGCTATGCCGCTCTCTATGCCGTTGATTGTTTCGGTGTTCGTGACCATCCTGATTGGTTTAATTCCGGGGCTGCTCGGCGCGCCGATGCTCGTTTACCTCAATCGTTACCCGCCGGACACATGGATGAGCAGCCGTGTTGCTCGGCTTTCACGCCCACGTTAGAAAAGAGGTTGACCCATGAGCGCATTAGAACAAGAAATCATGGCGAAATTTCGCCTGCTGGATAAAACGGCGCGACAGCGTATCCGTGAGTTCATCGAGCGGGAAGCTGAAGAACCCGCTGATAACGAGGAAATGAGTTCAACCGAAAAACGCCTGTCATGGGTTGACTTCATCAATGCAACTTATGGCTCGCTTGCCGATGATCCGCTGGACGAAATCGATAATTCTCAACTGCCGCCACCCATACGCGATGAGGTCGAGTAAAGGAATAATTGGACAGCAATGTCAGCAATCCTTCGTGTGCTTGCAGTCATCTGGTGTCTGATTGTTTTTGGATTGGGTTTTGGAATTATTCGCCAGATAATGATGGTTGGCGAACTTGACCCTCTCGATACGGCAAGCGGGCTGACCCTTTCATTTGTTGTGGCATGGCTTGTAGGCAGCACCCTGTTGTCATTTGTCGGACTGATTTTCCTTTTGATACTCCACCGTATGATTGAGGGTTAGATGTACCATCCACCCGATTACATCGATAACACTTCATCCGAGCGGGAACTTCGAGAAGTCCTGCGCGCTGTTCTGCTCGATTGGGGCGAACAAGAACTCGACATCGCCAGCGGGTTTTTTGAACCTCAGGTGTGGCAGATGCTTGGGGAAGCGCTCAAACGGCTGACCTCGTTCCGGTTACTGCTCGGTCGCCCGCCCGAAATCATCAACCCTGATCAAGACGCCGGATTAATCGATCTACGCCGCTTCTACCGTGACAAGCTGCGCGGTGACTTGGAGGACCTGCCGCTCACCCGCGATTATGCGTACCTTATAGATGACTTGATCCGGTTTCTCAGTCAAGATCATGTCGCCGTGCGTTTCTACAATGGGCAGTTCTTGCACGCCAAAGCGTATCTCACCCCCAATATCGCCATAGTTGGCAGCAGCAACTTTACGCCATCCGGTATGACCCGCCATGCCGAACTCAACTTGGTGCAGAAACAAGGCGCGGTGATTCGTGATTTGCGCGATACGTGGTTCGAACGCATGTGGGGCGACTCAACTGATCGCAAAGGCGAGTTGATCGATACGCTCAACGAAAGTAAGTTCGGCGGCGCGCAGTGGACACCCCATGATGTGTTCATGAAAGTGCTGTACGAATACTTCAAAGACCGTATCCTGCCAGATGCGCCTGAAGCCCGCTTAGGGGTGGAACTTGCCAGTTTCCAGCAGGAAGGTTTGCGCGAATCCATTCGCTTGATTGACCGTCACGGCGGCGTAATTGTTAGTGATGCAGTGGGTTTGGGTAAAACCTATATCGGCATGGGATTGCTGGAACACTACGTATTGGGGAAACGTCGTAAAGGCTTCATCCCTCGAGCGCTCGTGATTTGTCCGGCGCAACTCCGCGATTTAGTGTGGGAACCCAAGCTCAATGAATACGGAATCAAGGCAGATATCATCTCGCAAGAGGCGGTCAGCCGCGCAGATTTTGATTGGCGCGCGTGCAATGGTTATGACGTCATTCTCATCGATGAGAGCCACAACTTTCGCAACCCCGGCACTGGGCGCTACCAGAACATGCTGAAACTGCTCAGTACAGGTAATCCCAACAAAATCGTCATTCTGATGACTGCCACGCCGATCAACAATTCAATCTGGGACTTATATCATCAAGTGGCATTTATCACGCGAGGACAGGATAGCTTTTTCCGCGAGTATGGCATTCGAAATCTGAAAGGCTTCTTCAAAGCGATTCAAGAAGGCAGTGTCGATATCTTCACATTGCTTGAACAAGTGATGGTGCGCCGCAGTCGCCAAGATGTCAAGCAGCGAATTGAAGCGGGTGAAGAAATCCGCCTGCCCGGTAAAGGCGTCATCCGCTTTCCCGAGCGCCGTTTGCACGCCGTCGCATATGACCTCGACGCGACATATGATGGCTTTTACCAGAAGATCGTTGCGCTGATCGAAACGCTCGAATTGTGCAGCTTCGATATTGAGCGCTTCCGCAAAGGGAAAGAAACAGGTGAAATCAAGACTGCGCGGCAGCGGTCAGAAGCGCTGATTGGCATCCTCAAAACGCTGTATCTCAAGCGGTTGGAAAGCTCGCTGACGGCATTCCGCATCAGCATCGAACGCCAGCGCACATTTCAAGCACGCTTCTATGATTTGCTTCTTCAAGAGCGACTGCTCGATCCGGCAAGCAATCGAAAGCTGATCGCGCTCGAAGCACAGGAGGACGCCAATGGTGACGGAACAAACGAGGCAGAAATCGACGCAATCATCGGCGCACTTGATGAGATTGACATTTTGGAGTACGACCTCCGTGCCATTCGCCGCGCTGTCGATACGGATATCAAGACGCTCGATCGCATGCTAGAGATGGTCGAGACTGTGCAGCGGCTATCGGATGCATCCCAGCAAGATGCTAAACTTGTTGAGGTCAAGCGGGTGTTGGGTGAGCAGCTTCCCGACGGCAAGCGTAAGGTGCTGGTATTCAGCTACTATCACGATACGGCGGAATATGTATATCAGCAGTTGGTCAGCGACCTCAGTTGGGCAGTTGGATGGGAACGTCCGCCGGTGATTGCGTTAATCAACGGCAGCACCCGCCCTGATCAACGCGAACTGCTCGTGCGGCGATTTGCGCCTAAAGCGAACACACCGCTGGGCGAGTCTTCTCCAATCAGTGAAAAGAACCCGGAAATCGACATCCTGATTTCAACCGATGTCCTCAGCGAAGGTCAAAACCTGCAAGACGCAGGCGTGATCCTCAACTACGATTTGCATTGGACGCCGATTCGTATGATTCAGCGGGCGGGACGCATCGACCGCTTAGGATCAGACCATCAGGAACTTGCCATCTACAACTGCTTCCCGCAGCAGGGTTTAGAGAATTTACTACGTTTGGTACAGCGCTTACAGGATCGCATCCGCGACATTGATCGCACAGTTGGCTTGGACGCTAGCGTGTTGGGCGAGGTGATTGGTACGCGCTCACTCGAACAGCTGCGCAAGCTCCGCATTGGCGATGCATCAGTGATCGATGAACTGGAACGCGAAGGTGAACTCGTCTCAACGGATGAAATGAAGTTCCCACTCACGCTCTATTTGCAGCAGGTCGGCATGGATCGTATCCGTGCCATACCACGCGGGATTGGTTCAGGAATGGGGAGAACGACACCCCCACGACCGTCAGGGGCGTTTTTTGCATTTCAGGCGGGAGATCGGCATTTTTGGCGACTCTACACAGCCGATGGAGAGGTTATACAGGACAAACGCCGATTGTTCCGCTATCTACAAATCTCATCCGAAGAGCCACGTGTGATGCCAGCTGGATTTGAAGTTTTCGACCAGTTGGACACGGCAATTCAGAGCGTACTGCAAGAAATCAACAGCGCCATTCGCGCTCAGCGAGTCCCTCCGCCCCTGAGCAGCCTCAACCTAGAATTGAGTACTGCGCTAACGCAGTCCACACTGTTCAGCGGTGAAGAAGATGAGGCACTGCGCGCATTACGGGATCGCGTGCATCAAGTCGTAGCAAATGTGCCGCTCGATGCTTTTAAGCGCGACAAAGCGCTCAGGCGCATCCGCGAAGCGTACAAAGAAACAACGGATCAGGCGGCATTCATTCAAGCACTTGATGAGTTTTTCATTGAAAACGAACTCTACCGGGAGGTGCCGCAGTCCCGATCAACCCTTGAGCAGATCCGAGCTGAGGATCTTCAGCTCGTTGCTTACGAGGTGTTTGCATAAAACGGAGAGTGCAGCCGCTTGAGCTGCACTCCCCAACAATGACTAGAACGGGATCGCACCATCCCCTTCGCTGTGACCGTTGTCGCCGTTCTCGGCGCGATCTAGCAGGACGAGGCGG
>JAPKMU010000108.1 GCA_026645745.1 Anaerolineae bacterium | reverse complement strand
TTGGAGAGGGGGCGGGGGGTGAGGAGCAGTACAGCAAGCGAGAAGTAGCGATAGCGAGGGGGCTTTGTGCCCATGCAAACAAAAACGACTCTCATGTGAGAGTCGTTTTTTTTGTGGAGCGGGCGACGAGATTCGAACCCGTGACATTCTCCTTGGCAAGGAGACATTCTACCGCTGAATTACGCCCGCGCGGTCAGTCATTTTGACTGTGTGAGAAATCATATCACAGGTTACCCGTTTTGCAAGGGGTTTTTGGTTTGGAAGATTTGCACAAATTCGATCTGTTGACAATCACAGCCGGGAGCGGTAATCTGAATTTGTGAAACGTTTAAGATACTGCTCAAGGATTTAGTAGTTTGAGCATTTGCGCGCGTCGATGTGCACCACATCGACCGAAAAAACGGTGATGTTAAACGTTTCACATGACATCGTGAAGGATGAATGCCGTGACGAAACGCCTGTGGGATATTACTGAACTGTATTTTGACCCGAAGCGCCAGCACCATTATGAAACGCTGTTCACCATCGGCAGTGGATATTTGGGAACGCGGGGCGCGTTTGAAGAAAGCTACCCCGGCGATACCCCCGCCACGCTGATACACGGCATCTACAACCACATCCCCGGCGCGCTTGTGCCCGAACTCGTCAACGCTCCGAATTGGCTGCCGATCAATGTGACTGTTGACGGTACGCCGTTTCAAGTGATCCTCAACGTGGATAAAGCCGACTTCATGACCCCGCCCAACGGGTTAGCGCTCGGTTACTCGCGTTCGCTGCATATGGATACCGGACTGCTCCAGCGCGAAGTCTTGTTTCGCGCCGCCAGCGGAAACATCGTTCGCTTGACTTTCTCGCGCTTTGCCTCGCTCCACGATCAACATGTGATGGCACAGCGCTTAACCGTAACCGCCGTCGATGGCAGCCCAGCGATCACGATTAGCGCCGGAATTGATACCCATGTCACCAACGCGGGGGCGCGCCACTGGTCAGCCGACCGCCAGATCAAAGCATCAGGAAGCCGCTGCGCCGTGCAGGTGACGACCGAACCGAGCGGTTACACGGTGGGCATGGCGGCGGCACTGATCAGCGATTACCCTACGCACGGCATCACCGAAGGTTTGCGCGCGTCGATGACGATCAGCTTCACACTCCAACAGGAAGAAAGCCGCATCATCGACAAGCTCACGGCGATTTACACCAGCCGCG
Source organism: Anaerolineae bacterium (assembly GCA_026645745.1). GTDB lineage: Bacteria > Chloroflexota > Anaerolineae > Aggregatilineales > Phototrophicaceae > Flexifilum. The sequence goes on along the minus strand of JAPKMU010000108.1, from coordinate 13,177 downwards.
ATGTGATTAATCCGCTCGAAACGGCTGAAGCGAAGCTCGAAGAAGCCGCCGTGATCGGCTACCAGATGCTTTTCGATGCGCACTGCCACGAATGGGAAAAATACTGGACAACCGCCGATATTCGCATCGACGGCGACGAAGAAATTCAGCGCGCGGTGCGCTTCACCACCTATCACATTTTGATCCCCACGCCGCGCTACGACGAGCGCGCCAGCGTTGGCGCGAAAACCTTGAGCGGACTCGGCTACAAGGGGCATGTGTTCTGGGATACCGAGTTATTCCTTGTGCCGCCGCTGATCCTCAGCCAGCCGCACTTGGCGCGCAACCTGCTCATGTACCGCTATCATAATCTACACGGTGCGCGCAACAAGGCGAAAGCGAACGGGTATCAAGGTGCGATGTTCCCTTGGGAAAGCACCGACACAGGCGAAGAAACCACCCCGCAGTGGAGCGATCCACAGCCGGACGGTACGCGAATCCGCATTTGGACGGGTGACAGTGAGCAGCATATCTCGACCGACATTACCTATGCGATCCTCAAATATTGGCGCTGGACGAATGACCGGGAATTTTTGCTCAAACACGGCGCGGAGATCGTGCTTGATACGGCTGCCTTTTGGGGCAGCCGCGTCGAATACAACGCGGAACAGAATCGCTACGAAGTCAGCCAACAGATCGGACCGGACGAATATCACGAAAACATTGATAACAGTGTATTCGTCAACCGGATGGCGCAGTGGCACTTACAAACCGCGCTCGATCTGCTTGAATGGCTGCGCGCGAACGCCCCGGCTGATGCGGATCGCCTCACCACCGCGCTCGATTTGACTCCCAAACGGCTCACGCATTGGCGTGACGTAATCGCCAAAATGTATATCCCGTTCGACCGCGAACAAGGGATTCATATTCAATTCCCCGGCTTCTTCGAGATGGAATACATCCCCGTCCCGAAGTATCACCCGCGAACCCGCAGTGTGCAGGAGATCATCGGGCATGCCCGCACCATTCAATCACAGGTGATCAAGCAGGCAGATGTCGTCATGATGATGGCACTTTTGGGGGAAGACCTATCCGTTCCAGCGGGGCTTGATGTGCGTCAAGTTATGATCAACAACTGGAATACGTATTTCCCGCGCACCGATCACGGCTCGTCGCTGTCTCCAGCGATGCACGCATGGGTCGCGGCGCGGCTTCACTTGAATGATGAGGCTTACGAGATGCTGCATCATGCCGCCCATATTGACCTGCAAGACAACAAAGGCAATGTGCGCGATGGCATACACGCGGCAGCATGCGGCGGCGTCTGGCAGGCGATCATCTTCGGCTTCTGCGGGCTGCATATCGATGCAAACGGCGAACTCGCGCTCGATCCGCATCTGCCCGCACATTGGCGCGAGGTCAATTTCAACGTGTACTACCGGGGTGAGCAGCGCACCTTCAGCGTCAAAAACTCCGTGTAAGTATTGGTGAGCACTATTTTTTAACTGGAGGTTACACCATGCGTAAAGTTTTCGTGTTAGCGCTGGCGCTCGTTATGGCGATCAGCATGAGCGGTCTGGTGGCGGCGCAGGATACCGTCACGCTTCAGGTATGGACGGGTTCTTCCAGCGACGCGGAAAACGCGGCGAAGGAAGCGCAGATCGCCGCCTTTGAGGAAGCCAATCCGAATATTGATGTTGAACTCTTGATTTCACCGGACTACGGCACGCAGATTCAGGCGTCGTTCGCCAGCGGTGACTACCCGGACGTGTTCACCGTCGGTCAGTTTGATTTCCCATCGCTCCTTGACAGCGGCGTGTTGATGAGCGGCGAAGGCATGATCGAAAATCCTGAAGGCGTGTATCCGAGCCTGCTCGATGCGTTCAGCAGCGAAGGCACGGCTTACTGCGTCCCGAAGGACTTCTCGACGCTGGCACTGTTCTACAACAAAGACCTGTTCGACGCGGCAGGCGTTGAATATCCGACCGCCGAATGGACATGGGACGACATGTATGCGGCAGCCGAAACAATCGCCAATAGTGACGCGGTTGCTGACGGCGTAACCGGCTTCAGCGCAGCGGCGGATCGCAACCGTTGGCTCGGCTTCCTGTATGGCAACGGCGTGGATATCGCGGGTGAAGACGGCATGAGCACGGTCAACAGCCCCGAAGCAGTCGCGGCGCTTGAGTTCTACAGCAGCTTCACCACCAACGGCGTTGGCGCTCGTCCGAGCGATCTCGAAGGCAGCGGCTGGAATGGTGAAGCATTTGGTCGCGGTCTCGCGGCGATGACCATCGAAGGCAATTGGGCGATTGGCTACCTTGAGAATGACTTCCCCGAACTCAATTGGGGTGTTGCGGAAGTTCCGCTCAGCCCTGCAGGTGAACGCGGCACGCTGACCTTTACCGAATGCTGGGCAGTCGGCGCGAGCACCGAGCATCCTGAAGAAGCATGGGCGCTCGTCAACTTCCTGACCGGTGAAGCAGGCGCAATGTCCGTTGCGACGGCAGGCTTCGGTGTGATGCCCGCCCGTCCGAGCGCGGCTCAGGCATGGCTGGATGCGCGCGGTGCGGAATACGAACCATTCGTGAGCGGTGCGGAATACGCGGTCGCTCCAGTGTTCCCGCTCGGTTACGGCGACTTCACAGCGGCATTTGACGAAGGCACGAATGCGGTGATCGCAGGCGAACAGACTCCGCAGGAATTCCTCGACGAAGTCGCGGAAATTTGGAACGAGATCACCGAAGAAAACATGTAGTATTGGGTTAGTAAGCCCTCATCCCATTCGCTGTGCTTGCCAGAAGCGCCCTCACCCCCCATCCCCCTCTCCGCTGGCAGAGAGGGGGCGATCCGCTCGTTTGTGAGTCTGCGATGCGGGTAACAAGTTTTTGCCCCTCTCTGTTGACGGAGAGGGGCGGCACGCGAAGCGTGCGGGGTGAGGGCAAGCTTTACGGGGTGAGGGCATCTTCTTTTTTCACGCAGTACGAGCCGCAAAGGACAGCGCATTATGGCAACCCAGACCGCTGCCGCCCCCATGAAGAACTCCAACGCAAAACTGCAAGAGGCGATCTCCGGGTGGGGGTTTATCCTTCCAGCATTTTTGATCCTGTTTGTCTTTATGATCCTTCCCCTGTTCGTCGCGGGATACTTCAGCTTGACGGACTGGAATGGTCGCCGCCCGCTCACCAGCCCCGATCCGTTTGAACTCGTCGGTCTGGAAAATTACCAAACGCTGCTCGTCAGTGGTCGGCGTGTCGATGACTTTTATAACGCCCTCAAAAATACGGTCTACTATGTCGCGGGGGTCGTCCCCACCCAGACCGCAATCGCGCTCGTACTGGCGGTGATCGTCAACCAGCGCTGGTTAAAAGGGCGTGGATTCTTCCGCACGGCGTTTTATTTTCCCTCGATCACGTCGTCTATCGTCGTCTCGATGATCTTCTTGTTTCTCTTTTCCAATACGGGACCCGTCAATGGGGCAATTCGCGCGCTGTTTCCCGGTTATCAAAATGTCTCATGGCTGACCGATAACAACGGGTTGATCCATAACTTCTTCGGCTTGTTCGGCGTGACCAGCCGCACCGCGCCGGAGTTCTTGACCGAGACGGAGATATTCCGCATCTCACTTTGGGAATGGATTTCCGGTCCCAGTGTCGCCATGTTTACGATAATGGTGCTGGCGATCTGGACAACCATCGGCACGATGATGGTGGTGTACCTCGCCGCGCTCCAAAATATCCCGTCGCATGTGTACGAAGCAGCAGCCGTTGACGGCGCGACTCAGGTGCAGATCTTCCGCAAGATCACCCTGCCGCTGCTGCGACCCACCACATTTTTCGTCGTCACGCTCGGCTTGATCGGTACGTTTCAGGTGTTCGATCAGGTGTACATGCTGCGCGATGAACAAACCCGTGAATCGACGATGAGTGTTGCTTATCTCGTTTACGATACCGCCTTTAACTTGAGCGATCCGCGTATGGGATTAGCCTCCGCGACCGCCGTCACCCTGTTCATCATCATCTTCGTGGCGACGATCTTGCAGCGGCGTCTCGTCGGTGGTGATCGTCCGGTCGATCAATAAAGGAGACGAGCGATCATGACCGCAGTCGCGCAGCCCGCAGCCGCCGCTGGTACTTCCGGCGACGGACGTTTCTTTTTCTTCTTCCGGCGGATCTTCCCGTTTATCGGCTACGCTATTTTGATCTTCGTCGCCTTCTTGGAGATCACCCCGTTTGTTTTGACTCTCGCCAACTCGTTTAAGTGTGATCCGGCGATCACGTCATATCCGGCGGCATTCATTCCCACGTTTAATATGGTGCAGTGCGTCACCGATGATGGCGCGGGACGCCTAACCGCCGCCGAGCAGGTGAACGGCGCATTCTTCAACCCGACCACTTCCGGTTATGATCGCATCTTGGGACAGGGCGCGAATCTCCCACGATGGGCGCTCAACACCGTGCTGTATGCGGTCGCCGTCATGGTTCTGCGCCTGATTTTTGACTCGCTGGCGGGTTATGCGCTCGCCCGTCTGCGCTTCCCCGGCAATCGATTCTTGTTTTTTGTCGTCCTCGGCGTGTTGATGATCCCCGGCGTTGTCCTGCTCATTCCGCGCTTCTTGATGCTCCAACAATTGGGTCTGCTCAACACGTATTGGGGGTATTATCTCGTGCTGGGCGCGGACGCCTTCGGGATTCTGCTCATGAAGCAGTTCTTTGAAAGCGTGCCAAAGGAGATCGAAGAAGCCGCGTTTGTCGATGGCGCAAGCCGTGTGACGACATTTTTCCGCATCGTGCTGCCGATGGCGACTCCGGCGCTGGTCGCGCTGGCGATCTTCAGTTTTCAAGGGCAGTGGAATAACTTCATGGATGCGCTTATCATTGTCGGTACGGATCAGAGTATGTATAACCTGCCGCTCGGCTTAACCGTGCTGCGCGGATCAGGGCAAGATATTCAGTATGATCTCGTGCTTGCTGGCTCGGTGATCACGACGATTCCGATGGCGATCATCTTCTTCGTCTTTCAGCGCTATTTTGTCGAAGGCGTGAGCTACAGCGGGCTGAAGGGCTAACGCTCAATCCTCACCCCCCGACCCCCTCTCTACCCTACGGTTGGAGAGGGGCAGGGTGTGAGGGTTACTTCTGCGGCTCAAAAGGCATTGTTGATGATTGCTGCTTTACGTGTCTCCGGGCGGGCATTCCGCCATTTGAACGGCAATGGTTTTGTCTACGTGTGGGCGAATATCGCCTTTCTCGTATTTTCGCTGCCCTTGTTCACCATGCCCGCCGCATGGGCAGGGTTAGCCCGCCTGAGCTTCTACGCAATCCGCCAGCCCCACGCCGGATTTGAAGAATTCATGGACGGGGTAAAAGAATGGATCGGGCGCGGGATTCTGCTGGCGCTTGCTAATGCTGCCGTGTTCGCTCTCAACGGCTATAACCTGCTTGCTTATCGCGGAGTCAGCACATTGGATTGGGCGCTGCGCCTATTCTGGATCGCATTCCTCGTGATCTGGTTCTCAATCCAGTTCTATCTGTTCCCACTCTACTACGCGATGGAAAAGCCGCGTTTGATTGGTGCACTCCGCAACGCGATCATCATGGTGCTGTTTAATCCGCTGTTTACGCTTGTGCTTACGCTCGTGCTGCTGATCATGTGGTCGATCAGTACTGTCCTGTTCGCGCTCTGGTTCTTGCTCACCTTCAGCTTTATGGCGGTGCTGGCGAATGTTGCCGTTCAAGACCGCATCCGCCGCGCCGGGTTTGATCAACCGCCTGCCGTGCCTGAAGTGACCGACGAGGTTTTTTACGGGGAAAACGCATCAAAAACTTCTCGCCCCGTGACCTCAAGCGGAGCGAGGCGAGAAGAATAAGCCTGTCGGCGCTTCGTCACCCCCGCGCAAAGGCGAGAGCTGGATTGGTGATGGTCATCTGATCGATAATGGACTCCGTCACCCCGCGATCTCGCATTGAAGGGATAAAGCGATCGAACAGAGCGGTGTACCCTTTGATGCCGTCGGGTTGGGGGATGCCATCGGGCTGCGCTGGATCGTACCAACCTGCATCATGCGAGAGCAGCAGTTGAGCCGCATAACCTGCCTCAATCAGGGCGACGACCCTATCCAACAGCACTTGCTGAGAAATCCAGTTATCGTTGCCGACCGCGTCAAATTCGATCCATGCACCCCGTTTTGCGGCGTCGATATGCACTGCCGTATCCTGTACCGTGTGCGCATGTACCCAGATGAAGCGCTTCAGGTTATGCCCCGCGCGTTCCAGTATGTCGATCTCGCGGCGGATGGCGTTTTCGCCAATGGTGTGACTCGCCACAACTGCCCCAGTCTGACGACTGGCGAGCGCAGCGGCTTGTAGATTGCGTATTTCAATGTCTGTGGGACCTTCATCGCTCAACGCGACTTTGATAAATCCGGCGCGGCTGTCTGTGCCATCCATCCCCACGTTTAACTCGCGCACCCATAATTCAGCAAGCGCTTCTACGCTTAAGTCGAGCATAGAAGCGGGGATGAATCCCTGCTTGTAAACACCTGTCGGTGCAATGATGTGAATGGGAGTCGCCGCTGCAAGGCTCCGAAGCACCTGAACGTTACGCCCGACGCCGGGAGGCGCGCAGTCCACGAATGCGGTGACGCCCCTTGCTGCGAGTTCATCGAGATAAGGTTTCATGCGCGCAACGACATGATCCGCATCTGCTTCCGCGTAGCCCTTCACAAAAGGACCGCGCAAATCCACAAACAGATGCTCATGTGGCAGTATTTTGCCAAGCGATTCCGCCGTCACAGCGCCGCGTATGGTTTGGATTGTGCTGTGCCCCATGAGCGCTCCTAAATCGTGATTACCTTATCATCGATCAACTTGATTACTGCCTCGCGCACACCCTGAAACGAGGTATAGCGCGGCTGGTAGTTGAGCAAACGCTGTGCCTTGGCGATGCTGCAATTGGGGCTGTGCGCGATATGATCCCACGTCGCGGCGGCATCCTTTTCAGAAACAGTCGTGCGCCACTCCTCCCAAGGAAGAAAGCGCAGGTGGGCAGCCTGCCCGAACCATGATGCGACCGTTTCGGCGTAACCACGTAGAGTCACGGCTGCCGCTGAAACAACATGGAAGTTCTCACCGACCGCGCTGTTCCAATGCGTGATCGCTCGCATGAATGCTTGGGCGACATCTTCTGCATGGACGTGATGCACCGTCTCCAAACCCAGATTGGGCAGTTGCAGTTCGCCGCCGCGCGCCAGTGTCACAAAGACTTGCGGATTAAAATTTCCTGCCGGGTTGAGCGGAATCCAACCGGGACCGACAATATGCCCCGGCATCAGCACCGTTGCCGGGAAGCCGTTCCGGCGCGCCTCGTCGAGCAGGTAGCCTTCAATGGCGGCTTTCTGGATGCCATACTCGCCAAACGGATAACGTGCTTGATCCTCGGTGGTTGGCACTTGAACACTGTGACCGTGCGCCCAAATCGTACCGCAGTGCAAAAAGTGCTGGATTTGCCCGCGCAGCGCCTCCACGAGTTGGCGCGCACTCTCCAACGTAAAGCAGATGAGGTCGATCACAATATCGGGTTTCAGATCGCGCACGCGCGAACTGAACACGCCCGCCGCATCCTCAGCATCACGATCCACTGCGATCTGCTGGACAGCTTTCCATGCGCTGTGCGGTTGGTAAGGCTCACGCTGCCCCCGGCTCAACGTGATAACCTCATGACCAGCCTCAACTAAAAGGGGCACGAGATAAGTCCCTATGTGACCGCTGCCTCCGATGACGACGACGCGCATCATACACCCCTCTCAATAATCAACGTTGAACAATCAGTCCCTAGAGTTTACCGAAAAAGCGCCGTAAAGCCCCTAGCTTTAGCTACGGGGATATAAGGCGTAGTCTTTGAGCGGTCTCGCATTCCGAGGCGAATCGAGTAGAATAGGGGGTAGGTTGAGGGTGCGGATACACCCTCAACCAACTCCCGGCATGGAGCGCCGAAAGTATGAGCGATTCTAGCACCAGCATCCGCGTTTTCAAATACCGCCTGTATCCGAGCAAAGCACAGGAAACGAACCTGTATCGGGTTTTGAACTGCGCCCGCAATCTGTACAACATGGCGCTGGCAGAACGCAAGTACGGCTATCAGCTTGAAGGACGCACGGTCAAAGTCGCTGACTTGGAACAGCTTGCCAAGCACTACCGCGCCGCGTTTCCGTATGCCGAGCAGATGTTCAGCCAAACAGCGCAAAGCGTGGTCAAACAGGTCGATCTGGCGTTTCAAGCCTTCTTCCGGCGCGTGAGGACGGGGCAAAAAGCGGGGTATCCGCGTTTCAAGAGTCGTAACCGCTTCCACAGCTTCGCGTTCAAGCAGTATGGAAATGGGGTGCGCATCGACGGGCGGCGGCTGAAACTGTTCGGAATCGGTCGTGTTCCGGTGCGCTGGCATCGTCCGATTGCGGGCATCATCAAGACCGTGCGCATTCTTCACAGCGCGGGCAGATGGTTCGCTGTGTTCTCGTGTGAAGTGCCTCACGCGCCCCCCATGCCGAAGACGGGGCGTACAGTCGGGATCGATCTGGGGCTGTCAACACTCATCACGACCAGCGACGGCGAGAAGGTGGAGCATCCGCACTACTACCGAGCGGGTCAAAAGCGGTTGCGCGTGTTGCAGCGCAGGCTTGCCCGCACCCAACGTGGCAGCGCCAATCGGCGCAAGAAATTGTTGGCAGTTCAGCGCCAGCACGCGCATGTCGCTAATCAGCGCGCCGATTTTCTGCACAAGCTGAGTACCGCCCTCGTGCGCCACTATGACCGGATCGCGCTGGAAGAGTTGCGCGTTCGCAACATGGTACGCAATTCGCACCTCAGCAAGAGCATCCTCGACAGCGGTTGGTCGATGTTTCGGCAGTTCCTCACGTACAAGGCTGAAAGCGCCGGACGTGTGACTGCCTTCGTTGACCCCGCCTATACATCGAAAACATGCTCGAACTGTGGTACGCTGTTTCAAGACTTCGACCTGTCTACCCGATGGGTCGAATGTGATTGTGGTCTCTCGCTCGATCGAGACCACAATGCCGCCCTCAACATTTTAAGCAAAACCGGATGGGACGCATCCGTGAACGGGAACGCAGCGCCTCTGCCACCATCGCAAGATGAACCGCAAGCGCATACGTCGTTCAGAAGCCCCCGCCTTTAGGCGTGGGGAGCGTCACCCTAAAGTTTTTATGGATCGCGTTAGGCGCACTTTCGGAGTACACTGTCTAGATACCGGAACATGAGTCTAAACGTCCATCTATGCCCACAATCAAAGATGTCGCCAAAGAAGCCGGGGTATCGATTGCCACCGTCTCCTACGTTCTGAATAACAAGATCGATGCAGTCAGCGAAGAAACACGCCAAGAAGTCTGGCGCGCCGTCGAAAAAATCGGCTATATGCCGAATGTCACCGCCCGAAATTTGCGCTCCAGCCGCAGCCGCTTGATCGGCTATGCTTGGCATGAACAACCGCGCAGTGCGATGAACCCCGTCTTACACAATTTCGCCTATTTTCTCGCGCAAGCTGCCGAAGCCGCCGGGTATCACCTGCTGACATTTACATTCCCCAGCTACGACCCGATCCCGGTTTATGATGAACTGATCCGCACCGGGCGCGTCGATGGCTTCATCATCGCCAGCACCGTCACGGATGACCCGCGCGTGCGTTATTTGCTCAAGCGTGATTTCCCGTTTGTCGCCTTCGGACGCGCCAATTCAGAATGGGATTTTGCGTGGGTGGATACGGATGGGGAAGCGGGCTTTGCCGAAGGCGTGAACACGCTCCGCGCTTACGGGCATGAACGCATCGCCATGATCGCCTATGATGCGGGATCGCTGTCGGGCAACTACCGCGTGAACGGGTATATCTCCGCCATGCAAGCCGCTGGTCTGCCGATCCCCGAAAACTACATCTGGCGCGGCATCCATGACGATCAAACCGGACGCGAAGCGCTTAGTTATTGGTGTGCGCTGCCGCTTGATCAGCGACCAACCGCGATCCTCGCGGTGAGCGATATGATCGCGGTGGGCGTATGCGAACAAGCGCGCCAGTGCGGGATTCACATTGGGCGTGATGTCTCCGTGATTGGGTTCGATAACATGCCGCTGACCCAATATTTGCAGCCGTCTATGAGCACATTCGAACAGCCGCTTGAGGAGATCGGGCGCGCTTGTATCGATATGCTGTGTACGCTGCTTGCCAAGCAACCGCTCGATCCCCATGAGCGCAACGTGCTGCTGCCGCCGCGCTTGATTCTGCGCGATTCGGTGGGCAGTGCGCCGTAATTAGGCTTTGTTGATCTTGCTCAGAATATCCGCTAAACGGGCGTGCGCGAGATCAGGCAGCACGACATTCGCTTTGGTCACGCGCCCCTGTACGCTCTGATCATGTCCCGCGATGCCGACGGTATAAAACCCGCCGCGCTGCGCCGCTTCGATTCCTGCTTCCGCGTCCTCAAACACGATGGTGTTATGCGGATATGCGCCAAGCCGCCCCGCCGTCCACAAGAAAAGATCGGGCGCGGGCTTGGTGTTCACGACGCAGTACCCATCCCCCACCGCGTCAAAACGGTCGATGATGCCTAACTTGGTCAACACGGTGTGCGCGTTGCGGCTGGCGCTCCCCACTGCCAGCTTGAGTCCGGCGGCTTCGGCTTCGTCGAGCAGCGCCAGCGCACCGGGCAGGACATCTGCCGGGGTGATCGTTTCGAGCAGATCGACATAGTAGCGGTTTTTGCGCTCCATCAGGTCGAGCGCTTTTTCTTCCGGGATCACCCGCCCTTTGAGCAGACGATTCAGGCTTTCGCGCCGTGAAACACCGCGAAGCGCTTCGTTATCCTCACGTGTGAACGGATACCCTTCTTCGTCCGCCATTTGTTTCCATGCTTGATAATGCAGTTCGGCGGTATCTGTGATTACGCCGTCGAGGTCAAAAATCAATGCGTTGATACGAGCAGTCATTTACAGCCTTTCCGCTCCCCCTCATACACGCGGAAATCATACCATAAGGCTTGTTTGAGCGGAACGCCACCCCTCCCTATCCCCCGTGAACCCCCATGATGAAGCAGGCTTGGTTTTGATGGTCTGACCGCGCATCAGCTATAATTCCCTGCACCGCCGCTTAATGTATGTGTGGGATTCCCGATGACAAGCTCTGTCAATTTCGACCGTGCCGTTGAGTATTACGATCAAACGCGGGGGTTTCCCCCCGGTGTTGATCAGCATATCCCGCAGTTGTTCATCGCTGCCGGAAACTTGACGCCGCGCAGTCGTGTCCTAGAGATTGGCGTCGGCACAGGGCGGATCGCTGTACCATCAGCGCCATACGTTGGGCATTACGTCGGCATGGATATTTCCACCGGAATGATGGGCAAACTGCGCGCTAAACTCAGCACCGGAAAGATCGACCTGATTCAAGGTGACGCGACTTTCCTGCCTTTCGCTGCCCACACCTTTGACGCCGTGATTGCCGTCCACGTTTTTCATTTGATTCCAACATGGCGCGCTGTCCTCAAGGAGATCGCGCGCGTACTCAAGCCGAGCGCGCCGCTCTTGCACGGCTGGAACGGACGCACCCGCGCAAACATCCTGAACGATGTGTGGGAAAACGAAACCCAGACCACGCACGAAGCACGCGGCGCGGTCGGAATCTCCAATCAAGAAACATTTCTCCTTGATGAAGGATGGACGGAACACGGCAAGAAGCAAACCTATATGTTTACAGTCGAACATACGCCGAACAGCTTTTTGTCGATGATCGAGGGGCGCAAGTGGTCGCGCTGTTGGTCGATGCCCGACGCGGTGATCGAGCGCGGAATCAGCGCAGTGCGCGCCTATATCGACGCTCATTTCCCTGATCCCAACGCGCCGTTTACGGTTGACTCTCATTTTCACGTACAGGCATACTTACCACCGCGCACCCAAAGCTGACCCCGATGCACATTCTGCACGTCACGCCCTATTATGTTCCGGCGTACCCGTTCGGCGGAGTTGTTCGCGCGGTCGAAGGCATGTCCGCCGCGCTCATCCGGCGTGGGCATACCGTGACCGTTTTGACGACCGATGCTGTATCCCGTACTGAGCGATATTCTGGCGCACTCGAAGAAACGCTTGATGGCGTGCGCGTGATCCGCGTTCGCAACCTGTTTCCTGCCTTGCGCCGCTCGAACTTATCCACTCCGCTGGAGATGCGCCGGATCGCGCCGGAACTGATCAAAACTGCCGACGTGCTCCACCTCCACGAATTCCGTACCGCCGAAGCACTGATCGTCACGCCAGCGGCGGCACGCATGAATACACCGGTTGTTTTGTCTCCACACGGCACGCTCACGCTGGACGCGGGCGAAACCACCCTTAAACGCATCTGGGATCGCCTGTTCAGCCGCTCGACTGCGCGCCGGATCAGTGCCGTAATCGGTTTGACCGACAAAGAAACCGACGAAGCGCGAAGCATCTGGGCGCAGTTCGGCGCAGACTCGCGCTTTATGACGATCCCCAATGGCGTGAACGCCGCCGAGTTTGAGTCGTCAAACGCTGGCGATGATTTTCGCCAGCAGTACGGGATCGGGGATGCACCGCTTATTCTGTACATGGGGAGACTGCACCCGCGCAAGGGCGCAAGCCGTCTCGTCAAGGCATTCATCCAAGCCGCGATTCCGCGCGCCAAGCTCATGATCGCCGGACCGGACGAAGGCGAACTCGCGGCGATCACGCCCCTGCTCACGCCTGACATCATCATCCCCGGCTTTCTTGACGCATCAGCGCGGCGGGCGGCGCTGGCGGCGGCGGACGTGTTCGTGCTGCCCGCGCTTGGCGGCGAAGGACTGCCGATCACCGTCCTAGAAGCGCTCGCGGCGGGCGTTCCCGTATTGATTTCCCCTGCGTGCGGGCTGCCGATCATCGAACACGCCAATGCCGGGGTGATCGCCCCCGCCGAACCGGATGCTGTCGCCGCCGCGCTCCGCGAGATGCTGGCGAATGCCGAACTGCAACAGGAAAGGCGCGTGAATGCGCGTCAGCTTGCACGCGATCATTTCTCGTGGGATGCCGTCGCCGCTCAAATCGAGGCGGTGTATCAGGGAGTTTTGCGATGACTGAAGAAGCACTCTTTACTGCGCTCTTGATCTTCGCGCTGCGCGTCGTCAATAACGCCATCGGCACGGTACGCT
>JAPKMU010000107.1 GCA_026645745.1 Anaerolineae bacterium | reverse complement strand
CCAAATCATCGAAGACATTCTCAATTTGGAGCGGGCACGCGCGCGCGTTTTGACTAAAGAGGCATTTGACTTCGGGGAAATCGTAACCGAAGTTTGCAGCCAACTTGAACCTGACGCACTACTCAAACACCAACAGTTTGATGTTGAAATTGAACCGGAACTTGCATGGGTAAATGGTGATCGTGCGCAGCTTCGGCAGGTCGCTCAGAATTTGATTGGAAACGCGATCAAATACACACCAGACGGCGGCAGTATTAGTGTACGTGTCTCCAATGATGTTGACCGCCTGCTGATGGAGGTCGAAGACACGGGCTATGGCATCCCAGAAGCGGCGCAGTCGCGGATTTTCCGCGAATTCTTCCGCGCAAAGTCCAATGCGACTGCTGGTATCGCCGGTACGGGCTTGGGCTTGAGTTTGGTCAAATCAGTCGTCACGGCACACGATGGGCGCGTGTGGTTCCGCAGCAGCGAAGGCGAAGGTAGTACATTTTTCCTTGAACTTCCCTTTGCGGAGGAGACAAAATGACGCGAAGAAGTGCAGCGAAAATCAGCTTTTGCGTGGTGCTGATTCTTTTCGGCGTGTTCGCCGTTTATGCGCAGGAAACTGCTGCGGCGCTGGAGATCGCTGGAGAAGGGGTGAGCGTTCTGCGCGGAGGTGCGGTCAATTGGTTGAACTTGCCCGCTGATGCGCTGACTCCGATAGGCAGCGGTGATCTCATCCGCACGGATGGTTACGGGCGGGCTTTTGTGGATTATGGCATGATGCGTGCCTACATTCTGCCTGACTCCGAATTCGCGCTTACAGAATTTTCGACCGAACGGATGCATGTAGAGCTAGCCTCTGGGCGGGTGATCTTCGCGCTTGATTCGCTCCCCGCATTGGATTTTCGTTTACAAGTGGGACGGATGGTGATTGAAGAACCGTCCAACCTGTTTGCTGTGCAAATTCAGGATGGGATTCTCTGGTTGGTGAGTGCTGAGGGTATCATTTCGGGCTTGATCGATGATGAACCGTTTGCCGCTACCGCTGAAGAAGGGGTGCGCGTTGGTGAGGCTGTTGAACGTGTGGAGCTAACCGGCGGCGCGATGAGTTTTGCACGGATTGATGGGCTGCTCGACGGATGTCCTGCGACAATCAATGGGCGCGGTGAAGCATCTTTAAACGTTCGTGTGGGTCCGAGCACTGCATATGATGTGTTAGGCAGTGTTCCACATGGGTTGAACGTCTTCCTAATGGCAACCAACCCCGACGACACCCGCTATCGTATCCAATTTTTGAACGGCTTCGGCTGGATACTGTCCAATGCGGTCGTTCATGACTGTGAAAATCTGCTCGAACTTCCCTACAGCGCAGGCGAGCGACCACTCCGCATCGTGCGTGCTTCAACGGACGAACTCACCTTACTGCGTCCGTTTTTCGGTGCGCCGGAAGACGACTTGATCTTCTACATTCTGCCCCAGCTCGAAGGCTGATCTATTCGTCGAATAAGTAGGTTGCTTCGGCGTAATAGCGCATCTGGCGTTCTCGGACTTTAGTTTCCATCCAGCGCTGAAGTTGTTCGTTTTTCTCCTCAAGCGGCGTAACCATGTCGCGCAAGATTTCGAGCGGATAATTTACGCGGAGGGCGCGTCCCTGTACGATGTGGCGGGTGATTCCCGGCGGAATAAACGCGCGTTCACGGGCGGCGGCGATCACATCAGCGGGGCGGTAGCGCGGAAAAACCACCAACGCGATTCCATCTGGGTGACTTTCCCATACGCCTTCCGGTTCGATCAATGCGGTACGTTGGAGGATTGCGTGCTTCTGGTAGAGACGCACGAACCGCACCAAGCGCTGATTGCGCTCGACAATTTCGCGCGTAGGGGTGGAGATCGTGATTAAGCGATCATCCCGAAACTGAATTGATGCCAACCCAAACGCTTCAAGATTTCCGCCTTCGTGCTGCTCAACGTTCTCAAGCGAGTCGAGATGCACGAGGAAATCCGCTATACTCCATTGACAAACGACGTGATGCCACGTCTCTAACTGCACCATCTCGCTGCCATATTGGACAACCTGCACCAGAATATGTGGATAGCCCAATTCGGTAAAGGCAGAGGTGCGATTCGCGCCATCCAAGACGACGAAATGTTCACCAACATCGTCAATTGGCGCGACGATTGGCGGATTGATCATGACTGCCTCGCGGTTCAGGCGCTCCACAAGCGGACGCTGTCGTTGTGAGTCGTGTTCCTCGTGGGGGATCAGGCTGCTGGTTGGGACGATTCGCAAGTCAGGAATTGGCGCGCTGATCGAAGCAAATGGCGTCATTTGTAAAACCTATCCAATGCGTGATGGGTGATGGTCTTGTGCAGATTGATATTATCATGCCCATGAGTGTTTTCACAGAGAAGGACTCAGGATGGGAGCATCAGAACAGGGTGCGGACGCAGCAGCAGGACGTTGGCTGACGATCCCGCGCACGCTGATCTTTCTGACCAACGGCGATGATGTGCTCTTGATGAAGCGCGCCGCCCATAAACGGATATTCCCGAATCGTTACAATGGCGTGGGTGGGCATATCGAGCGCGGCGAAGACCCCATCACCAGCGCGCGGCGCGAGACATTGGAAGAAACCGGGCTGGATGTGCCGAATCTTGTCTTGCGTGCCGTGTATCACATTGACACGGGCGCAGAGACGGGGATCGTGGTATTTATCTTTACAGGCGAGTCGCCGTCGCGGGATGTTATCGACTGTACAGAAGGTACGCTCCACTGGGTCAACCGCAACCAGCTCGACACGGTGGATTTAGTCGAAGATATTCCAGTGTTGTTGGAGCGGATTTTGCCTATGAACGCAGGCGATCCGGTTCTGTTTTATCATCTCAGTTATTCTAGCGGTGATGTGCTGCAAATGCGCCTTGCCGGAAATTAGGAACTCGCCATGACTTCGAGTGCTCCGCCCGCTGTCAAGCGCGGCTCTTGGGTGCGTTTCCTTCCGCTCCTGATCGTGTTCGTTGTGTGTGGTTTCACATCGTGCTTTGCGATTACGCTTGCTGCTCAAGGGGAGATCACGATTTCAACTGGCAGTGCGCCCGATCAAGTGCTGCGCATCTGGCTCGTCATGGAGGCGCGCCAGCGTGGAATCGGGATTTCGAGAGGTTCAGCCGTATTTGCCAGTGAGAACGCGGTTGCCGTAACGACGACGGTTGATTATCTGCTGTGGCAAGGTGAAGGCGAAGCGACCGAATACTGCTTATTCTATCTGCGAACAGATGCCCAGTCGGAATGGGTACTGACTGAAAATAGACTCAGCCCTTGTACATCACCGTAACCTATCCTTGGAAGAACCCTCATGGATTTCTTGCAGAATCTTGACCCCAATACTGTCACGCTGATCGTTTTAGGCTGCGGTGTTTTGTGTGTGGTGGGTATCGTCTTGTTTTTTCTCTCGCAGATTCTGGGCGTGCTGGGTGGACTTGTGACAGCGCTCGGCGGATTCGCCGCAGATCCGCTGTCATGCTGCGGCTGTATCGTTGTGATTGCGCTCGTGTTGATGTGCGGCGGCGGCGTCTTGATCATTGCCAACGCGCTTGCCGCGTGCGGAACGCCTGCCGCGACAAATCTCTGTACGCTGTTCGGGCGTTAGCGCGTGAACAGCGCGTAGAAGTCTTCAAGGCGGTCTGCAACACGCGCGCCTGCATCACGGAGGGCTGCTAATTTGGATGCTGCACTTTCCTCATCCATTGAGTAGTGCGCTCCCGCATGCCCCATGCGTACTCCCGGCGGAGCGCTTCCTCCAGTTATAAGTGCATAAACAGGTTTACTCATGCGCGATTTGATAAAACGTGCAGCGTCCAGCTCCATTCGTCCGCCGAGTTCACCGATCAACACAACCGATTCTGTTTCGTGATCATCCTCAAAGTGTTCGAGGATATCCACAAATGACGTTCCAACAATCGTGTCCCCACCGATACCGATTAGCGCTGACTGCCCCAATTCACGGATGGTCAAGCCATAAGTGACTTCGTACATCAGTGAACCACTGCGCGAAACAATGCCGATTCCGCCGCGTGTTGCGACATACCAAGGCATGATCCCTGCACTGCATTCGCCGGGGATCAGAATGCCGGGGGAGTTCGCGCCGAGCAAGCGTGAGGGGGTTCCGCGTACATAATCGATCAGGCGCATCATGTCCTGCATCGGGATACCCTCAGTGATGCAGATAATCAAGCGGATTCCCGCATCCACCGCTTCATAGATCGCATCCACCGCACGCGGCGCATCCACCGCGACAACACTGATATCTGCTTCGGTCGCATTCACGGCGGAGCGCACGGTATCAAAAACCGGGCGACCGCGCACACCCCACTCCCCGCCTTTGTGAGGAGTCACTCCACCGACCACGTTTGTGCCATATGCGATCATGTGATCAGTGAAGGTGCGCCCCTCACGCCCGGTCATGCCTTGCACCAGCACGCGCGAATTTTTACTCGCCAAGATAGCCATGTTCGACCTTTCGTTCATTTGCAAGGTGAACGGCACGGCGAGCGGCATCATCTAAGTCGAGTGCGGTGTACAAATTGACCCGCGCCGCCTTATCGAGAATTTCTTTGCCGTCCTCGCTGTCATAGCCCGCCATGCGGACGATTAATGGTACGGAAGGTGCATCATCATTCCATCGAAGAACCGCACGTGCGATATCATCGCAGTGTGTCATCCCCGCGAATACATTGAGGACAACGACGTTAACGCGCGGCAGGCTAGCCGCGAACGTGAGCGCAGGTGCGAGTTTTTCCAAAAGTGCGCCGCTGCTCATATCAACCATGCCCGCTGAAACCCCACCGAAGCGGGTGATCGCGTCTGCCGTGAGCATTCCTAAACCTGCTCCATTGACGACACTGATAATATCGCCGTTGAGCGGAACATAATTGATTCGCTCAGGGGGAAGGGGTATCTGCGGGAGAGGCGCGCCGGGTTGACGATAATAGGCATTCGGATCAACCTCGATTACGCCACCATACGCGATCCACAGATCATTGTTGGTTAGCACCAGTGGATCAAGCGCCGTATACAGCGAATCCGCATTCAGGTGACAGGTGTACAGCTTTCGTACGATCTCGGTGAAGTCATCCCAAAGCTGAGTCGGCACATTGACACCGAGCGCTAACGCACGCGCCTGAAAATCGCGCAGTCCAATCGATAATGTAACGACTTCAACGACGGGCGTTCCAAGCAAAAGTGAACCGCCGTCGCGCACAGGGGACAGCGGCGCAGCGGTAATGTTTATCTTTCCTGTGTTCCGGTCATTGGCTGCGCTTAATCTCAATGCCAACTGACCATCAACTTCCCAAAATGCTTCGGTTTCGATGGCGATTCCAGCACGAAGAAAGTAGTCGCGGGCAAAAGTCCGACTTGTCTGGGTGCTGTGCCTATGCAAATCCGTATGATAGTTGTCCACGCGCTTCGCTCACAAGATTTCGATTTGCTGATCGGTGACGACGACATCGCGGGCGTGTTCTTCCACCCATTGCAATGCTTTAGAAATGACCGAGTTCACATGTGCACTGCTGTTCGCAACTGCTGCAAACGCGATTACGGCAGTCCCAAGATCATCGTTGAGCGCGATTTCGGCTGCCGAAACATTGAAGGTGTTGTGCAGTCGACTCAAGATCGATTTCAGAATACTGCGCTTCTCCTTGATCGAAGTTAGATCGGGAAGCTCAAGGTAGACGGTGCAGACTCCAACAATTGCATGTGCCATTCGTTGTCGCGCATCTGGGAGATGCGTCCCCAAACCAAAAATAGACCAATACCCAGTTTATCGAGACTAGCATATTTGTGATAGCCTAAATACTTGTGGTACACTGCGATGTACAGATTGTACGCTCAACCACTACGAAACAACGGTAAGGGATAGCTGATGGCGCTGCGTGTCCTCTACATCGAAGATGAACCCGATATGCTGGAGCTAGTTCGCTTGATTGTCTCGCGGCGCGGGATTGAATATCATGCAGCAACCGGCGGTGTTAAGGGCATCGACATGATCAACAGCGTGCGCCCGGACTTGATCCTGCTTGATTTGATGATGCCGGACTTGGACGGTTGGGAAGTCTACGATTATGTAAAAGCTACGCCCGAAGTCAGCCGTACCCCAATCATTATCGTAACTGCGCGCGCGCAAAGTGATGAGCGTTTGCAGGCGGTTCGGGCAGCCGCAAATCCGGATGACTATATCATTAAGCCTTTTGGACCATCGCAGCTCCTCGAAATGATCGATAAAGTTATGACACGCGCTAACGAGAGCGGTTAAACCAGCCGTCGCGAGCGGCTGCTGCTGAACTACTGGTTCGTTTTCCTAACACCCGGCATGGGAGATGTTCATGAAACGGTTACGATTTGTGGGTTTCCTGATCGCGCTGTTGGCTGTACTTATGTTTGCGCTGATAGGTATTCAAGCCCAAGACGACGGCAATCTGCTCACTAACCCGGGATTTGAGCCTCCGTTCCCGATCGCTGCGGGACTGCCGCCGATGCAGGTCGCGAATGGCTGGTTCCCGTGGTACATCGGCACGCAGCCACAGTATTATGCGTCCTCCGACACAGTCGAGGGCGTGGGCGTACCGCGTGTCATTGATGGCGATGGTCAGCAGTTTTTTACCTACTACAGCGTCCATACGGGCGGTGTTTATCAAACGGTACTGGGCGTTACCCCCGGTACTACCTACACTTTCAGCGTAAATGCGTATGTATGGTCAACCAGCGGCGGTGATCCGAATGTGAGCGCCGAGCCGGGTGGTGTGATCGTACAGGTAGGTATTGATCCGCTTGGTGGTTCAGATGGTGCGAGCGCGGATATCGTGTGGTCTACACCAATCGAACGATACGACGCCTTTAATCTATATGAAATCTCAGCCGCCGCCGCCGCCGACACGATCACCGTTTGGGTGCGTTCGAGCGTGACAACGGCTGTCCAATACAGCGTTGTGTACCTCGACAATGCGGTGCTCAATGCCAGTGCTCCGGTTGTGGAAGTGACGGATGCAGTGGAAATGACGACGGAAGAACCGACCACTGCACCTGAAGCGACTGAGGTCATGGTTGCCACAGAACCCCCCGTAGAGGTCGCTACCGATGAACCGATTGCAACCTCAGAACCGGAAGTCACCGAAGTTGTGCTTCCTGTTGAGGTGACGGAAGAACCCACCGGTGCGGTAGAAGTCACTGAGGTCGTGGTTGAAAAGACCGATGAAATTCCTGCGGCGACAGCGACAGCAACCGAAGTGCCGCCGACTGAAACCCCGACCGCACTCCCGCCAACGGAAACTCCGACCGAAGTGCCGCCGACGCCTGTACCGCCGACCGAAACCCCGACTGTACTCCCGCCAACGGATGTTCCAGTAGAACCAACTGAAGTACCGGTTGAACCTACTGCAACGTTGGATACCGTCGAGTTCCCGTACACGTTCTCGTACACCGTTCAGACGGGTGACTCGATTGCTGAGATTGCGGCGCGGTTCAACAGCACAACCGATGCGATTTTGATCGCCAATGGCTTGAGTATTGACAGCATCATCTACGTCGGTCAAGGTTTGACCATTCCACTGCGCCAAGCACCAGAAGCGCTTGCTGAAGCAACCGAGGGCGTTGTTGTTCCCACTCAGGATACGTCTGTTGATCCGCTGCTGCTGACGGCGACTGCTGTATTCCAGAGCGCGACAGCGCAAGCGAGCGGCTCTCCTGCCACAGCAGCCCCGGTATCCTCCACTAGCCAGTGTTACTACGTCCGTTATGGCGATACGCTCGGCATCATTGCTGCTCGGTTGCATACGACGGTTACCGCGCTGGCACGCGCCAACAATATCCTGAATATCAACCTGATTTACGTCGGGCAGTGCATTCGTGTCCCATCGACCGCGACGCCTGAGCCTGTTCAGCCAACTGCAACGCCTACTTTGGCACCAGCGCCGACGACCGTTCATACAGTCACGTATGGTGAGACTCTATATCTGATCGCGCTGCGTTATGGCATCAGCGTTCGTGCATTGATCGAGGCAAATAACCTGCCCAATCCCAACGTGATTTATGTTGGTCAGCGCTTGGTCATTCCACAGGTGGGCGGCTAAGCGTGGCGAAGACCTCGCCGTTCCGAATTTTACGCAGCACCTCGTCCGGCGAGGTGCTGCTTTCACGCGCAAAATTGTGCATCAGCTTCCTTTGTCATTTGAGGGGGCTGATGTTCACAGCGTCAATCCCAAGAGATGCCGGACTGCTGTTTGTAACGCCAAGCGAAAGCAAGGTAAACAGCACGATCCATATGTTCTTTATGCGCTACTCGATTGCCGTGATATGGATGGATAAACACGGTCGCGTGGTTGATAAGCAGCTTGCCAAGCCTTGGCGTCCCGCTTATACACCCAAATTGCCTGCGCAGTTCTATATTGAGGCACACCCCGATTTGCTCAATCGTGTTCAGGTGGGCGATCAGCTCACGTTTGATGAGACTGCCACCCTTTAAGCCTGACAGCTTGGATCACGTCATGACATTCCGCCGCCGACTCCTTCGTTTGTGGGTTCTCCTGATTCTTGTCCCATCACTGCTGACTCTCCAAGCGCAAGATGATGAGCCGCCTCCCGGTCTCACGATCCATGTGGTGCAGCGTGGGGAAACACTCTTTCGTATCGCGCAGCACTACGGCTTAACCGTCGATGAACTAGCACAGCTCAACAGTCTGCTTGATGCGAACAGCATTCAAGTGGGACAGCGACTGCTTGTGCCAGCGCAGCCGACCGCAATTGGCGAAACGCACACGGTTCAACCCGGGGAGACACTGCGCTCGATTGCCGAGTTGTACGGCGTTACCGTTGATGATCTTGCACGGTGGAATTCCATCACCAATGTGGACAGCATCTACGCGGGACAAGTAATCGTTGTGACGCTGGTTGAGTTTGTTGAAGACGCAAATGTGCCCAGCCCGACGCCAACCGATCTTCCCACCAGCGCGCCAACTGCAGCGCCCAGCACCGCTGTCGCCAGCGCTGAAGATGTCGGTGGCGAGGTGGTGTATTCAACCGTGATTCACACGGTTGCACGCGGCGAAACACTGTACCGTATCGCGCAGCAGTACGGAGTGACGGTGAACGCAATCATGCGCGCGAACCAGATCACGAACCCGGACACAATTTATGTTGGGCAGCAGTTGGCAATTCCCGGCGTAGGCGAACCTCAACTTGCGACGACGCTGCCCGTGCCGCTCACAGGGCTTGAGATCTTACCGCTGATTTTGACGGAAGGGCAGACCGGGCGGATTCGCATCACTGCCAGCACTCCGGTGACCATATCCGGCACATTCCTTGATCGATTCCTCAATATTGCAGATGAGGAAGGCGGTTTACGTAAGACCGCGCTTGTGGGTATTCCTGTTGGGACGACTGCGGGAATATATCCACTAAATCTGTCTGTCACAGGCACGGACGGTGTGCCGGTTGATGTGGCGATCAATGTGCAGGTGATCAGCGGCGGCTATGGACGTGAGTCGATCCGGCTTTTGTCGGGTCGGGAAGACCTGCTCGATGAAGCGACCGAAGACGCAGAAATGGCGATTCTTGCGCGTGTGATGAGTGATTTTACGCCTGAACGCTATTTTGATGCGGCAATGGGTCTGCCTGCTGCCGCGCCGATGTCATCACGGTTTGGCAACACCCGATCCTATAACGGTGGTGCATTTGAGCGTATTCATGCCGGAACGGACTTCGCTGGTGGACCGGGAACACCGATCCTCGCACCCGCGCCCGGTTGGGTTGTCCTTGCAGATGATCTCAACATTCGTGGAACGGCAACCGTAATCGATCACGGTTGGGGTGTTTATACCGGATATTGGCACCAGTCCGCGCGCTACGTCAGCGTTGGGGATTATGTCGCTACCGGGCAGGTAATCGGCGCAATCGGCAGCAGCGGACGAGTGACGGGTGCACACCTTCACTGGGAATTATGGGTAGGCGGCGTCCCTGTCGATCCAATGCAGTGGGTCAGCGTCAACTTCTCGTAGAGATATCTGGGCAATAAAATAGGCGCTCCCTTTTATACGGGGAACGCCTATTTGAATTGAGCGTCTCAGGCTTGTGTTAGTCGGTGTATGCCTTGTCGAGCACTTCAAAATCGGTGAACAAGAAGTGATCGTGATAGTAGTGGATCCACAAGAACGAGAGGATCGCCGTGTAGTACGCGATGTCGAAGTGTTGATTGCCGTCAATGCCGGGGCGGACAACAGGAGCAATCGTGTACACAATTCCGAACACGACGAGCGATCCGACCAGCATGAGCGTACTAAGAACGAACAACCCCTTTGAGTCTTTGGAGCGGCGGCTGAAACGTGCCACGACAGGCGCTTCTTTGTCCAATGTGCCCATCTCTTGGCGAATCTTGATGATATAGAACGTGATCGCCAAATACTGGAATGAGTGCCACGTATTCAAGCCTTGGAATGCCGTATCAAGGTTGTCGAGCATCGGAATCGTGAAGGCTACGCCGACGGTCAACACGACGAACAGCGTCTTCGGAACGTTCAGGATACCGCTGCGGAATTCGCGCACGGTCTTGACCACCCACAAGAACGTCGCAATTCCGAACAGCCCGGACATAACGACAAACAGCCACGTCGCTTGGAAGAACTCCGGAATGACCGAGGTGAGGTCATTCGCGCCAATGTCAAAACTTCCTTGGCTGATCTTGAGCGCCGCGAAGGGGAACAAGCAGGTCAGGATGACCGCATAATCGATCATGCGCGCATACCGCGATACTGCGCTGCCCTTACGCACGAACGTGGTTTCTTTGTGGTTGTACAGCTCGACAATATACGTGATCTGGTGCAGCACATGGAGCGATGCCCAGAAGAAGAAAATCGTCAGCAGAAGGTTCAGGTTCAAAAACGCCAGCGAGATCACCACGATTGGGATGATGATTGACGAACGGATCAGCATCGGGTAGCGCTTATTGAAGTCTTTATCCAGCCCGGTACGGAGGAACGTCGACATCATATGCGGACCACCGACGGCGATAGCGACAAACCCGTTGACCATATTGCGCGCCACATCGGCGTCAGGCACGATCGTGTTAGAGAGCAGCAAATAGACCAAATATGGAAGCGGGACGAAAATCACGCTTAACGTAATGAACATGAGATCCCATCGGCGGCTCCGCAGCCACATCTGCGATTGGCTGGATGCGGCGGGGGATGACGGGGATAATCTTGCGGTAAGTACACCCATGATCAATCTCCTGACGAGCTATACGAATTGTTTTGTGAAGCTAAACAATTCCTAGATTAATCGGCTCTCATCTTCAAGTCAAGTCCAATTGCCGAAGGCGAACCCGGAACTTGATGATGTTGACGGCAGCGCGCCTCGTAAACTTCGTGCGCGCCAACCATGATGATGGGATCATCGTAATGGGCTGGTTTACCGTTTACGAGCCGCTGGGTGCGTGTTGCATTTTCGCCGCAAATGACGCAGATCGCATGCAGTTTGGTCACTTCTTCGGCGCGGCACATGAGTTCGGGAATGCTGCCAAAGGGTTCACCACGAAAATCCATATCAAGTCCGGCACAGATCACGCGCAGTCCGCGATCCGCCAGCGAGCCGACCACATCGACAATCGTCCGGTCGAAAAACTGGACTTCATCGACAGCGACGACGGTTGTGCCCGGTTCGATCAAACTGGGAATCTCGTCCGGTGTGCCGACCGCTTGCGCCGCGAACGCTTGACCGGTATGGCTATTCACGGCTTCTTCGCTGTAGCGGTTATCAATTTTTGGCTTAAAAACCTGTACTTTTTGCTGGGCGATAACGGCGCGCCGCACACGGCGGATTAGTTCCTCGGTTTTCCCGCAAAACATACTCCCGCAGATGACTTCGACGCGCCCACTGCGATGAATCATGAGCTTGTTACCTCGCTTGTAAACAAAAAGGCAGGCATGACTGAAGTCACGCCTGCCCGAAATCGCGCTGATTGTGGGGTTACTGCTGTGCCGGTTCGTCGGCTTTTGGCAGCTCATAACCACGCGCCCGAAGCGCGCGTTTCAGATCGCTCAACACCTTGCGACCGATGCCGGGGATTTCGAGGACAGCTTCATCTCCCTGTTCCAGCTTGGCAATAAGCTCGCCTGCGGTCGTGATATTATGTTCAGCAAGCAGGTTGACGTAGCGCTTTTCGATGCCCAACTGGTTCACGGGGAGGTTCGCCGGGGTCTTGGCAGCTTCACGCTTTTCCAATTCAGCACGGCGGTCAGTCAAGACCTGCAAGCGCTTCATGAAGCGATCCACCTGACCTTCGGTGTCCACGATACGCTGTTCGCCGGTATAGAACGGATGACAGCGTGAGCAAATATCCGTGCGGATTTCCTTGACGGTTGCGCCCGTTGTCCATGTGTTGCCACACGCACACGTCACGACCGCATCAGGATACCAAGCCGGATGAATCTGTTCCTTCATTTCTATTCTACTTTCTGAGGGTCCGAGCCTCACTCTTGCGTGAGTCGACCTGCGCGGATTCAGTCGCCGCTGGCGGTAGGTGCTGCAGCGGGCTGTTTCGTCGGCAGTTCGGGATACACGCTAATCTGCTTCCGACCTTTGCGACCCTTAGCGGGTTCAAACACCACAAATCCCTCGACAGTGGCGAAGATCGTATAATCTTTGCCCATGCCTACGTTCACGCCGGGATGAAACTTCGTACCGACCTGACGCACGATGATATTGCCGGGGATCACATGTTCACCGCCGAAGCGTTTGACGCCGCGGCGCTGAGAATTGCTATCGTGACCATTGCGGGCGCTGCCGCCGCCTTTTTTGTGAGCCATTGCCTAAATACTCCCCAAAAGCTGCTTCTTAAACGATGATCTCGTCGATCCGCAGCCGCGTGTAGTATTGGCGATGCCCACGCTTGCGGCGGAAGTTGGTACGTTGACGATACTTGAACACGATCACTTTCTTAGCGCGGTACTGAGCGACCACCGTCGCCTTGACCTTTGCGCCTGCGATAGTGGGCTGACCGACTTGGGTATTATCCCCGTCACCGATCAACAGGACTTCGCTGATTTCGACCGCGTCATTCACGGCGTTTGGCATCCGCTCCACGTCGACCATTTTACCGACTTCGGCGCGGAACTGCCGCCCGCCCGTGCGCATGATGGCGTACATTGTATTATGCTCCAAGTCTCACTTGCCACCGCCAGTCCGCTGCCCGTTCACGCCGGGGTGATTGGCGGGGAGAGTTGGCGAAAATTTGAACAGCAATGGTAGCCGTCGATAGGGGAGTCGTCAATCTCCAACTTCGGGATCGTGGTGCAAAAACTCAGACGAAATTTCGGGAAGTTTCTTACGCGAATTTGGGATTTTCAGCCTTGACGGTTCGGTTCGGCTTTTATATACTGTTGTCCATCAATGGAGGCGTGGTGTAGCGGTTAACATATTGCCCTGTCAAGGCAAAGATCGCGGGTTCGAGACCCGTCGCCTCCGCTCTGGCTACTTATTACGATGCCGTTAACGGATTGTAAGGTAGATTGAATGGCGTCTCTCAATTCGGGGGGGCGCTATTTTATTTTCCCCAAGCAGCACCCCATAATTCCCATACAACACAAATGCGAGAACCTTGTCGTCATAGACGAATACGCGTTCAACGATTCTGGAAACGAGCTGCTGTTTGGCTGCCTCTGGATTGTCCAACTCATTACACTTCTCCCAATAACCGCCAAAATGCTCCAACATATCGGCTGCTTCTGTAAGTTCGTCATAGTCAATTGGACGCAATGCCTCAATTTCGCTCTGTAGTTCGCTTCGCTTTTTGAGGTACTCCTCGGGTGATAGAAAACCCTTTTCCCAACTGAAGTCAATTCTCTCTACCATCTGCTGAATCTCACGCATGCGTTCAAGCGCAGCACCATTTTCAATTCTGCTGCGAACTTCCTGCTCAATCCGCTCACGGTAATCCTCAGGTATATACAGATGCATGAGCGCACTAGCGAGCTGTTCATCAATTCGCGTCACGTGTACGCCCCTCTGTCCACACTTCTCGTAACCGTGATCGTGAGCAAGGCAGCGATAGTACGAGACATGCTGCATCTTGTGCCAATAAGGACGCATTCTGCCGTAGTTGTCATGAACTAATCCCTTCGGCTTACGTGCGATACAGCGCGCGCAGTACACCCGATCATGGAGGATGTAGGGCTTCATTTCGCTGACTTTTTGCCGAAAGCGTGCTGCATTTGCACGCGCTGCCTGAGCTTCATCAAACAACTCATCGGATATGATCGCATCATGTTTTCCCTCGAACCATTCCGAGCGCCCTCTACGCGACATCTTGCCTTCGCCCATTGATCCCTTGTAGATCGTATCTGTATGAGGAACACGCCCTGTATAGGTGCGATTCTGCAAAAGCTCCCGGATCATCTCCTTATTGATGGGTTTTTGCCCGTTGCGCAGCCGCCGGATGTACGTCCACCTG
>JAPKMU010000106.1 GCA_026645745.1 Anaerolineae bacterium | reverse complement strand
CGCGAGGTGTTGCTAAAATCTCCTGCTGTGTCGCAGATGCGATGATGAGCGCGCGCTGTGTCGCTTCCGTGACACCTAAGCCGCCGGTGCGAATGAAGTTCTGCGCGCCCTGCCACAGATAAAAGCCGCCAAAAACAATCGCCGCTCCGATCAGGAAGACCATCCATGCGGGCAGACCATCTCCACGACGCGGCGGCGGCGTTCTGCGAAATCCCATAACCGCCTGCTTGTCTCTCCTATTGACGTTTCCTGATGTTTTACCGCACCCTACGCAGTGATGCGAACAATCGTAGGGTGATCAGCGGAAAATGACGGAACGCGGCTTACGGGGCGGACAGGAGAAGTTCACTGAGCTGATCGATCAACTCATTGACGGCGAAAATCTTGGAAATGAAAAGATCACTGCCTGCGGCAAGCGCTTCTTGTCGTACTTGATCCCCTTCTAGCGCAGACATGACGACAATGGGCAGTCTGCGACCGGGAAGGGCACGAATCCTTTCGACGACATCTAAACCGCTCATGTCACCGAGCCGCAGATCGACGATCACCATATTGGGCGGCGTTTCTGCGACGACTTGCAACCCGCGTTCTCCGGTGCTGCATGTCTGTACCGCGTAGCCCGCACGCTTCAACACGGTTTGCATAAGTTCCCGGTTGATCCAGTCATCGTCGATAACAAGGATGACAGCGGGTTGCGACTCATCCATCTTAAGTATCCTTCGAGTTCACCCTCTAGTTTAATCATAATCGAACAATTGAGATATGTCCGTTAATCCTTAACGGTGTAACGACTCTGTTGCAAGAGGGCAGTCAGATTGTAAAAAGTAATCCTAAAGAGGGGTATGGAGACTACTCCTACCCCTCGTATGCTTAAACCTTATCCATGTTCTCGATCACGCGGGTAGCAAATTCGCTCGTTTTGACCTCGGTTGCCCCATCCATCTGGCGGGCGAAATCGTAGGTCACATACTTCTGATCGAGCGTGAGTTCATAAGCGCGGGTGATCAAGTCGGCTGCTTCCTGCCAGCCGAGGTGTTCGAGCATCATCACGCCGCTGAACAGGAGCGAACCGGGGTTCACCTTGTCCAGATTGGTGTACTTCGGCGCTGTGCCGTGCGTGGCTTCAAACAGGGCGACTTCATCGCCGTTGTTCGCGCCGGGAGCGATGCCAACGCCGCCGACTTCCGCCGCGACTGCGTCGCTCAGGTAGTCGCCGTTCAAGTTGGGGGTGGCAATCACGTCATGTTCGCTCGGACGAAGCAGCATCTTCTGGAACATGATGTCCGCGATCGTATCCTGAATTAAGATGCGACCTGCCGGAACTTTTCCACCGTGATTCTTTTCCACTTCTGCCCAAGAAATCGTCTGTTCCGGGAATTCCTGCGCGGCGACTTCGTAGCCCCACTTCTGGAATGCGCCTTCAGTGAACTTCTGAATATTGCCCTTGTGAACCAACGTCACACTACGGCGGCGATGTTCAATCGCGTAACGAATCGCGGCACGAACGAGACGCTTTGAGCCAAATTCGCTGATCGGCTTGATGCCTAGACCCGCGCCTTCAAAGAAATCTGCACCCATTTCTTCACGCAGGAAGCGCGCGAGTTTTGCATTTTCGGGCGATCCGGCTTCATATTCGATACCCGCGTACACGTCTTCGGTGTTTTCGCGGAAGATCACAATATCGACTTCTTCTGGGTGCTTCAGCGGGCTAGGCACACCGCGATACCAGCGCACCGGACGAATACACTGATACAGATCAAGCACCTGACGAAGCGTGACATTCAGGCTGCGAAACCCGCCGCCAACCGGCGTTGTGAGCGGACCTTTGATGCCGACTTTAAATTCACGCAGCGCGTCAAATGTTTCGTCGGGCATATAGTTGCCGTTATACAGCCCTGCCGCTTTTTCGCCGCAGTAGACTTCCATCCAAGAGATTTTGCGGCGTCCCCCGTAAGCCTTTTCGACGGCTGCATCCCAGATGCGCTTGCTGGCGGTCATGATGTCATAGCCAATACCGTCACCCTCGATGAACAGGAGGATCGGATTATCCGACACGTTCAGCTTGCCATCGGTGACTGTAATCTTGTCCCCTTGCGATGGGACAACCACCTTATCGTATGCCATACCTGCTTTGTCCTTGTAGATAGTTTGTCCGCGATGACGGACAACGACTCCTCTGTCTGGCGGCGCATTATATCGTGCATGGCGCAGTTGTCCCATAGTCGTCCGAATGTGTTATAGTCCCCTGTAGATAGGGGAGGCGACTATGGGCATTGGAACTATCATCGGAGTTGTACTAGGACTGGTGCTGATCTACAGCTTACTCAGCATCATCGTCACGCAGATCAATACGCTGATTGTGAACGCGCTGAAACTGCGCGCGAACACGCTCCGCACAGGCATTTCCGAACTTATCAGTGATCCGGCAGTGCGCGCTCAAGTGTTGACTCATCCACTGGTGCGCGTTGTGAATCCGGCGCTGTCGGAGGGAGTCGAGCAAACGGTGCGCAGCGGTTCTGCGGAGCAAGTCCGCAGTATGTCTGCGGAAGTAACAACGACGACGCAGATTACCGGCGTGACATGGGTAGAGCCAAAGATTTTTACCGATGCGGTGTTTGACATTCTGCGCACGAATGCCGAACGTCGTTTGTATGATCCGTTCTATGATATTGCCAAGCAAATCCGCGATAACGCGATGCGCGAGCAGGTCAATGATATGATCTGCGCGCTTTCGACAAACAATCTTTCAATTGAACAGTTTCGCGTGCAGGCAGAAGAAAAACTGCCCTCTGAACCCGTCGTTTTTAACGATTTGATGGAAAAACTGGCGGAACTGCGCGAAGTCCGCGAGTCAATCTTACGCCAGAGCCAACAAGGTAGTTTGATCCCGCTTTTGGAAGGCGTGAGCCAGCTCAGCGAAGACACGAGCACGAAAAAAGCGCTCACGACCCTGATCGCATCTGCGCAGTCTGTCGAAGCCGCAACAGAGAAAGTATCGTATTGGTTCGATAAACAGATGGAGCGCTTGAGCGATGCTTACAAGCGCAATATCGGGTGGCTCACGATTGGCGTGGGTTTTGTTATGGCGCTCGTCTTGAATGCCGACACGATCCAATTAGCGCGCACGCTTTGGGAAAACCCTACGCTGAATGCACTGGTCGTCACGTTTGCGGAGCAGAATGCCGCGCAGCTTGCCCCGGCGGATGGCTCGGCAGAATCGACCGGTTTGACGGCTCAGGATGTAACTGAACAGGCAGTGCAGGGTGCGATCAATGCACTCAACCGTTTGACGAGTTTGAATCTGCCGATTGGTTGGTACGATACGCGGGTTGTCCGAACATCGGCACAGGCGGTTGGGGGCGAAGAAAACGCCTGTATTCCTGCACAGCAAAATGTGATCGTCTCGGAAACACCCGCCGAAGCAACCCCTGAAGCGGCGGCTGGGTTCAGCGCGCAAGCGGATAATCTGGCAACCGAAGAAGCACCCATCATCTCCGAAAACCCGGACGGGACGGATATCAGCGGAGGCTCAACCGTTGTTGCTTCTCCTTCTGTGCTGCCAACTGAATGTACCGACCGACGTAATCTCGCGCTTTTCCTGCCTTGGAGTATCAACTTCGATTTCGGTGCGCTGTTCGTCAAGGTCTTAGGCTTGGTGATCACGACCATCGCGATTGGTCAGGGTGCGCCGTTCTGGTTCGATCTGCTCAACCGTTTGGTGCGGGGCAACCGGTAAATTTGACCTGTTCCAAGAATCAAAAGACCTCTGGTTATCAGAGGTCTTTTTGGATCAACCCAACCCTGTGACGCGCATGATTTCGTCTACGCGCTCGGTGGTCAAGTCGGTTTCGTTCAAAATGCTGTACGGCAGTTTATGTTTCTTCACATAGTCCGGCAAAATCTTGATCGTGTCGCGGATTTCTTCCGACGGCAGCGCATTCAAGCGCACGCCAGCCGCTTCGAGCGTGGTGCGGATCGAGGCGACATTCTGCCCGTGAAAAGCCGTGCCGATCAGGATGCCGGGTCCCACCATATCCGCATACGGGATTGGTTTGGCGCGGGCGCGCCGCGATTCATACGCGTAGGCAAAGAACTGCTCACTGCCTTCTTGTGGGCGCGTGTGACCGATTTGGCTGGTGATGCGCACTTCTAAGCAGACAAGATCAAGCAGGGCGCGCAGCGCTTCAACTTCGCCGCGCCCGACGCGCTCGGCAATCTTGAACGCCTGACGCGCGATACTCGCCATGATTTCCGCGACCCAAGTCTGATACGCCTCGGATTTCGGATTCTGGTTGCGTTCGGCGGCATAACGCCAATCGAGTAAACCGGTGGTGATCGTGAGCAGTTCGACAATTGCTGCACCGCGCACATTGAGCGGAGCATTCCGAATCACGCTCCAGTCGACGATCACCTTTGAAGCCGGACCAGTTTCGACATAATGCACCGAACCCGCCGAACGAGCGGCAACAATCGGCGTGAAGAAACCGTCCACGCTCAACGCGGTCGGGATCAACACGACAGGAAGACGGCGCGCATGTCCAACATATTTGGCAACGTCCGCGACCAGCCCGCCGCCGACAGCGTAAATCACTTCGGCTTGGGATGGCAATCCTGCCGACAGTTCTTCCATGTAGTCGATATCGACCCGATTCGGTTCTGCCTGCACGACGATTGGCAGATCAAGGAGAGGGCTGACCGCTCCCCATGACCGTTCGCCCGTCAGAACGGCAGCAGGGCGCGATTCCCGCACGCCCGTTAATTCAGTAATCTCAATCGTGGGTAACGCCCAGAGCGTAGTCATCGCGTCGCTTACACTCCATCCGGAAAAAGCGGAGAGAACACACTGATTACTATAATCACAAAACGGGGCGATTGCCAGTTATGCCCACTACTTGTAGGAATGCTGCGATTCTTGCACAATATCAGCCCAAAAGCCGAACGTTAAGGACGCCGTATGTCTCTGCCATCCAACCAAACTTTACTCGCCTTCAGTGCTGACGTACCTTGGGCAGAAATTGAACACCAAAAACGCCAGTTTAACAAAGCGCTGGAAGCACTTGTCGATGAACATCACGAAGGGGCGATTCCCCTAGAAATGCTGTCGGACGCCGCTGGCGTACCGCTGACCACCACCGATGACCTCAACAATCTCGATCAGGGTAATGTTATTTTGGCGCAGCATAACGGACGTTTGTACGTGATGGGCAGCCTTGTAACACGCCGCTATCGGGGAGATCACACTCAGATTGAAAGTGTTGTTCCATACAACCTGAATCCAAGTGTGAACCACACGAATATTGAAGAAACCGAAGACCCGCTCACCCGCATCCGTGTCATCGGTGCAGAGTTGGAACTCGGTATTCTGCACGGGGATGGTCAATCACCATCAGAGGACGATATCCAGCGGTATATTCAGCAGTATTACGTCCATGCGTCACGCATTGGCATCTATCCCCGTCTGGATCGTGAAGCCTGTCAATATCAGGTTGAGGCGCATATTGCACCCAGCATTGGCTACGCGAAAACGCGCGCGGCACTCAACGGAATGTTTTCGGCGCTGGCGGCTGCCAGCCAAGATACAGGATTGATCACCGCGATTCTAGCATCGTATCCGACCGAGAGCGATTTCCGCATGACGGATCATCCGAAGGTGCAGACCGCCGTTGATCTGATGCTGGAAGTCAACGATTTATTCCCGGAATACAAAGAGCGCTTGATCGAACGGCGCGCACGTTATCATATTCCTGACAGCGCGCACTACGTCAACCTGTTCCGCAATCAGGGCTGCCATATTCATATTGATGTGGCGGGACGCAGTGAAGCGTTGAGTATGCTCACGTTCTACACGATTTTGCACAGCGCCACCGCAATCGCCAACGCAGCCGTGTTGAAGGGCGGTCCGTTCGTCAACGGCACCTGCGATCCTGAACTGCTGTGCACGCGTGAATATTTGCGCGGCGCGACGGTGACGGGGCGGTATCTGCAAGTGCCGCTGAGTCCGCATCTTTCGGAAAACGGCTTGGAACGCTATGCCGATTTGATTCGGCGCGAGCGGGCGAACTCGGTTGGGCGTGCGATGCTGTATGACGACGGGTTAGGAATCCCGATCTCGGTGATGCACAACCCGATTGGGCGCGTCCGCCCGGATTTGCAGACGATCCGCCGCGTCTGTACGGTCGAAAGCACAGGAATGCCCGCGAATATTAGCGCATCGCGCATGGCTGCGGTGCTGACCGACTTCGAGTTCAGTCACGCCGTCATCGAGCAGTACTTCCGCAAGTATGGCGTTGATCTCGAACCGATGATGAGCGATAAAGCGCTGTGGGAAATCATGGGACCCCTCGACGAAGTCTCGTTTATCAGCCAGCAGGACGAAAGCGACCGTATTGGCACTGACCTTGTGCTCAAGACGGCGGCGGGAACAGAGATGACGCTGGCGGAGTTCTACGAAAAGAAGCGCCGCTATATGCACCGCGCGTTGGTCGATGTCTCAGAAGTCGCGCCACGCGATATTGATGAGGTGTATACCAGCCTTTCGCGTATGCTTGAGCCGTTGAGCGGACGCGCCGCGCTCACCATTGAGGAATATATCACCGATCCGAAGCTGAGAAGTACGGGGAACTGGGGGCGTATCCTCCGTGATGCGTTCTTGGAGGCGGGCGGCGTATTGGGTGCACACCAACCGGATATTGTGCTGCATGTCGTCAACCGTGTTCACGAGGCGATGCGTGTGCGCTACCTGAGCTAACGGAGTAATGCTGTGAGTTTGGTTGAATCGCTGTCTATCGTGGTTCCGGTATATCGCAGTCAAGAAAGCCTACCGGAACTCATCGCTGAACTTGCGCGTGTGCTGCCGACGACTGCTGCGCGGTATGAAGTGATTCTTGTATGCGATGGTAGTCCTGACGACAGTTGGGATGTGATCGTCGAATTGGCGGCGGAACATGCGTGGATCGTCGGCATTCACATGATGCGCAATTATGGGCAGCACAACGCGCTGTTGAGCGGTATTCGTGCTGCCCAATGTGATTTGATCGTGACGATCGATGATGATCTTCAACATCCCCCGTCGGAAATTCCCAAACTGATTGAAAAGCTCACCGAGCGCGTGGATGTGGTGTACGGCGCACCGGAACACGAACAGCACGGTTTGTTCCGCGATCTCGCATCGCAGATCACGAAATGGGCGCTGCAAAGCAGTATGGGGGTTGAAACGGCGCGCAAAGCGAGTGCATTTCGTCTGTTTCGCACGCGCATTCGTGAAGCATTCGCGCAGTACAGCAGTACCTATGTCAATATTGATGTGCTGTTGACGTGGGGGACAACGCGATTTACGGCAGTGAAGGTGCGCCATGATCCGCGCAAATTCGGTAAATCCACGTATACGTTTCGCAAGCTCATCACCCATGCACTGAATATGATCACGGGGTTTAGCATTGTGCCGCTTCAGCTTGCGAGTTTGCTTGGCTTCGTGTTTGCGGGTTTTGGCGCGCTGGTCTTGCTCTATGTGCTGCTGAACGCGCTGATCAACGGGGCGCTGGTGCCGGGTTTCGCTTTCTTGGCGTCAACGGTGGCGATTTTCGCCGGAGCCCAGTTATTCGCGCTCGGCATTATCGGCGAGTATTTGGCTCGCGTACACTTCCGCACAATGGATCGCCCGACGTATACGATCCGCGAGGTGATTCGCACTGAATCGGCGGAATCGGTCGCTGAATGATACGCGGCGTGATGTGTGGTATCATGTACATGAATGTGAATCCGATACATATCACATCCACAGCTTGCTTGTGTGTGACGTGTGCTGTGGATGCGAGGACAACAACTGATTCATGACCGATACCAACGACGCACCCGCACTGCCAAAAATCCCGTTCAATAAACCCGCGTTGGTGGGCAGTGAGATCGCGTATATTGCTGATGCGGTGCGTTCCGGGCATATCAGCGGTGACGGTGCTTATTCGAAGAAATGTCATCAATTTCTTGAAGAAGCGCTTGGTGTACCAAAGGCGCTGTTAACCACCAACTGCACCCACGCGCTTGAGATGTCCGCGTTGATTTTGAACCTTCGACCCGGCGACGAAGTGATCGTTCCATCGTTCACATTTGTCTCAACCGTTAATGCGTTTGTACTGCGTGGCGCGAAACCGGTTTTTTGCGATATACGACCGGATACCCTGAATCTTGATGAGCGCTTGCTTGAGGACTTGATTACCGCGCGCACCAAAGCGATTATTGTGGTGCATTACGCGGGTGTGGCGTGCGAGATGGAACCGATCATGGCGATTGCAGGGCGTCATGGTATTCCGGTTGTCGAAGACAACGCGCACGGGCTTTTTGGAAAGTATAAAGGACGTTGGCTCGGCACGTTCGGCGTGATGGCAACGCAGAGCTTTCACGAAACGAAGAATTTCACATGCGGCGAAGGCGGAGCGCTTTTGATCAACGATCCGTCGATGATTGAGCGGGCAGAGATTATCCGCGAAAAAGGGACGAACCGGAGTCGCTTTTTCCGGGGGATGGTCGATAAATACACTTGGGTGGATCTCGGATCGAGCTTTCTACCCTCGGATGCGTTGGCTGCTTACTTGTATGCTCAATTTGAAATGCGTGATGCGATTCAAACGCGGCGGCAGCACATTTGGGAGATGTATCACAGCGCGCTTGCAGGGTGGGCAGGGGATCACGATGTGCGAACTCCGATTATCCCGGCGGGCAGCGATCAAGCGTATCACATGTACTATATGCTCCTGCCATCGTTGGACGTACGTACACGGTTGATCGCGCACTTGAAGGCACAGGGGATTTTGAGTGTGTTTCATTATCTCCCGCTTCATTTGTCGGATATGGGGCGGCAGTTTGGTGGCAGGGAAGGCGACTGCCCAGTAACAGAGAATGTCAGTGATCGTCTGCTGCGCCTGCCATTTTATTACGATCTATCCAGCGCGGATCAGGAACGTGTCATCGATGCGATTCACCAGTTCGAAGGATGGGCATAACTGACAAATCTAAGCCGCAAGATTCTGGGCAGTTGCGCATAAACGCCCGTAATGGGGCGTGTTATAATTGTTTTTACATCAATATTAGATTGATTCTTTGCAGCTAAAAGTACAGTTAGAACTATGAGAAAGGATAGCGCCCCTGATTTTCCGCGCGAGCTGGGAAACGGGGGTGTAGTTGAGCCTATGTCCAAACAACAATTGCGGGTCATTCCTCTGGGAGGCTGTGGCGAAGTCGGAAAGAATATGACGGTGTTCGAGCTTGGAAAAGACGCGATCATCGTCGATACCGGCATTATGTTCCCCGCCAACGATATGTTGGGGGTTGATTACATCATTCCCGATTTCCGTTACTTGAAAGAGCGTACTGACCTCACCATTCATGGCATCCTGTTCACGCATGGTCACGAAGACCACACCGGGGCTGCTGCCCATGTAGTCGAAGCCTTCAAAGGCGTGCCGATTTATGCAACCCCGCTTACGGCGGCAATCCTTGAAGCAAAACTCCGCGAAGGTAAGGTGTTTGATCAGACGAAGATCAATGTTTTCAAGCCCGGCGACACGCTCAAGGTGGGACCCTTCAAAGTTGAAAGCTTCCACATGTGTCACAGCATCCCGGACTGCGTGGGATTCGGGATCAACACACCCTATGGTTTGGTCGTCCACAGCGGCGACTACAAGTTCGATAACACGCCAATAGACGGCAAAAAGCCGGATTATGCCAAGCTCGCGGAATTCAGCAGTCGCGGCGTGTTGATGCTGCTCGCGGACAGCACGAACAGCGAAAACCCCGGTTGGACTCCGTCAGAGAGTGTCGTCACGGATGCGTTTGACCAGATTTTCGCCAAAGCAACGGGGCGTATCATCGTGGCGACGTTCGCCAGCCATATTTCGCGTATCCAACAGGTTGCGCGCTTTGCGGAGCGCTACAACCGCAAGATGGCGATTGCTGGTCACAGCATGAACGAAAACGTCAAGATCGCGCGGGCGATGGGACTCCTCAGTATCCCAGACTCAACGCTGGTTGACCTGAGCAAGATCAACAGCATCCAGCCGCATCAACTTGTGATCATGGCGACTGGGTCACAGGGCGAACCCTCGTCGGTTCTGAGCAGGCTTGCGCATGGGCAGCATCGCAGCCTAGATGTGATGCAGGGCGATACGATTGTCATCAGTGCGCACACGATCCCCGGCAACGAAGAAACGGTCAGCCGCACGATTAACCGCCTGTTCCAGCGGGGCGCAGATGTCGTGTATGACCCAATTGCGAAGGTACATGTCTCTGGTCATGCTTCGCAAGAAGAAATGAAACTGCTGATCAGCCTCGTGAAGCCGCAGTATTTCATGCCGATTCACGGCGAGCTGCGGCAGTTAAAATCACATGCGCGGCTGGCGAAAAACTTGGGTATCCCGCAAGAAAAGATCGTCGTGGTCGAAAACGGCTTTGTGGTCGCGGCAGATCGCGGCGGTGTGCGCGTGAATGAGCGCGTGCCCGGTGGGTATGTCTTCGTGGATGGCAGTGGTGTAGGCGATATTGGAAAAGCCGTGCTGCGCGACCGCGAAATGCTTTCGCGCGATGGTTTCGTGTTGGTGGTGCTAAACGTGGATACTCACGGGAAGCTGATTGGCGACCCGGAGATCACGACGCGCGGCTTCGTGTATCTGCGCAACAACGATCAACTTGTTGAGCAGATGAAGGCGACGATTAACGACACCTTGATGCAGTTACGCCAGTCGCGCAACGGCAAGCGGCGCGACCGACTGCAAGAGGCGCTCGGCAGGATGTTCTACAATGAAACCCGCCGCCGACCGATGATCTTCACCATCGTAAATGACGTATAACTGAAAATCTCGCCACAAAGGGCACAAAGAAAGTAAGTCGCAAATCGCTTTCTTTGCGCCCTTTGTGTTCTTTCCTTACTTACTCGCTGAATGGACTTGATAAATCCATCTGAGGAATTGGCGGGATGATCGGATCACGCAGCCATGCTTCGAAGAACGCATCGAGTTCTTGTCCGCTGTTTTCTTCGGCAACAGCGATGAAGTCTTCGGTTGTCGCATTGCCGTAACGAAACTGCGATGCGTAGTCGAGCAGGGTTTCAAAGAAGGCTCCATCGCCGATTTCGCGTCGTAGGGCATGCAGCGTGAGTCCGCCGCGTTCGTAAACACCCCCGTTAAACAAGTCATTTGCAGGAGCTTCCAGCGGTGGAACAAAACTCTCCGTGAAATCACGGATCGTCCGCTCTGGATACCCTTGCTCGATTCCCTCACGTCCGCTGATCCAGTTGTAGGTCGCTTCGACTACGTAGTCGATTCCGCGCCCACCTTCCATTTGGTCGTACCAAAGCCACGATGCGTAAGTTGCAAAGCCTTCGTTGAGCCAGATTTCCCGCCATTGGCTGAGCGATACGCTGTTGCCAAACCATTGATGTGCTAATTCGTGGGCGATGGTCACTTGGGTATTGTTGTCCGGGCTGTTCAGAATGCTGACCCCGTACAAGGTCATCGTTTGGTTTTCCAGAGCAAATCCAAGCGCTGCATTGACGATCACCGAACCGTAGTAATCGAAAGGATAATCACCGAACACGGTTTCAAAGTAGGCGAGCATTTCATCTTGATATTGGAAAACGTCCGCCGCTTCATCTGCGCGATCTACCGGAAAATAGTTGCGAATGCGCGGATCGTTTTCTGATCCTTCTGTACTCAAGACCAGTGCATCGATCTGCATCGACGTGAGATAGCTCGCCATTGGCTGGCGCATCGCCCATTCATACGTGATCATGCCATCATGTTCGCTTGTGGAAACAAGCTCACCGTTAGCGACAGCAATCAGCGGTGCAGGGACGGTCACGGTGAAATCGTAGGTCGCTTTGTCAAGCGGGTGATCGTTGACCGGATACCAACTTGAACTGCCTCCCGGCTCACTGGCGACGATTACCCGGTCGCGGCGGTAATTCCATCCATTTGACCACTGAACTGACCCGGATGTGCCGTGTGGTCGTCCCGCATAAGCGATGTTGATGGTAAATGCTTCGCCTTCTTCCAGCGGTGATGCCAGAATGATCGTTAGTTCGCGATCATTACGGATGAACATCTCCGGCTGCTCACCATTCACCGTGAGACTGGTAATAGCGAATTCGCGAAAGTCGAGGTTGAACTGTGAGAGCGGCTGCAAAGCGATTGCATCGATTTGCACAACGGCGTTGATTTCGCTGCTTTCGAGCGTCGTACTCAGCGTGATGTCGTAATGCTGAACATCATAGCCACCATTGCCAAAGAGCGGGAAGAATTCATCCCCGATCCCATTCGTTCCCACCGTTGGACCCGGCGCTGCCCACCCGATCACCGGGGCGAGAATGAATACCCATAAAATCCATCGAATCTGTCTCACGCTGGTTAGTCTCCCATTGACGAATATTGAACCGCTCACGATTCAGCGCAGATATACATTGAATAGCATACTGGCATTGCAAAGGTTCGTTTTTCCTTTCCCTCCTTTCGCCCACGCGCACATGGTTTAAGGTTTAGGAGGGTTCACAAAAGCTTTGCTTATGCTATAGTTATCAAGAATCATTTTGCGTAGGAGTTGCAGCGTGAATAGACCTCCGGCAATTAAGGCAGAAAATCTCGGACGCATTTACAAGATTCGTGGACCGAAAAAGAAGGGGGATCTAAAAGAACTGGTCGCGCTTAAAGACGTGACCTTAGAAGTGCCGCGCGGTCAACTGTTTGGATTGTTGGGTCCGAATGGTGCGGGCAAAACGACGCTGATCAAAATCCTATGCACGCTGCTGCTGCCGACCAGCGGGACGGCGTTTGTTGATGGATTGAATGTGGCGACACAACCGCAGGACGTTCGGCGGCAGATCAGCATGGTCAGCGGGGGGGAAACCAGCGGGTTTGGTTTGCTCACAGTGGAAGAAAATCTATGGATGTTCGCACGCTTTTACGGACTAGACAGCGCTGTTGCTAAACGCAGAATCGCAGAAATGTTGGAGATTCTCGGCATTTCTGACCGTGCCCGCGCCAAGATCAGCGACCTTTCGACGGGATTGCGCCAGAAGATGAACTTTGTACGCGGTTTTTTGACCGATCCGAACGTCGTCTTTCTCGACGAACCAACGCTCGGTTTGGACGTAACTGCCGCGCGCGATGTACGTGCTTTCGTCAAACAGTGGATGCAGGATCATCCGGATCGCACGGTGCTGCTGACGACACATTACATGGCGGAAGCGGATGAACTTTGTGAACGACTGGCGATTATCGACAAAGGGCAGCTTTTGACCGATGACACGCCCACTAACCTGAAACATGGGTTACAGCAAAGCGCGATCTTCAACCTGAAAGTTCAGCCAATAGGCAAGAAACCGCAGGACAACGGACGGATCGAAGATGTCCCCGGCGTGCAAACAGTCGCGGTGCGCGATCATGCGGAGTTTAGCGAGATCAATTTGACGCTGCGCGATGAAAATGTACTGCCTGCTGTGCTGACGCATCTTGGCGGACGCGGTTCAAGCCTGATTGCGCTCGAAAAACATGAGCCGACACTCGAAGATGTGTTCATCAACCTTGTGGGACGGCGGTTGGATCAAGACACGCACGGACGCGAGAACGGAGCGAGCGAATGAGCACGATGCGAAGCGCCGAGCGTGTACACAAGGCGGTTGGTGCGTCGTTGTTTTGGCGGGCAATGTGGGCACGCGCATACCCTCGTTTGATCGGTACACAACGCGAACTCGGTTGGTTGATTTCAGAGACGATTCTGCCGCTGTTGGGCACGTGCGGTTTTGTGTACGTCTACAAAGCGACGGGTGCGCCGCAGGAGTTCATCGGGTTCGCCGTGATGGGTGGCGTGGCGACCGCATTTTGGCTGAACATTTTGTGGAGCATGGCAAGTCAGCTTTACTGGGATAAAGACGGCGGAAATCTGGAACTTTACATCATCAGCCCTGCACCGCTGATGTCGATCCTCTTAGGGATGGCGGTTGGCGGGTTTGTGATGGCGGCGGTGCGTGGGTTCAGCATCCTCATCATCGCCTCGCTTCTGTTTCAGGTGACGTATCAGGTGAGTAACCTGCCGCTGATGTTGTTGATCTTCTTCTTTACGATGGCGGGCTTGTACGGTTTAGGCATGATGATGGCGTCGATCTATCTGGCAGCAGGGCGGGAGGCGTGGCATCTTTCGAACGCGCTGCAAGAACCGATCTATCTCACGTCGGGTATGTATTTCCCGGTGAAGGCGCTTGGCGCGGCAGTGGCAACGGTCGCCAGCGCGCTTCCGCTCACGCTTGGCTTGGACGGGATTCGTCAGTTGATCTTCACGTCACAGGTCGATATTGGTTTCATCGCGCCAGAGATCGAGCTTCTGCTGTTGGTCGTGCTGACAGTGATCTTTTTGACTGCGGCGCGGTATTCGCTGCAAAAACTGGAAGAGATTGGGCGGCGCGAAGGTCGCTTGATCGAGCGGCGGAAATAGGAGCAGATCAAATGGCATTGATCAAACCGTTGGGGAACTTACCGTTTGTGCGCGGAAATC
>JAPKMU010000105.1 GCA_026645745.1 Anaerolineae bacterium | reverse complement strand
CATCTTTTGGGCGGAAGGCTACGGTGTCACACTTACGGATCAGCGCAAAACCGAAGTGCAGCTTCGTGTGACTGCCCGCCAGCTTGCGCGCCTCCGCGAGATCACCGACGCCCCGTTGAGTCAGCCGATTCCGGTTCAAGAGCGGCTTGTCGGCAACTGCCGCGACTTCTCTACGCTGTTATGCGCCATGCTGCGCCAACATGGGATTCCCGCCCGCGCCCGCTGCGGATTCGGCACCTACTTTATGCCGAATCATTACGAGGATCATTGGGTATGCGAAGTCTGGGACAGCGCCGAGCAGCGCTGGCGCTTGATCGACGCGCAGCTTGACGCATTCCAACTTTCGGTGCTGAAACCCGACTTTGATCCGATTGATGTCCCGCGTGATCGCTTCATCAACGGCGGTCAAGCGTGGCAGATGATCCGTGCAGGACAAGCGGACGCCGATCAGTTTGGCATCTTTGATATGAAAGGGTGGGCGTTTGTGCGTTCAAACGTGATTCAAGACTTCATGGCGCTGAACAAGATCGAACTGCTGCCTTGGGATAACTGGGGACTGAAAGTCTCGGAAGAAGAGTCGCGTACGGTGGAAGTTGATCTGATCGACACAATCGCTGATCTGTGTGTGAATGCCGGAACGCGCTTCACCGAGATTCGCGCCTTGTATGAGCGTGAACCGCGCTTACATCCTGATCCTGCATGGACGGTTGATATGCCTCTGCCTTGGTGATCGTGTTATACTGAGAACAAACTTTCGGTACGTGATGGGGGCAGAGCGCGTGAACGACGATCCGATCAATCCGCTGGATGAGCAGCACGAGG
Organism: Anaerolineae bacterium; assembly: GCA_026645745.1. Classification (GTDB taxonomy): domain Bacteria; phylum Chloroflexota; class Anaerolineae; order Aggregatilineales; family Phototrophicaceae; genus Flexifilum. The sequence goes on along the minus strand of JAPKMU010000105.1, from coordinate 13,773 downwards.
ATCACCAAGAAGAACCAGAACCGGTTGAGGCGTACTGCGTGCGCTGCCGCGAATCTGTTTGGCTCGAAGACCCACATCCTGTTTGGACGCGCAAGGGAGCGCCCGCCATGCGCGGCGAGTGCCCAAGCTGCGGCAACTTTGTCTTTCGGCTTGGATGGACGCCAGCGCACGACGCTAAGAATCGTCCCGCCCCGGTGCAGGTGGGTGAAACCAAACGGAACAAGCTGCCCAAGACGGCAGTTTACCTGAACTACACCGCTGCTGACGAAAGCACGGCAGCTCAAGTCGCGGCTGATCTCGAAAAGATGGGGTTTGCGACTTGGCTGCATCAAACTGAGCGCGAAGAGGTAGATTGGGCGGGCGGCGTTCATCCGTCCTTGAAAGAATGTTCGCGCATGGTTTTCTTGCTTTCGCCAGCGGCGCTGGTAGATGACACGGTTGAAACCGCGTGGAAGTTCTTCCGCGAAAAGAACAAACCGATCATCGTCGCAGTCGTCGCCCCTGCCGATCCACCGGATGCGCTGCGGCGGCGTCCGCGCTTTGATCTGGAAGGCGATTACAAAGGCAGTTTCCGCCAAATGTTGAGCGCGCTTAACGAGTAAGCGACATCAGCATCGGCGCTTTACGGATATAGGTCGTATCCGTGAGCTGTGCCATCAAAAAGGCGGCGGCGTCCGCCCGCGAGAGGGCGTGTTTTCCCGCTTTGAACGTCCCGTGCTGAGTTTTGCCTGTCGCCGCACCATCGGTGAGCGCCGCCAACCGCACGATCGTCCACTCTAGTCCGCTGGCTTTGATTAAGTCGATGAATGCCGCCAGCGGCTTCACCTTGCGCGGCTTGCGCAGTCGTCCCACGCGCTGCCAGAACGTGAGCGGATCGCCTTCAAAATAGGCGTGCATGGGCGCGCACACGATCAAGCGGCGCACGCCAAAGGTTTGCATCGCGCCGAGCATGTGTTCGGCGCTGGCGGGCAGTAGGTCGTCCGGTTCACCTTTGACATTACCCAACAAAGAAACAACGACCTGTGCGCCTTGCACAGCCGCTTCGACGGCGACTTTATCGAGCGCATCGCCGCTGACGATCTGCAAATTCGGATGATTGATGCCGAGTTTGGTCGGGTCGCGCACGAGCGCCGTCACATGATGCCCCGCATCCAACACAAGCTGAACGAACAATTTCCCGGTCTGCCCGGACGCGCCAAACACGGCGATATTCATGCCTACATCTCCGCAGTTGACTGAAAAAGCGCACCAAGAGTATAGCGCGCGTCGGGCAAAGTGGGACGGGGATCGTACAATAGAAAGAGGAATAGCCCTCACCCCGAATTCGGTTCACGGGACGACACTTTTTCCTCACCCCCCGACCCCCTCTCCATCGCAAGCGATAGAGAGGGGGTCGGGGGGTGAGGAGCAGTTGAGCGACAGGAAATAAAGGTGACTCATGCTCCAGTGGTGGAAACGTCGTAAACGCCGCACCCGCTTCGCGTTGATCGCACTGGCGGTGATGGTGATCGCGTTCGGCGGCGGGTGGGCGTGGCTGACATGGGATTTACCGCCCGTCAGCGGCTTGGAAGACGGGTTAGCGCTGCCGAGCACGCGCATTTATGACCGTCACGGCACGCTGTTGTACGAAATTCTCGCGGACGGCGACACGGGCGGGCGCAACACGGCGATCCCGCTCGACTCGATTCCCGAACACTGCATCGCCGCCGTGATCAGCACCGAGGACGAGAATTTTTACCAGCACCCCGGCGTGGATGTGATCGGCATTGTGCGCGCCGCCGTGATCAACCTGACAGGCGGCGAGATCGCGGCGGGCGGCTCGACGATCACGCAGCAGGTCGCGCGTATCACCCTGTTGGATGCGGGCGAACGCACCGAGCGGACGATCCGCCGCAAACTGCGCGAGGCGCTTTTAGCCTTCCAACTCAGCGCGGTTTACAGCAAAGACGAAATCCTCACGTTGTACCTGAATCAGGCTTACTTTGGCGGCTTGGCATACGGGATCGAAGCCGCCGCGCGCGGCTATTTTGGCAAGAGCGCGGCGGAGCTTTCGCTGGCGGAATGCGCCCTGCTCGCCGGACTATTACAAAGCCCCGCGACGTACGATCCGCTGACTGATCTTCCCGCCGCTGAGGCGCGTCAGGAAATTGTGCTGGATTTGATGGTCGCCAGCGGGAGCATCACGGCGCAGCAGGCGGAAACGGCGAAAACGGAAGAACTCCAATTCGCGTCGAGCCTGTTCCCGATTCAAGCGCCGCATTTCGTCATGGCGGTGATCCGCCAGCTTGAGACGCGCTTCCCGGATGGACTCACGCGCGACGGCTTAGACGTGATCACCACACTTGACCTCAATTGGCAAAACACCGCCGAGCAGATCGTCCGCTCTCAGCTAGACGCGATCAACACCACTGCGCCAAACCGCCAGCCCGCGAACGCGCATAATGCCGCGCTCGTAGCCGTTGATCCGCACACGGGGGAAGTCCTGACCATGCTCGGATCGCCGGATTATTTCGATGAGCGCATCGACGGCGCGGTGAATGCCGCTTATGCCCTCCGTCAGCCGGGGAGTACGCTTAAGCCGTTCACGTATGCCGCCGCGCTTGATCCAACTCAACCGAACGCGTGGACGGCGGCGACGATGATCTTGGATGTCGAAACGCCGTTCGTCACCCGCCGCTTGGAAAGTTATACGCCGTCGAATTACGGCTTGGTCGAACACGGTCCCGTACTGGTGCGCGAGGCGCTGGCGAGTTCGCTCAATATTCCGGCGGTGATCACGCTCGATCATATTGGCATTCCGGCGATGGTCGAACTTGCGACCGACGCGGGACTCACGACGCTGGCGGGGAATACCCAAGTGGATTTGTCGATCACATTGGGCGGCGGCGAAATCCGCTTGATCGATCTCACGGCGGCATACAGCATTTTCGCCAACGGCGGCTTACGCGTCGATCCGGTGCTGATCCGCGAGGTGAGGACGCGGGCGGGCGAGGTGTTGGTCGCGCCAGAAAGCATTTTCCCGCCGCGTCTGCGCGTGATTGACGAACGGTTGGCATGGCTGATCACCGATATTTTGAGCGATGATGATGCGCGTATCGCCGGGTTTGGGCGCGGGAGTGCGCTCAACATCGGGCGACCGGCGGCGGCGAAAACCGGCACGACGACGGATACCCGCGATAACTGGATCGTCGGCTACACGCCGGAGGTCGTCGTCGGGGTCTGGGTCGGCAATGCCGATAACGCGCCGATGGTCGAAGTCACGGGGATCACCGGAGCAGCGCCCGTTTGGAATCTGTTCATGCGTCAAGTCTTGCGCGGCGTGCCTGAATCGAATTTCACGCGCCCCGATGGACTGGAACGGGTGACGGTGTGTTCGCTCAGCGGCTTGCTGCCGACGGATGCCTGTCCCGCTACACGAAATGAGTGGTTCATCGACGGGACAGCGCCGACGACCGAGGACAACATCTTTCAGCGCTTGGTGATCGACCGCCGCACCGGAGGATTAGCCGACGACTCGACGCCGCCGGAAGACCAGATCACGCAGGTGTTCGCGGTGCTGCCGCAAGAAGCCCGTGATTGGGCGATCCGCAGCGGCTATCCCCCGCCGCCGAGCGGCAGCCGCCTGTTAATTCCCGATTCGGATGCGGGGCTGCGCCTGCTCGAACCCGATCCGTACACGATTTTCCAGATCGCGCAGTCGATCCCGCTTGAGTCGCAGCGGTTGCGCTTGACCGTCGGCGCACCCGCCGACACGATCCGCGTGACGTATCTCATGGATGGTCAAGCGGTGGGCAGCACCGACGAATCGCCTTGGGTGGTGTGGTGGACGCTCGAAATCGGCGATCATGAATTGATCGCGCAAGCTGAACTGAGCGACGGCACGACGATCACGAGCGCGGCGGTTCCGTTCAGCGTGGTCGAAGATGCGCCGCTGCAAAGCTATACCGACGGCGGATGAAAGGAATAAACGGGTGAACCATAAAAGCATCAACGCAAAGGCGCAAGGACGCGAAGGCGCGAAGAATCGCGGACACCTCTTTGCGCCGTTGCGCCTTTGCATCTTTGCGTTAATGTCCTTACTTTGTGGTGCTGCCGCCGCGCAAAGCGAGCCGCCGCAAGCGGGCATGATTGGGTTTCCGCTTCCCGAAAACCTCCAAGTCATCACACTCGATAATCTAGGTCAGATCGAAGCACTGGCGCAGATCGGGTACGGTGTGCCGCGCGATGTCGCGCCGATGTCGGACGGATCAATGATCATCGGTTCGGCGGCGGGTTTGTGGCAGATGCTCCCCGATGGCGCGGTTATCTTGATCGAAGCGACACTTTTCCCGTTGACCCAAGTGGCGGTTAATCCGGCTGGCACGCTGATTGCGGCGGGCGGCGAAGACGGTTCAATCCGACTTTACGATCTCACGCAAGGCGCGCTGATTCCGATGGTGTACGCCGATCACCTTTACGTGATCACCGCGCTTGCTTTCAATGGTGACGGTACACGCCTCGCATCGGGGGATCGGAGCGGCGTTTTGCGTTTGTGGGAGATAAACGGGGAAAATGCTGTCATCCTCGAAACGTCGTCGGATCATCAAGTGATCAATGATATTCGCTTTATCGAGCGCGGCGGCGAAAGCATCATCGGTTACGCGGAGACGGAGTTTTCACGACCGGAGCATATCCGCATCGGAACAACGAATCCCGATTTGCTGGAGGCGGCTGGATTCTTGCCGCCAATATCGGGAGTCTCGCTTGAATTGAGCGACCGCTTGAGTGTGAATCACGGCGGCGCAGCCCGCGCCTATAGGCTCGATACCTTTGCCCCGCCGAGCGATGCCGTTGTGTTCACCCACTGGGCGAACGATACCCCTGTGCGCGCTTCCTACTTTGGAAACTTTGAAGCCGTTAGCGAAAATGATGGATCGGTCACGCTCACGCGCCGCGATGGTTCTATAACCCGCTTTTTCGGGCATTACCGCGAAGTCTCAGCGCTGGCATTTTCACCGGATGGTGCAATCTTGTTCACTGGCGGGATGGATCGTGCGATCCGCGCCTTTGATACGAATACCGTAGCCGAAGGAGGGGCGCTGTTCACGTGGGAGCGGCACAGCAGCACGATCATGGGTCTGGCCGTCAGTCCAGATGGGCGGCTGCTGTTCAGCGGCGGATATGATGGCGTGATCTATGTGTGGGGAATTCGATAAAAAGAAGGGACGTTCCCTTTCCGCTTGGAGGGCAGCAGCGGCGGAAAGGGAACTGAAGTTTAGCCGCAAACCTTCCACGCGCCGTTTTCGACCACGACGGTGTGCGGGATCGGTCCAAGCGGGACGGGTGTATCGATTCCCGACACGGAGTAGACGACCTGACCTTCAACGGTTACGGTTGCGCTGTCCGCATCCTGTTCGCTGACGGTGTAGTTCAAACCGCTGACGTTGATCGTAGCATTGGCGAAGGCTGCTGCGGACGCATCGGCAGACTGCTGGAGCGCATCGGCAAAACCGGGCGCTGCGGCACACGCAAAGTCGGCGGCTGTGCCTTCACGACCATACAGTGCGGCATACAGACCACGAACGGGTTCTGCCGGATCACCAGCGGCGCTGGCATCCCCACCAGTCGAGCCGGAATCACTGGGGGCAGGGGTATTGGTTGCAGTTCCACCACATGCGGCGGCGATGAGCATGACAATGAGCAGCACTACGCTTAAACGAAAACGTACCATGTTGCGATCTCCTTCCAAAGAAACGGAACACCCGTACAGGTAATCACATTACGAAAAATCTAAAGGCGTGTCAAGCGACAACCTGTAAAGAACCTGTATAATGAAAGGGGATACGTGAGGCAAGTAGGACAAATGTCTGGAGCGGGAAGCCCCGCTCCTTTCGTCATGTCAGCGGCGGTGGGTGCGCATGCTTAGTTGTTATGTGCGAGGATCGCGGCGGCGCGCCCGTTGATGACGCCTTCCAAACAATACGCCAGCGCTTGTTCAACCGCGTCTTTAACAGCCTCGCTTGCATCCGGCAGAAGCGTGAGGTAAAGCTCAGCCGGTGGGAGAGCACGGAACTCGTGAAGATAATCGAGTTGGCTGGCAACGGCGAGGGCGGCGTGGTATGCCGACTGTGGATTATCTTCCGAATGAAAAAGGGCGAACAGGCAGCTTGCTGCCGACCGACTAACGAGCAAAATCTGTGATAGATAACCAGCGATGAGCAACTCATGGTGGCGGTATAATGACATAATGCCCCCGTGTATCACGCTTGACAGTATTATCTAGTGATATACTGTCCTACTAGCTGACGATATACAAAGTCTATCATGAGTCACTAGACCACTGATCATAATTGAGCGCAAAAAGCGTATAAAACCCGTTAACGCAGGGTTGACAAGATTCAAAAGAACAGACGATCTGAGTTATGTCGAACATCTGTGCTATCCTAATTTCACTTATTGCAGTGCCGAAAGGAGGCAGCGCATTGGTGAAATTGAGGACGATGCCGACGATTTACGAGCGAATCAACGCGGCAGCCGAACAGATCAGCGCCGAACGCCGCGCACAGGCTGATCAGTGGTGGCAAAACCGCCGCTTGTGGGCAAATCACGAAACATGGCGCAGCGAAACCGAAGCCGAGGCATTCGAGAATCTCTTGGAAGCCTGCCCACGCCAACCGGGTGATCCGTATACGCGGTCGGAGCGCAGCGAACACGCTCACTTGATGCACACGGTGGTCAGCGCGGTGTTGAAAGAGATGCGCGATGTTCCTGCACCGCGCCGCCGCCGCCGCAAACCAAAGTGGAAGCCGCTTTCCACACGCAAACCACGCGAAGGTGGATCGAATCGGGACTAGTCGTATGAGAAAAGCACGGCTATTCTGAGACAGTATTCCAGACTGCCCAAGCAACGAGGTGCGATGACCTACCTGATTCGAGCCGCCGAAATTGAGGATGCCGCCGTGATCGCGCATCACCGCCGCGCGATGTTTGAAGAAATGCAGATGACGGGCGCGATGGATATGATGGAATTTGCGTTCCGTGATTGGGTATCCGAACAGATCGAGTTCGGTTTATATCGCGGTTGGTTGATGGAGACCGAGGGCGGAGAGATTGTGGGCGGAGCAGGGGCGCGCTTGATCGAATGGGCACCCACGCCCGGATTTCCGCGCGTTCACATGCTGCCGTATATCATGAATGTGTACGTCGAACCGCCGCACCGTCATAAAGGGCTTGCGCGCCTGCTGATGCAAGCGATCATCGCGTGGGGACATCAAGAGGGACACCGAACGCTCGCGCTGCACGCGAGTGAGTTTGGGCGTCCCTTATATGAGCAGTTAGGCTTTCAAGCCACCAACGAAATGCGCCTGAACTTAATTTGACGCCAGCGCTACGGCGCGGCGGTCGCTTCGGCGAGCGAAGCGGGCAAATCGAGCATCCGGCGGATTTCGTGCAGCGTGCGGATCGCCAATAGGCTGCGCAGAGTCGCACCATAAAACGACTCGTCCGCACCTGTAAATTTGAGATGCTGCGCGCCGCTGTGCAGCATATGAATGCCATCCACATCCAACCCAAACGCGGGGAGCGGTCGCGCCGCCAACCACAGGTTGATCACAGGCACGTTGAATTCAGCGCCGATATCGAGGATCGCCGTGTTGAAGGCGACCGACTGCGCCCACAGCGGCGAGGCTTCATCCCAGCTAAACGTGAACAAGACCGGAATCACGCCGGAATCGACCGACGTTTGCACGATCTGGCGGTACGTCTGCGCGAAGAATTCGGCGCTGACGTGCAAAATATCATTCGAGCCGAATTGAATCAGGGCGATGCTTGGGCGTTTGAGGCGGTATTCGCACACCAGCGCGGTTTCGCCGCCTTCGCACCGTGACGAATCCGCCCACAGGGGATCAAAAACGGTGTAGGTTGCCATGCCCACACTGGCAGCCAAACTTGGCTCGGCGGCGCTTGCCCCGTAATACGCGACTGTTTCCGCGAGATAATCGTATACGCCTAGTTCGATGGGCGGCGATGCCATCGGCGTTAAGTAAAGCGGATCGGCGCTTAGGCTGTCGCCCACTTTGGTGAACGCATCGGGTCGCATCCCTGCCGCTTGCCCGCGCTCAAAAATCGCCCGCACGTTATCGAGCAGTGCCCCTTCAAGGCGCGGGATCACCGGAGCACTCAGCAGCCGCGCCAGCGCCGGATAACTGCTGGGTTCGGCATCCATCACATCACTGTTTTCATACACCTGACTCATCCGCAGTTCGGGGCTGAGATCGAGATAGCCGGAATAGACCCAGCCTTCAAGCGCCACTGAGCCGTCCGCGCGCGGGTACTGCACATACAACCATGTGCCGATGCGGTTGCGCTGCGTGACACGAATGGATGCGCCGCCGGGGATTGTGCCGATCTGCAAAAATGTTGAGCCGGGACCCGACCGCACATTGATTTGATGGGTGGGGACAGCGACAAACGGATCGCTTTGCGCCGCGCCGAGTGCGGCACTCAGCAGGAGGGCGACGATGAACAAAAGCGCAAAACGGCGGGGGCGAAATCGACTCATGCGCGAGAATCCTCATTCAAATGGCAAACGATGCCATTATAGCGCACGGTTTTTGCCTGCTCCGCAGGCTTGCCCGATATTGAAAACCGACCTCTCCTCACCCCCCGCCCCCTCTCCATCGCAAGCGATAGAGAGGGGGAGCAAAGCCCTTGTTTTCTCCCCTCTCTAACCGAAGGTTGGAGAGGGGGTCGGGGGTGAGGAAAAAAGTATCGTCCACTGAACCGAATTCAGGGAGGGGCGCAGCCTAGCGCACGTCAATCGTCACGGCGACGGGCTGCAAATGGCGGTATGCTGTCAGCGACCGCGCCGTGATCATGAGCGTACCGGGGTTTCGCCCTGCCCGCACATACACCGCCGCTTGACCGCCCACGAGTGTGAACGGATTTTCGCCAACTAAGCTCCCCGCGCCTTCCACATCAAACGCAACTGCCGCCGTCGCAAATGGCAGTCGATTCCCGTATACGTCGGTGATGCGGAACACCAGCCGCGTCATGTCCGATCCGTCGGCATTCAGTTCGGGATCATCGGCAATCAATTCGAGCTTTTGGGGGATGCCGTCCGCCGCGATCATCTGCTCGATCACAGGCTGACCATTCACGTAACCGATGATCCGCAAATCTTGATACATTCTGCCCCATACACCCATCTGCGACCCGCCAACCACTGTGATCGGCGCATGCGGCAGGTGTGGATACTTGGCGCGATCCGGCTCAAACCGTCCGAGATGGTTATCCTCGCCAACCCAGACTTCGATGTAATCGCAGTTGGTCGCCACGACGAGCGGATCATTGCCGCCCTCGCTGCGGTCGCCCATCGTCCACAGCGTAAACGCCTGTAAGACCGGACGCACCGACGGATCAACTTGACTGGCATACACAAACGCCGCCCACTTGGGCAAACGGAACATATCGCTCACGCCGTGATAACAAATGCGGTCGCCGCTGCCGAACTCGCGGTGGGTGTTGTAATCAAACGCGCACCAGCCAATCGCACCGGTCACACGCGGATTAGCGAACGCGAGGTCTTGGATCAGCGCGTGCCGCTCGGCATGTTCGATCTGGCGCTCCTCTTGATCAAATGTTTTGGTCGGGAACATATGCCCGTTGAACTCGGTGATTATGTGCGGGGTATTGACTGGCTCACGCACGCCTTTTGAGAAGTCGTTGAACGTAAACACATCCTCTAAAAATTGGCTTTCGAGGAAGAAGCGTACACCGCCCGTCTGCCGCGTCGGGTCGAGCGAATGGGCTAGAGCGTTCGTCGCCGTATAAAACGCTTGATCGTCGCCTGATTCGTTGATACGCACGCCCCACAGGATCACCGAAGGATGATTGCGATCACGCTCGATCATCACTTCGACATCGCGTGACGAGAGCGCTTTCCAATCGTTATCGCCGATAAACTGCCAACCGGGGATTTCTTCAAAAACGAGCAGCCCGATCTCATCGCAGCGATCCAGAAAATGAGGGGACTGCGGGTAATGCGACGTGCGAACGATGTTGATCCCCAACTCATCTTTGAGGATGTCCGCGTCTTTGCGCTGAAGTCGTGCCGGAGCCGCCGCGCCGATGTACGGATACGTCTGATGACGGTTCAAGCCGATCAACTGGATTTTTTCGCCGTTTAAGTAGAAGCCATCGTCTTTGAACTCCGCCGACCGGAAGCCAAATCGCGCCGTCACAAGGTCAAATTCGGGAGCGTCATCCGCTTGCGTAAGGTAGGCGCTCAACTGATACAGCACCGGATCGCTGAGTGACCACAATTGGATGCCATGTGGATCAAGACCGAGCGTGATTTTCGCTGATTCGCCCGGTTCTACGCTCACGCCCTCACGCTGATCCGGTTCTTCCGCGCCATCCATGCCCACGTTGACGACACACCCCGCCGGGGCGCTTCCTTGATTCTTCACCCATACATCAACTTCGACGCGGGGCGCGGTCAGGACATCCAAGGTACGCACGAAGATTTTTTCGATGTAGAGCGGCTCAAGGTAGCGGAGTTTGACATCGCGGTAAATGCCGCCGAAGGTCAGATAATCGACGACGTAGCCATACGGGGGAATATCCGGGCGCTCGGTCGAATCAACATGCACCGTGATCAGGTTTTCGTCCGTTTCGCTTACATAATCGGTGATGTCCACCGCAAACGGCACGTAACCGCCCGCGTGTTCGTCCAAGCGATGACCGTTTACCGTAACCGTCGCCGCGATCATCACGCCGTCAAATACGAGATGTAAGCGGCGACCGTTGAGCGGTTCGGGCAGGGTAAAGTGCTTGCGATACGTGCTGATGAACTGATAATCCCCATTGTCGAAATTGTGGTAGGGGAGTTCGATGTTGGTGTGCGGCAGATCAACCGATGCAAACGCGGCATCGGGGATCGTGTCTGTAAGCTCAAGCGGTGCATACAGCCAGTCGCGGTTAAAGTTATGAGTGCTTCGCATGAAACAACCTTTATCCTTAAAGGGTCGGCGTACCATGTTTAAGTATAACGTCTGTTTCTGTACGGGGGATTCATTTTGAATTATGATGAAGCGGAGAGTGTCGAAGGGTGACGAGATGACAGCACAACCACAGGTGCAAGTGACGGTCGATCAAGTAGCGGCGCAGGCAGAGAAGCTTTCGCATCAAGAGAAATTGGAGCTGATTCAGTGGCTCGCCAGCATAATCGCGCGCGAAGTGCCCGGCATTGTGAAGACTCCCGGCGTGGTTGGGGGACGTGCGCGTGTGGATGGCACACGGATTCCGGTATGGACAATTATCCGCGCGCGGCAGCTTGGGATAAGCGATCGAGAGATCATAGAGGATTTTCCAACGCTTCGATTCAGGGATATTGAGATTGCATCGAAATATTACGCACTAAACCACGACGAAATTGAGCACGACATCTACGAAAACGAACACTAAATGCTTGACATCAATTAATTTTCGATGTATTATAGTTTATAAGCTTTAATTTGGAGGACGCGTATGATATTTTTCTTATTTTTATGGAGAAAACAAAAATGCCTTTCTTTAAGCTATATGCAGATGAGAATTTCCCTTTTCCGTGTGTAACGTTATTGCGTAGTTTTGGTTATGATGTTGAGACAGTGTACGAAGCTGGTAAAGCCAACCAGTGTATCTCCGATTCTGAAGTGCTAGAACACGCCACGCGAACTAAGCGGGCGGTAATTACACACAATCGAAAAGACTTCAAACAACTACATCATAAAACACAATCACATTGTGGAATCATTGCCTGCACAGCAGACAACGATTTTAATGCACTTGCACAACGAATTCACGATCAATTAATGAGTAAATCCGCCCTTGATGGTCGATTTTTATTGATTACTCGTAAATAATCTGTTTGTTCTACTCCAAATTCAAGCGCATATATCAGGGCGGCTGATCCGCGTCAACCGCCCACAGTGATTGGGTCAACCCCATGAAATACAAAAGCCTCTACGAACAAGCATTGAAAGAAGAAAATGGGCTTCGATGGCTCCGTGAGCAGCTTATCAGGCTGCGTTCCGAGGGTATATCCCGTGAAACCCTCATGGCAGACCTTCGGGAATTTCACGATCAGCTTGAAAACGAAACCGACCAAGATTTTATCAAGGATATTCTTGACCTATTCTATGGTTGGTGTGCGCCGCATTGGACAATCGACTGATTAACCCGCGAAAATCCCCAAAGGGCGGCTGATCCGCGTCAACCGCCCCGGTTGATTTGCCGCCTTACCCCTTCACATACCACGCCCTGCCGCGTGCGCAAAGCAGTCAACGGCGGATACAGCGGTTCATCGCTCAACAACAACCGGTGTTGGAGCTTGTTTCGGGAAGGGCGGCAAGCCTTCTTGGCTGCCGCCCCTCCTTCTTAACGTTTCTGTCGTTCCCTCAGACCCGCTTATGATGGAGAGGGGGAAAATCGCAGTGCGGGGCTAATTCTCAACTGCCCATGTGCTGTTTTGTCTGTAGTAGTTGCTCGAACTCCAGCCAACGATATACAGCCTGTTCGCTTGATACCAACCGGACGAAGCACATGCCGGATTTGTGGTGTCATACGTGCCCCACATGTACTTGCTGTTTCTGTAGATGTAGGCGCTCCCCGTACCGACGTTGACGATGCAGAAGCTGTTCATGCGCGCTGACCGCACCTGCGCAAGCGTGAATGACCGCGCCCTTGCCCACCCATAACCAAGCGGCGGATCTTCCACAAATGTGATGGTGAAAAGTTCCCCTCGTATCTCGCCGGGGTTGGTTACGACAATCTCGACATCGATCAGGGTCGGCGCGGGATTACGTCCGCCCGCCAGCATGACCAGATCAGGCACATCGAGGAACTGGCTGTACATCGTCTCAACTTCGGCGCGTGCTTGGCGTGCGCGTGCGTCGCTCAGGCGGTCGCTGGCGACGGCTTCATCAATCGCGGTGTTGGCACGCTCAATCGCGGTGCGCAGCACTTCTTCGCCATCAATGCCCATATCCGCCAGCACATCGCGCAGCGTCACGTCTTGGAATTCCCCTTCGTCACGGCGCGCGACGAGTTCTTCAACACTCGCCCCCGCTTCTTCCAGCGCATCAAAGAAAAGATCGCCAAACCCGATTTCGACCACCTCATCGCCTGCCGGAACGTCTGCGCCGCCGCCTGAAGCGATCAAGCACAGTGCTGTTTCATTCAAATAGGCTTCTACCGCGTCTGCTTCCGCGCCTGTTACGGTCAGTTGAAAATCCTGTCCGCTGGTCGGGTTGGTGTAAAACACCAGCGCAGTCTGATCATCCACACGTTCAACGGGTAGTTCACGCACGGCGATGATGTCGGTGCATTCCGCCGCTCCACCGTCACCGCCTTGATCCGTCGGATCGAACCGCTCAAGCTGTGAGATAAACAATTGAGCGTCAAAAAAGATGTCTTCGCGGAATGTCCCAACCCAGACCGCATATTCTCCGGCGGGAGCGTCGAATACATCGACTGCCGGGTTCAACCCAAACGTATCATCATTGCAGTAAAAATTTCCGTCGGGTTGGTAAACGACGAGGGTCGCATCGTCGCCAGCCGCCGCGAGTACGGCGAAGCGCAAGAAGCCGCCGCCGTTCCAATTGAGGCGAAAATCTGGCTGGCTGGTGACGAAACCCGCGCAGTCGCCAACGACGCTTGCGGGAACATCCCCGCCTGCCACAAGATCGACCACATAGGGAGCAGGTGCGAAGCCGTCGCCCAAGTCAGCAGAGCCATAATTCGGGTCTGCAC
>JAPKMU010000104.1 GCA_026645745.1 Anaerolineae bacterium | reverse complement strand
TATCGGCTGTCCTCGCGGGTGACTATCCCACTGTACAAGGAATCTCGCTGGTGATGGCAGGAAGCTACGTTTTGATCAACGCCGCCGCTGACGTGCTCACCGCACTCGTTGATCCGAGAGTAAGAGCGCAGTCATTATGAATAATCGACTGATCACGCTGGTGATTGTGCTTACGGTCGTTTTTGTTCTCCCGCTCTTTGCACCCAACGATCCGTATCGGGCGGAAGGTGACAGACAGCTTCAACCCCCTAGCACTGAACACCCCTTCGGAACCGATATGTTAGGGCGCGATGTTTTCAGTCGAACCCTGCACGGCGGCGCACGTTCAATCCGAATTGCGCTTGCTGCCACAGGATTGGCATTGACCATTGGGGGCGCGCTCGGATTCGCTGCTGCAACCAATATCCGATGGCTTGATCGGCTTTTGAGTGCCGTAATCGACGCAGTTCTCGCACTGCCGGGGTTTGTGCTAGCGCTGGTGATGATCGCCTTGATCGGTACAGGTGAAACTGCGATTGTTTTCTCCGTCGGAATCGCGCAGATCGCACCCATCGCGCGAGTAACGCGTGCAGCGCTGCTCGTGACACGCTCACACGATTATGTACAGGCGGCGAGACAACTTGGCGCACCGCCGCTTTGGATCTTGCTCCGTCATCTACTGCCGAACAGCGCACCAACATTGATCGCTTATACAGGGGTTGTGTTCAGCTATGCGCTCCTCAATGGAGCAGCGTTGGCGTTTTTGGGATTAGGCGGTGATCCTGCTGTTCCGGATTGGGGTGCGATGTTGTACGAGGGACGCACTGCATTTCGCTCCGCGCCTTGGGTCGCTTTGTATCCCGGCTTGGCGATCACTGGGGTGATTTTGCTTACCGGTTGGGCATTACGCCTCAACCCGCGTGAATGAGCGTTCCCGGCTTTTCTTGTTCCAGCAGTGCTCGCTTGAGCAGTCCCGGCGTTTGCCCATTGAGAATGCGAATCTGTAGTTGGGGCAGTCTGTGTGCTAAAGCAACCATATCGCGGACTTTGGTTTCCATTCCGCCGGTCACATCTGTGCCAGCCGATCCGCCAAGCGCTGCTTCAACACTGGGAAGCAGTGCCGGGGTAATCTCCGGGATGACTATGTTTTGCTGATCATATACGCCGTCAACTTCACCAAGCAGAAATACGCGTGTTACCGGGATATACTGCGCAAGATAGAAGAATATCGTTTCGGTGGATGTAATGGTGCCGCCGCGCACGTCATCGAGCGCGACATCGCCATACACGAGCGGAACAAGCCCATGTTCAAGCGCTTGCCGGATTGGGTCGAGTGCCATTTCGACAATCACGCCATCACGACAGCGCGTGGAAGCCGAAGGCTGGACACGCAGCACAGGAATCCCGGCAAGGTTGAGCGTTTTCGCCATCAAATAATTGAGTTCTGCGGCAACGGTGGCAACTTCTGCATAACCGCGCCACTGCTCTGGGGTGGTTACCCCCTTGATCGTTCCATAGCGGCGTGCCGCCATATGCCCGAACGATCCACTGCCATGACCGACCACTAAGCGTAGATCGGGCTTTTCGGTGAGCGCATCCGCAAGCTCAGCGGCGATCCGTTCGGCAGTTTCAACCCGAAAGTAATTTTCGATCTTCTTGTCAGTGATGAGCGATCCGCCCAATTTCACAAACGTGATCATGCGCTTTCCTCTTCGAGTGTTGTGCGGATTACACGCACCGCGCCTGCCGTGATCAATGCTTGTTCGACCGTTTCACATGTTTCAGGCGTGACGAGTGCAATCATATTACCGCCGCGCCCGCCGCCTGACAGCTTTGCGCCGAGCGCTCCTGCGTTCTGCGCTGCATCGACCAACTGATCGAGTTCGTCCGATGAGACCGTTAATTCGCGCAAATACATGTGATTTGCATTCATCAATCGTCCCAAGGTGCGGGTGTCGCCAGTTTCGATGGCGCTGCGCGCTTGAATTACAAGAACACGGATGGAATCGAGAATCGGGTTTATCCGTTCAGGCTCTTGTGTGACCAATTCGCGTACTGCGCCGACCGCGACTTTGGTCAGCGCACCTTTACCTGTATCTGCAATCAATAAATGCAGCGGCGCACCCACAGAAAACGTCTGGATCGCTTGATCGCGCACATAATACACAGGCTGCTCATAAACGATCACCGTGTTATCGATGCCGCTCGGCGTACCATGATGCACTTTCTCAACCTCATAAATAATCGCGTTCAAGTCCTCACGCGACAATGGTTGATCGAGCATCATGCATAATGCACGCCCCAGTGCGGTCGAGACGGCTGCACCGCTGCCTAAGCCGCTTGCAGGCGGAATCTGCGAACGGATCGCAATCGTCGCATCAGGGGGTGATACATGTAAGCGCGCCAATACCAGTTTCACAGTCAAGAGCAGGGCATTATCGACTTGTTCGGCATCAACTTGTACCGGGAGCACTTGGTTCAAGTCTTCGGCAGCGATACACAATCCTTTGCCTGAAGGTTCAGGTTTGACGGTGGCATACACGCGCAGATCAGATACCGGAATCGCAATTGCGGGAACACCATAGACGACTGCGTGTTCCCCAAGCAAGATAATTTTGGCAGAGGCGCTGGCTGCGATCATAAGGATACTGGTACGAGCCGGGGTGCAATATACAGGATCAAAATGAATGTCAATCCCCACAGCAAGATGGCAATTTGCAGTGGTCGGTCTTTGAGCAAAACCTCATCAGGCGCACTGCCTTCACCTTTGACGTGAATCAGGTAGAGGTAGCGGAACATGCCGTATAAGACAAACGGAACGGTGAGCAATGCGAGATTTGTACCGGCGAGCAGTATCGACGGTGCTTCGATGGAATAGAGCAAGTAAGCGATCAATGTCCCCGTCATCACCATACGGAGCATATCATCAAGGAGGGGGAGATTATACTGTTCAAGCGTAACGCGCACGCTCCCGGACTTTTCGGATAGGAGCAGCAGTTCTTGGCGGCGCTTGCCGACCGTAAGAAACATCGCCAGCAGCGCTGTACAGGCATATAACCAAGGTGAAAAAGCCGCCACCTGTATCACCACGACACCTGCCGCGACTCGCAGCACAAACCCCGCTGTAACTGCCAGCACATCGAGAATCACGACATGCTTGAGCCAGAAACTGTAGAGGAGCTGCAAAACCAGATATGACAGCAGGACGACCGCAAACTGCCAGCGAAGCGCAACCCCACCAATTAAAACAAGTATCGGTAGGACAACAGCAGCACCAATCGCCATTGGGACTGGGAGCTTGCCAGAGGGGAGGGGGCGATTACGTTTGGTTGGGTGAGCGCGATCCCGTTCAATATCAACAAGATCATTGATGATATACACCGCTCCTGTGAGTAAACACAACAGGAGAAAACTCGCCAAAACACGCGCGAAGGCAGCAGAGTTGAGGAGCTGACCGTCAAAGACAATGCCCGCAAAGATGATTGCGTTCTTTGTCCACTGCTTCGGGCGCATCGTCTTGATTAAGCCAATGAGAGCATTCACTTGCTGCTTCCGTCCTGTTATGTGCACCCATGTTGTTAGGGCATTATACACGATGCGCAGGCGAATTCTGTATAATGACGCAGGTTTTCGTGTAAGGGAATGAACAATGACCAGTCTACGCCGCGCGACCGCGCAAGCTCCTGCAAATATCGCGTTCATCAAATATTGGGGCAACCGGGATCACCGATGGAATCTGCCGCAGAACGCCTCTTTAAGCATGAATTTGGATGGGCTGTATGCTGAAACCACCGTCACATGGGCGGACGATCAGCCCTCGGATACCCTTGTTTTGAACGGCGAATCTGCTTCACAGGAAGCGCTGGCGCGTGTTTCGACTCATCTCGACATCTTGCGCTCACGACTGAACATACGATCACGCGCCGAAGTGATCTCCAAGAATAACTTCCCGATGGGCGCTGGAATCGCCTCGTCAGCAGCAGCATTCGCGGCGCTTACCGTCGCCGGTACGGCAGCGGCTGGTGTGGAACTCAGTGAACGTGAGCTTACGACGATTGCGCGGATTGGCTCAGGTTCGGCTTCGCGCTCGATCCCAACAGGTTACGTGGAGTGGCATTTGGGTGAAGCGCACGAAAACTCGTTTGCGGAGAGCATCGCGCCGCCGGAACACTGGGCATTGATCGATGTGATCGCGGTAGTGAGCCAAGCGCATAAACGCGTTGGGTCAAAAGCGGGGCATCGTTCAGCGGATACGAGCGATCTGCAAGCGGCGCGTGTTGCTGGCGCGGCATCGCGTCTAGCCGTATGCCGTCGTGCCGTACTGGAGCGCGATTTTGCCACTTTTGCGAAAGTCGTTGAACATGACAGCAATTTAATGCATGCCGTGATGATGACCAGTGATCCGCCGTTGTTCTATTGGCTGCCGCCAACGTTGGCGATAATGGAATCCGTTCGCAATTGGCGCGAAGACGGGCTGCACGTGTGCTACACGCTCGATGCGGGTGCGAATGTACACTGCCTATGTGAACAAAGCAGCGCTGACGCGGTTCGCTCTGCCCTCCAAACGATAGATGGGGTGGTCGATGTGCGTATGGCAAGCGCTGGTCAAGGGGCACGGCTGATCAGCGGGTAAGTATGGTATAATGACCCCTTACCTCCCATTTGTTCCGTTGTATTGTGGGTTCGAAAGTAAAGGCTGATGCTGGATTTTCTGCTGGGGAACGATGCTGTCCTCACGATCTTTGCGTTTATCCTTGTGCTGATTCCTGCGGTATTGATTCATGAAATGGGTCATTTTCTCGCAGCGAAATTGGTTGGGATCACCGTCCTTGAGTTTGGGATAGGCATGCCGCCGCGCATGGTACGGCTGTTCCGCCACAACGGAACAGATTACACCCTGAATTGGCTGCCGCTTGGCGGTTTTGTCCGCCCAGTGGGTGAAGATATTGTGCGCCCCGTCGGTGATGAGGCTATGCAATCTGATCGCGATGAAGCGATTAAGCGCGGGATCACGAATCCGAAGTCAGTGTACGACGTTAAGCCGCTTCCTCGTATCCTGTTCATGGCTGGGGGCGCGCTCGCCAACTTCCTGACCGCACTCTTGTTGTTTGCGGTGATCGCGCTGGGTGGTATTCCTGCGGTCGTCGCCACCCCATTCGATGCACCGTCAGGTACGCTTGCTGAGGCGGGATTGCAGCACGGCGACACGATCACTGCGATCAATGGTCAGAATATGTCCAGCGGTGCTGACTTACTCAACGCGTTTAACAGCGGCGCGGGTACAGCACTGACGTTGACCGTTCAGCGTGGAGATACGACTTTCGACGTGAATTACACGGCTGTGACATCCATTGACGAAGCCGAGGTCAGTTCATTTCCGATCATTCTGGGAATAGCCGAAGACTCTCCGGCGGCGCAGGCTGGTTTGCAAGAAAATGACCTTGTGACAGCCTTCAATGGCACGCCTCTTGCGACATACTCTGAGCTTCAAGAATTGACGAGCGGCAGCCTCGGTCAAGAAATTACCTTGACGGTTTGGCGGAGCGGTGAATTGGTCGATGTATCCTTGACTCCACGCGCAAATCCACCAGAAGGACAGGGGGCTTTGGGGATTCAGATCGGGGATGCGGGTTACGATGTCAGTGCTGGATTGGTTTATCTTCCGGGTACGGTAGCGCGTTCGCTGAGCGGTGCGGTTGCCTACAGCTTTGAGCGCATGGGCAATGTGATCAGCACGATTTTGAGCCTGCCGGGTCGTATTCTCAGTCAAACCGCTGCTCCCGAAGAACTTCGTGTAGTCAGCCCTCTCGAAATTAGCCGGATCGGCGGCGTTTTGTTTGAAGAAAGCATCGAGCAAAACCGCCCCGGAATCATCCTCGAATACATGGCATTGATCAGCTTTGCCTTAGGAATGACCAATCTTCTACCAATCCCTGCACTCGACGGCGGACGAATATTATTCGTTCTCATCGAAATAATCCGAGGTCGCCCAATATCACCTGAACGCGAAGGCATGGTTCACCTCGTTGGCATGATCGTCCTACTCTCGCTCATGTTCATTGTCTTGATAAACGATGTCATTAACCCAATGACCGATCTCTTCCGATAGGAGAAACATGAACTACGACGACTACGATCAGCAGAACAACGGCGAAGAAATCGAGGATGAAATCCTCGAAGAACGCCGTGAAAAACCTGATCTGCCCACAACACTCGCCGCAATACAAACAAGCGACGGACTCGACTCAACGATTTTCTACGGACTCTCTGATCTCACACCTAGCGAGATCACAGAATTTGAGAAAACATGGTCACGCCTCGACGACGAGACACGCCGCCGGATCATTCAAGAACTAGTTGACGTAGGCGAAGCAAACTTCGAGCTAAACTACACAGCAATCGCACTAAGCACACTCGATGACCCAGATTCCGAGGTGCGCACCAGCGCCGTCGAACTGCTATGGGAAAGTGAAGACGAAAGCACACTTCATCGTCTAATAGAAATCGCACAATGGGACGAATCAACTGAAGTACGCGCCGCCGCCACAACAGCAATTGGTCGCTTCATCCTTATGGGAGAACTCGGCGACTTTTCAGAAACGGAAACGCTGCGTGCACAAGACATCGTGATCGGCATCCTAAACAACGAAGATGAAGATATTGATGTACGCCGCCGCGCACTCGAAGCGATCTCAAACAGCAGTCACGAGATTGTCGAAGGTGCAATTCGTGAAGCCTACGAGAGTCACGAACATAAGATGCGTGTAAGCGCCGTATTCGCTATGGGGCGCTCAGCAGATGATCAATGGGCACCAACCGTACTGCGTGAACTTGACAGCGACGATCCTGAAATCCGCTACGAAGCTGCGCGTGCCGCTGGTGAACTTATGATCGAAGATGCAATTCCAGCGCTCTCGCGTTTGGCTTTTGACAGCGATCGTGAACTACAAAACAATGCGATCTGGTCGTTGGGCGAAATCGGCGGGCGCGAAGCCGTGCGCATACTCAATCTCGTTGCTGCTAATGCCCAAGAAATGGACGACGATGATCTTATCGAAGCCGTTGAAGACGCATTGGCAAACGCTACGTTAGGCGGAGATATGCTCGATCTGCTGCGCTATAACAGTGAGCGCGACGATAACGACGAAGATTTAGACGAGGAATAGCAACTGCGCTGACAGGGAGATTTTGTTGATCTCCCTGTCAGAAATGACAGAGGAGTTAGCCGTTCATGAGCGGCATCAACTTAAGCGCCAGCCCTGTATCACCGACGACCTTGATCTTACCCATCATAAACGCCTGCATTGGGTTAAGTGATCCACCAATCATGGATGCAAAGTCATCTGCTGTCGCTTTAACCGTCATTTTGGGATTTTCGGCAGCACCTTCACCCGTTGCGGCACCGTCATCTGTAATTTTCAGCCACCAAGTGCCACCATTGTCGCCGGACAGCTCAAATTGAATGACTGCGTTGATACCCGCAGCCTTATTACCATCCATACGCTCGACCATGCGCGTAAAGATTTGTGCAACATCTTCACGAGTAACCGCCATAAACATCACTCCTTTAATTGAAAAGCGATTTGATTTTCCTCGGCGGGATCATAGTATAGCGTTCATCAAAAGTCACGGTCAATCTTTCGCACTTATCCTAGATTCAGGAATCGAAACGATGCTGAAACGTCCGATTCAGATGATTGCCTTAGCTTGTGCTGCGATGTGCGGTGCTGCATGCACGATTCAAGCTCCACAAACCGTTGTGATCACCGCAACCTTCGATCCAACGTCGTATACGCCGCCAGCACCTGACACCATTGCAGGTAGCACAAGCACAGTCGCGCCAACACTTTCCGACGACCTGATTGTTCCTACACCGGATGTGCCCCGATCAAGCAGCGTCGCCATTGTTGGTGAATACACCGTACAGCCGGGAGATACCCTCAGCGGAATTGCCGTGCAATTTGGCGTTGCGGTCGAAGTCCTCCAAGAACTTAACGGAATCGAAAATCCGGATTTCCTCGCGGCGGGTCAAGTCCTGCGGCTTCCAGAAACACCAATCGAACAAGGCATTGGTTTCAAGATTATTCCAGACAGCCGACTTGTACGTGCTCCGGGCAGCAGATCATTCGATATTGAAGGCTTCATTGCCCAACAGCAAGGCTACATTGCAGCGGCTTCGGACGAGGTCAATGGCGAGATATTGAGCGGCGCGCAAATCGTGAGGCGCGTAGCAGCAGAATTCAGCGTCGATGCTCGGATTCTCTTAACGCTGCTTGAACTCAAAAGCCAATGGCTGACCGAATCGACAATCTCAGACAGCGCGCGGGATTTTCCACTACAAGCGCCTGTGATGCTTTCCGGTGTGGAGCGCCGGGGGTTATACCGTCAGCTCACGTGGGCAGCGGATCAGCTAAACGCAGGTTATTACGGTTGGAAGGGACGAGGTTTATCATTCATCGATTTTGAGGACGGCGTACGGTTGATCGTTGCACCAGAGCTGAACGCCGGGACCGTCGCTGTCCAGTATCTCCTCAGCCGAAATACAGATTACGTCACGTGGCGAGATCAAGTCAGCAGCGGCGGCGTTTACGCGATCTACACACGCTTTTTTGGAGACCCGTTTGCGAATCCCATTGAACCCCTTGTTCCATCTGAATTGGCACAGCCAGAACTCACATTTCCGTTTGCATCGGGTGAAGTATGGTACTACACAGGTGGGCATCACGGCGGATGGGGAACAGGAAGTGCATGGGCAGCAGTTGATTTTGCGCCGCCTGATGATCGCCCAGATGACAGCCCGTCATGTTACGTTTCCGACTACTTTGCCACCGCTGTAGCGGACGGCGTCATCGCGCGGAGCGAAGCGGGATCAGTTACGCTCGATCTTGATGGCGACGGAGACGATACTACAGGTTGGGTCGTACTTTATCTCCATATCGACAACCAAGATCGGGTGGCAGCAGGAGCGCGCGTCACAGCTGGTGATCGCATCGGTCGCCCATCGTGTGAGGGTGGTTTTTCAACCGCCACGCATTTGCATATAGCGCGGCTGTATAATGGGGAATGGATTCCTGCTACGTGCGAAACATGCGCCGCAGGTCAAGAACGTCCACCATTCGTCATGAGTGGATGGGCAATTGTTGGCTTTGCGGGTCAAGAATACCAAGGAATTATGACGCGCGGCACGGAGCAGCGAATTGCTGAACAGGGACGGTTAATCGAGGAAAATCGTGTGTCATGGTAGTGAAAAACGTTTCGGCACTGATTCTGTTAGTAAGTATATTCGGCGCGACTGTGATGACTGCCGCCGCACAAGAAGCGCCCACATCAACGCCGCTGACCGTACAATTGGTCACTTCTACACCGAACAGCGCTGGCGGTGATCCTGCGCTGCTTTTGGCAACAGCAACTTGGACACCAACAGCAGCAGCACCAGTTCAGCTTGAGCCGCTGGATATTGCGAATGTCCGCGCGCTTCCCAGCACAGATGAGGCTCAACTCGGCGTGATTCGTTCGGGTGAAACCTACACTATCACAGGACGCTATGAGAACTGGTATCAATTTCAGTATGATCCCGCACCTAACCGTACTGGATGGGTATACGGGGAACTGATTTCAGTGATTGGCGATGCTTCAGTGATTCCACTGATCGATCCTTATGCGCAGCCAACGGTTTCCGCTGTCCTTCCCACAAGTGACAGCGCGATTCTTCCACCCGGTACGGGCGGTGTTGTTGCAACAGCAAGCGGGCAAGACGGCATCGGTGGAGATAATAATGCCCCGGCACTGCCGACGTTCACCTATCCGCCGGGGGTAACACGACCTCTACCCACTGATCCGGGCGCAGTCAGCACGCCAGAATCAGGCGGCGGCACGGATAACAGCGCAGTGAGTGATACGCCGCCGATCCTTCCGGTTTTGGTACTTGGGGGATTAGGTATCCTTGGGTTAGCGTTCTCATCAATGCGGCGGTAAACAAACGAAAAGGACGCTCCAAAATTACATGCTTGGAGCGCCCTTGAGCCGTTTATTGAGATTGTGAATCAGTGACTACAAGACGAGCAACCGCCCGATGAGCTGTCCGCGCTGTCATTTGTGCGGAACGAGTTGCCACACCCACATGATGACACAGCGTTCGGGTTATCAATGCGGAAACC
This sequence comes from Anaerolineae bacterium, assembly GCA_026645745.1. GTDB lineage: Bacteria > Chloroflexota > Anaerolineae > Aggregatilineales > Phototrophicaceae > Flexifilum. Next base: position 4,540 of record JAPKMU010000104.1, on the reverse strand, counting down.
GCCGCCCATCAAGCTGTCAACAAAGTCGATAGACGCACCTTGAAGATACAGCAGACTTGACGGATCGATCACGAGGCGCACACCATCAACTTCGACAACCGTATCGAAATCACGGGGTTCTGCCTCAAACGCCATCCCATACTGCAACCCTGAGCAGCCGCCGCCGCTCACAAACACGCGCAGCGCATGATTGGGAAGTTCCCGCTGGGTGAGCAGTGTCTTGATCATTGCCACCGCAGCCGGAGTGACCGACAAAATCACTTCTTCTTCAACTGTCGTATCGTCGGAACGAATCGGATCGTTCACCGCCATGAGATTATCCCTTTTTGCAAACCTACGTCATGTTACACGAAATCATAACATGGTCGCCACAGCGCGTCAATTAATATGAGCGCGGTGAGCGAAATTTAACTAGGGAACACCTGCCGCGTTGACGATCAAATACGAGCAGTGATGATCGCCGTCGGTGCGGCGTTCAACCCGGCGCGGTACTGTCCCCAAAAGCGACGCAACTAAACGCATATCCATTTCACACAACTGCGGGTTATCGTTTGCGACTTGATGATAGGGGCAGTTTGATGTGTGCAGAAGATACCCGCCGTCTGAGGCTTCCCAGTAGGCTTCGTAACCAGAATTGGTCAAATAGGTGACTGCCATTCGCAAACGTTCCTCAAATGGCGCGTCAGGGATGGATGCTTGATCCGCCATCTTGAGCGCGACGCCTTCCAAGATAACGTTAACTCCATCCGGTGGTAAACGCTTACGCAGTTCTTCCAACAAGCTGGACGCAAGGCGCTGATAGTTATTAGGAAAGTGGAGCTTCGCCTTTTCGGTCAGGGTGTAGGTATGCTGCGGACGCCCCGGACGGGCGCGGCGCTTCAACTGGGGGGAGGTAACAAGCGCATCTTTTTGGAGAATGTTCAAATGATGCCGAACTGTAACCGCCGTGATCGCGCCGCGCTTGGATTGCAGATCGCGCACGATGTCATCTACGGTCGCTTCTCCCCGTTCGCGCAGGATTTCCAGAATATACTGACGTGTTTCCTGCATGTCCCGCCTCACTTCAATTCCACCTTTGACATTTTAACACACACTGACCCCGGTTGACGACGTTTGAGCGCTATGTTACGATGAGCCGCATCTCTTTTAAGCCGCCTCGTATGGGAGAATACCACGTTGTCTCTCCGCGTTGCATTTCAGGGTATTCATGGCGCAAACTCGGAACTGGCGATTCGTCAGCATTTCGGACATGACGTAGAAGCACTACCTACGCCCACGCTCACGACGTTGTTTGACGCTATCGGCAAGGGCACGGCGGACTACGCAATGCTGCCGATTGAAAATGCGCTGGCTGGTGCCGTCAGTCAAGCGTATGAACTGCTGATGGAAAGCGATCTGCGAATTCAGGCAGATGTGATTCTGCATGTTCATCACAATCTGCTTGTGTTACCGGGGACGCCATTCGAGTCAATCCGGTTTGTGCGGTCGCATCCCCAAGCACTGGCTCAATGTGAAGCGTTTATCCGCCGTAATGGCTGGACTGCCGTGCCTTGGTACGATACGGCTGGCTCTGCACTTGATCTTTCGACCGAGCGCCCGGAAGCAACCGCAGCATTAGCGACTACACTCGCTGCGCAGTTATATAATCTCGAAGTGCTTGAGCAGAATGTTGAGGATGTCACCTTCAACTTCACCCGCTTCTTCGTGATTGGGCATGACGATCCGCCAGCGGGTGAATACAACAAGACTTCGATTGTATTTGCAACCCGGCATCGTCCTGCGGCACTCTATGAATGCCTCGGTGAATTCGCGTCACGCGGTCTGAATCTGACAAAGATCGAATCGCGCCCGCGCCGCAACCGACCTTGGGAGCCAATTTTCCTCCTCGACTTTGAAGGACATTGGCATGATCCCGCTTGTCAAGAAGCGCTTGCACGGCTGCTCCAACGAGCATCATTTGTCAAAATGCTTGGTTCATATCCGGCGGTAAAAACGTCGCAGTCCGTCGGTATCTAAACGAAGGATTCGCCTATGAAGAAACTCGATGTAGCTGTCCTCGGCGCAACCGGGATGGTTGGGCAGCGCTTTATCAAGCTGCTTGAGAATCACCCTTGGTTTCGCGTGGCGGAAGTCATTGGATCAGATCGCAGCGCTGGACGCCGCTACGGCGACGCTGTGCGGTGGGTTTTAGATGAAGATGCACCCTCTGAGGTTCTCGACCTTGAAGTGAAACCGCTAGATGCGGATTTCAACTCGATGCTCGTGTTCTCCGCATTGCCAAAAGAAGCGGCAATGCCGCGCGAAATGGAGCTTGCAGAGGCTGGTCACATCGTATGTACCAACGCATCTGCTTACCGGATGACCGAAGATGTGCCGATTCTGCTGCCTGAAGTGAACGGCGATCAGCTTGCATTGGTTGATGAGCAGCGCAAGAAGCGCGGTTGGTCAGGGGCGTTAGTGGCGAATTCCAACTGCACCTCTGTTCCCGGTGTAATGACGCTGGCTCCGCTGCGTCAGTTCGGTATAACCAAAGTGCTGATCACGAGTCAACAGGCGTTGAGCGGTGCAGGACATCCCGGGGTACCATCGCTTGATGCGATGGACAACGTAATCCCATACGTCCCCGGCGAAGAAGAAAAAGTCGAGGCAGAAACGCTCAAGATGCTGGGACGATATGACGGCGGCGCGATCCTCCATCATGATGCTGTCGTCAGCGCAACTTGTACCCGCGTACCGGTGATTGACGGGCACATGGTCAGCATTTCCGTACAGCTTGATCACGACCCCGGTATGGATGGAATCATCGAGGCGTGGACGAATTTCCGAGGCGTTGATCCAATCTCATCGCTCCCAAGCGCGCCCGCTCAGCCCGTGATCTATCGTTCGCAGCCGGATCGCCCACAAACACGGCGTGATCGCATGGCAGGAAATGGAATGAGCACCACTGCCGGACGGCTGCGGCGCTGCCCGATTTTGACATACAAATACGTCGCGCTGTCTCACAATACGATTCGTGGGGCGGCGGGGTGCAGCATCCTGAACGCAGAATACATGGCGGTGATGGGATATATCGCAGAATTCCAGCCTGCTGTGGGTGCGGCAATCTGATCATACACTCTTAACGTTACGTAAGTCACCTGACGGGGTTGTGATTTACGTAACAAAGCCACTTTGGAGGAAGTCACATGAAGGTTTTTATCGCCGGGGTAGATGGCTACCTCGGCTGGGCACTGGCGCAGCACCTCGTGAAGCGGGGGCACACGGTCGCTGGAAACGACATCTTTTTGCGCAGGGAATGGGTTGAAGAAGTCGAAAGCACGAGCGCAACTCCGGTATATTCGATTGATGAGCGTCTCGCAGCCTTCCGCGAAGTTCATGGCGTTGATCTGATCTTCCGCGAAGTCGATCTGCTCGATTATCCTGCTCTGCGTGAGTTTCTCGCGGAATTCCAACCGGATGCGATCGTGCATCTCGCGGAAATGCCATCAGCGCCGTATTCGATGATCGACCAAAAACACGCGGCGTTTACCCAGACGAATAACGTAATTGGCAGCTTGAACGTCTTGTGGGCAATGCGTGAAGTCTGCCCAGATGCGCACCTCGTCAAACTTGGCACAATGGGCGAATACGGCACGCCGAACGTCGATATCCCCGAAGGCTTCTTTGAGATTGAATACCGGGGACGTAAAGATGTTCTGCCATTCCCGCGTCAGGCAAACAGCTTCTATCACCTGACAAAAGTCCACGACACGAACAATACCATGTTCGCGTGCAAAACATGGGGACTGCGTTCGACAGATATTATGCAGGGTGTCGTTTTCGGCACACGTATTGATGCGATGGGTGATGATCCGCGTTTATTCACCCGCCTTGACTTCGATCAGTGTTTTGGTACGGCAGTCAATCGTTTTTGCTGCCAAGCAGTGGTAGGTCACCCTCTGACATTGTTCGGATCAGGGCACATGCGGCGTGGATTCCTTCCGCTGCGCGATTCTATTCAGTGCTTGACCATCACGATTGAAAACCCACCCCAAAAGGGTGAATACCGCGTGTTCAACCAGTTTGAAGAAACCTACACCATCGAAGAACTGGCGCAGAAGGTCAAAGAAGCAGGGGCGGCGGTCGGCTTGGATGTCGAGATCGGTTACTACGAGAACCCACGCACCGAAAAGCACGAACACTACTACAATCCGGATCGTCAGCACTTGATCGATCTAGGTTATGTGCCTACACATGATGTCGTCGCTGAAATGAAGATTATGCTGCAAGACTTGCTCCCACACCGCGACCGCATTATGGAAAAGCGCGAAATTCTCGTCCCGGATATTTGGTGGGATCGGGAACGTCATCGCGCGCAGCAGATTTCCCCGGAAACAACCAAGTAAGAAACGGTTGATTCAAACCACGAAATGAGTTCAAATCGGCGCGGCGCGGACAACGTTCCGCGCCGATTTTCGTTTGCAAGCAAGTGGAAAGAACACAGACTCACATGGGCATCCAGTTTCTTGAATTGGGGCGGTTAACGCCTGAACAACGCACA
>JAPKMU010000103.1 GCA_026645745.1 Anaerolineae bacterium | reverse complement strand
ACGCCGGGGGGATCGTCCCTTCCGGCAGCGCTTCGACTTGCGCGATAAAGCCGGGCATATCGTTTGCCGCAATTGACGCATCCAAGCGTCGGTCAACCGTGAGCGGCGCGCCGCACATCTCCGCGATGGAACGGAGGCGTTCGGGGGTTGCAAATGGCGTGACCACTTGCAGCATACCATCAAAAGCAGCGGTATCCGTAGAGCGCGTCAATGCCGCAGCGTCCCCGCCTTGCACATGACGCGTGGTATGAGCGAGGACGAAGCGAACGCGATGATCCCCGTCTGTGTCCCAAAGCCGCAGTGTGCCGTCCCCGCTCACTGCCTGAATCGTTCCGTTTGCGCCAAACGCGACATCGCGTACCCAAGAAAAACGCAATTCAGATTCAGGGATGTCGAAGCTGTCAGCAGCACTGTTCCCATTTGCGGGAAACTGATTGATTTGTGTGAGCGTTGCTGCATCCCAGACGGTAATCAACCCACTGACGCTGCCAGTGACGATTTGGCTGCTATCGGGACTCCAAAAAAGTGTGCGCATCTGGTTAACACAGCAGAGAGTAGGCGGTTGGTGGATGATCCGTTGCAGGGTTTCCCCGTCAAAAAGAGACAAGCCCGAGGAATAAGACATGATGAGCACTGCTCCGTCGGGACTGTAGGCAGCGTCTACAAACGTACCTGCGCGCCCCGACAAGCCAATCGCACCTGTATGCGAGTTCCACACAAACAAATTGGGCTGATTCTCGACACCCGAACTGATCAACCGTATACCGTCGGGCGACCAGACAACTTGGGTCACCGGCTCGTAATGTCCGATCAGGTTTTGTAGAAGTGCCCCGGTTTCTCCATCCCAGACCTTGACCGTTTGGTCAACGCCAGCGCTGGCGATGCGGAAATCGACGGGACTCCAAGCCACATCCAATATCGTGTCCGTGTGACCTTCCAAGCGTTGAAGCAGCTCACCCGATGCCACATCGTAAATGAGAATGTTGGTTCCTTCCACAACAGCAGTGCGACTGCTATCGTAGCTCCACTGAGGGGGCACGAAGAAAAGAAACAGGTTTTGCATCATGCCCGGGACAGTATTCAGCGTAAGGCACAGTATGGTTAGAGTTGCGATCACGATCGTGCGTGGTTTCAGCCAATACACTACAGATTCTCCTGTTACCTTTACTACCAGTCATATTATACAAAGAGACTGCGAATGCGTGTAAATGTTGAGATACCTACGATTACCCACCGCCCGCTCCACCCGTTCCACTACTGCGCAGATATGCTATAATCGCGCCCGTCTATTTCATTTGCGAGATTAAACCCATGAAACGAGTGTGGTTTCTCCTCCTCACAGCGGCTCTCCTGATCGCGGTCATTCCCCTGACCGCGCAAGACGGAAACCTCCTGCAAGACCCCGGCATGGAAGGCTCGTATGTCGGGCGCGGACGCCCTGACTTGAATACTCCGGCGGCGTGGGGCTTGACCGTGTTTGAAGCACCGCACACCCAAGACTGGATGAACCTCGTCCCCGTTGGCTTCCCGCATGGCGGTCCGGGACCGAATCCGCACGGCGGCACGAAGGCGCAAAACTTCAACCGGGGTTATGCGACGTTCACGCTTGCCATGTATCAGACCGTGACCACCACCCCCGGCACGAACTTGACCGCCTCGGCGTGGGCGCAGATCAAGACCTGTACGATTGTCAACACAGGCGCGGATAACTGCGCGTCATCCGGCGAGAGCGGCGCGTATACCCGCGTGGGCATCGACCCGAACGGCGGCACGAATCCGTATGATGCCGATGTCGTGTGGTCACCGAACATCGCCCCGCATGATACTTGGCTGCAAATGTCCGTGAGCGCAACAACCACCGGCGGATCAGCGACGATCTTCTTGTTCGCCTCGCAGAACCTGCCGACTCAGTTGAACACCCTGTACTTTGACGATGCCTATCTCGGCGTCGGCGGCGCGGGCGGCACTGCCCCCGGCGTAACGCCTGCCGTTCCGCCGACCGCGACCCCGCTCCCGTATGTGCCGTTCGTCGTGCCGCAGGGCGCGCGACCGGATGGAAGCATCGTGCATATCATCGGACCCGGCGACACGCTCGACAGCATCGCTTTCGCTTACGGAACGACGCGCGCCGATATTCTCGCGCTCAACCCGCAAATCCGTGATCACCGCCTGATCATCGCCGGACAAGAAGTGATGGTTCGTCCGCCGGGGAGTGTCGCGCAGGCAACCGAAGCGGTAGTCGCTCCGGAAACGGTGGTCGAGCAGCCGCTCCCAACCGCCGAGCAACCGCCGCCCATCGCACCAACGCCCAACCGCCGCTTAGGGGTTGTGGGAGGGAGCGCTGGATTATCCGGTTACTTCCCACCCCGCACCGTCAGGCGAGCCTATGCAGCACCACCGCTCGCCAGCGCAGCGGAACAATTTAATGAAGTCGTGCTCGCCGGGGTTTCCCCGGCGGGTGTGTTTAAGGGACACGGCGCATTCGCCAAAACAAGCGGATCACATCACAAACAAGACCCGAATGTACCGCCCGCGCCTGTGCAGGGCAGCCCCACTGATCAGCAGTTTGATCTGGCGGCAGAGATGGCTCAGGTGTGCGTGCTGCTGTTCAACGATGCGAATCACAACCGCATTCAAGAGTTTGGTGAAGATGCGATCCCCGGCGCGGTGATCACCCTGAGCAGCGAAACAGGCGATTCGCACTCGATCACCAGCGACGGGAGCACGAACGCGGCATGTTTTCAGACCGCACCGGGAGAATACACGGTGTCAGCGACCGCGCCAGAGGGGTACGGCATGACGACGGCGGTGCAGTTCCGCGTGACCGCCGCCGCTGGTGCTCCGGTGACGATTGCATTCGGGGCGGCTCAGGGGTTCAGCGCCGCGCCGCTGCCGGAAGATGTGGCAGTGAGTGTCGAAAATGCGCCGATCTCAACTGCAAGCGGCAGCATCATCCGTGATAATCTAGGTATCTTGATGATCGGGGCGGCGTTGATCGTCCTGATCGCCGGAATGAGCATGAGTCTGTTCTTACGAAAGCGGTGAGACGATGCGACGACGCAGTGTGCTTATCGGGCTGATCTTGGGAGTGTTCGCGCTCGGTGTGAGCGCTCAAGAGACGGGCGGCGGACAAATCTGGGTGCGCGTGTTTGAAGATCGCAACGGGAACGCGGTGCGCGATGCGGGCGAACCGCTGGTGACGCGCGGCGTATCGGCGGATTTGATCGACTCATCAGGGACGGCGATTCGCAGCGCCCTCTTGGATACCGAGCCGAACGCTTCACAGGGATTGATCGCGTTTCAGTTCCTCACGCCGGGGGCATATACGGTGGTGCTGACCAGCGCTGACTTGACGGCGACGACTCCGACACAGTTCAGCGTGACCGTCGAAGCGGGGGCGATGCCGCTGGTGATCGATTTTGGTGGGCAGCGGATTGTGCCTGTCGCTGCAACGGTCGAGCCGACCGCCGCCGACGCGGAACAGCGCGAACTGCTCCGCATCGGGATCGCGGGAGTAGCAGCGTTGATCGTGATCGGCGGGATGATCAGCCTCGGACTGTTGATCTATGCGCTGGTTTTGCGCCCGAATGCCTTCCGCCGCGCCGACGTTGATCCGATGCGGAGCACTTCAACCAGCACGGGAACGCATCGCCCGGTCAAGTCGGATACGCCGGAAGTGTGACATCTCCCGCGCTTTTCGTGTAACTTCCACCGATGTTATCCTCACCTCCGCGATTACAGGAGCGGGGTGAGGAGCTTCAAGCTTTTCTTTTCCGTCTGGTGCATGGTACGTTACAATCTTCGTGACCCACTTCCTAACCAGTGCGAGGACACTGCATGAAACGATCGGTGCTTCTGCCGTTTCTCATCATGGGACTGCTCATCTCTGCCGCCGTGAGTTCGGCGCAGGATGCCGCCCCTACCCTTGATCCGAATCGCTATTCCAGCCTGCCGCAGCAAATTAATCTACGCGGTTTTCCGCAAATTGGCTATCCGAATGCCCCTGTCAGCGTTGTGATCTATGCCGCGTTTGATGATCCCGCGTCCGGTGTTTTCTGGCGTGATCATTTTCCTGCTGCGCTTGCGCGTGTACGGACGGGTGAAGTCCTGCTCACGTTTGTGCCGCTTGCGGGGCGGGGGAACATCCCCACAGGGCGCGGCGCGGCGCGGGCGGCGATCTGCGCGGGCGAACAAAACGCCTTCTGGAGCTTTCAAGACACACTTTTCACCTACCAGTTGAATTACGGTGATCAGGCTTACGCGGGTGAACGCTTGATCGAAGCCGCCAGCCAATCTTCGATTAACCGGGCGGAGTGGGATCAATGTATGCTCAGTGACCGCGCCGATGCTGTTTTGACCGAAGCCGAAGCGACCGTCGCATCAAACAGCATCCCGATCACCACCCCGTTTGTGACCGTTAATGATGTGCCGACTCTACCGACCGCTTCGAGCATTGAGGCTGGGATTCAGCTTGCGGTCAATCGCGGCGTTGCTACGTTTGAAGCCGCGCTTGCCGTGACTGAATCACCGGAAGGCACGGTTGATCCGAATGCGACCGAAGAAATTGTCGTCACGCTGCCGCCGCTGCTCGGCACGAGCTACCCGCCGCCGCTGATCATCGGATTACCCCCCGGTTGGCAGTACGGCTACGATACGCTTGCCCTTCAAGACTTCGATGCGATGCGCAATGTGCCAATCGCCGTGTATACGGGACCCGTCACCGGCGGCACAGGCACAATCGTCTTGATGTGGGGATTCCCCAACTTGATCCCCGTCAGCGGTGTAGATGGCGGCGTCGAACCGAATTTGTGGGCGGACGGACTCCGCCTGCTCCGGTTAGCAATTGTCGAACAGGACTGCAATATCGGCACGGACTTACGGCGTGAATACAGCATCGGCGGTTTGACTGCCGTCGGCACGCAGTTCGCGGCGGTGAGCTGCCCGGAGCTTCCCGATACGCGCGGCTGGTTTGCAGGTTTGCAGCAGTTCAACCTGAATTTCGTCTTTTACACCTTTACCGACCCTATCGAAGCGATGGACGGCGCGGCAGCGAGCGAACTTCAGCGCATTCTTGACAGTGTGCGCTTTGTTGAACCTGCTACGCCTACGCCAACGACAGCGCCTTAGGAGACTCAATGAATCTTACGATCCGGCTGATCACCGACGACGATCTCGATTACGTGACCGATATGTGGGATCGCCATGTTTCCGAAGTTGGCGGCGCGGCGTTTGATCCCGAAACACGGATGCACATTTTCGGCGGCTTGTGCCGCTGTTTGCCCGCGATCACCTCAGTGTGTTATGTCGCGGACGTGGATGGCGTGACGGCGGGCTTCATCGTCGGCGCGATCACGAAGCATCCCAAAGATGGCTCTCCGCTTGGTGAGATCGAAGAACTCTACGTCAAGCCCAATCACCGTCGATCAAAAGTTGCGACCGGGCTGGTTCACACGCTCACCGACTGGATGCGCGAAAAAGGCGCAGTCGCGGTGCGCGCCCAGTCGCAGCTTGACTCGACTCAGACGCGCGCGTTTTGGTCAGCGCTTGGGATCAGTGTTGACTCCGTGCCCATTTCCGATCTCACGCTGCCGCCTGACGACGCTCAATAGCCGCCCTTTTCCACCTGTCTGCTTGTTTCGTACACAATGGGCGGCTCGTGAGCCGCCCGAAACACCCGCGAGGAGCACGCCCCGGTTAGGGCTTGCGCGTGAAATAAACCCGAATTCTGTTCAGAGATCATCTTTGATCGGGGCGTTTGACGTATAATCATGTAGGTTGTCTGCACATCAACGCGCCGCTGCCTCGTGGATGGTGAGTTATGGAACTGCTGTCAAAATCGTCGTTTTGGGGAATGCTCTTTGCGGCGGTTTGCCTCGGACTTTTCAGCCTGATGGCGCTCACGGGCTTTCCCGGCGATCCTGACGACTGCGTGACTGATCTCCCCGGCAACTGCTACTGCGAAGCGTATACCTCACCCGCCGTCGAGCCGACCGGGCTAAAACAGCCCGCCAGCAGCCTTTCCGCACTCACGCCGATTGTGTTCGGCGCGGCTCTTCTGTTCTGGCTTGACCATGCGCGTCCTAACCCCGCCAACCCGATGACATTCCGTTCCAGCCATTCGATGATTTATGGCTTTTTGGTGATCTTTCTTGGAATCGGCTCACTGTATTTTCACGGATCGCTGACGCGGATCGGCGGTTTTATCGATAATCTCTCGATGCTGGTCTATATCACGTTCTTGCTGATTTACAACATTTTTCGCGTTCGGATGATCGACAATCGTCCGGTGTTTTTCGTCGCCATGCTGTTCCTTGCCAACAGCATCCTCGCTATCCCCGTCTACGTCATTGACGATCTCGGTACGCAGTTGTTTGCGGTACTGGTGATCGTGTTTATCGTGATGGAAATCTGGATACTCGCCACCGCGCCGGGCGGTGTACGGCGCAACCCACGCTGGTTTGCCGCTGCACTGGTCTCGTTTGCAGCGGCAATGCTCGTTTGGCGGCTGTCATGGACGGGCGGCGCTTGGTGCGAACCCGAAAGTTTGCTGCAAGGGCATGCGCTTTGGCATGTGCTGTCGATGGCAGTCGCGCCGCTGCTCATGTTCATCTACTTGCGGACGGAAACCCGCCCACCCGCTTACGAAGAAGCGCCGACCGAAATGAGCTGACGGGCACGATCAAGCGCGATCTCCATTGTTTCCGCAAGGCTGAACTCGCGTGCGATTTCGGGCAGTGCGCCTTTAAACAATTGAAACAACGTCACCGTTGCTGCATTCCCTCCCACCACGATTTGCGTGCTGAATCGGGGCTTATCTTCAAGAAAGAGATTTTCAGCTTCGGAAAAAACCTCCAACGGCAGAAACGTTTGACGACTCACATCATGGATCAGTACATACGAGCTGCTGTCGAGAGTCAGCTGTGCAAGAAACGGCGTTAGTGCACGCTCGAATTCCGCATACGTCCATTCGCCGGTATAGCAGGTAATCAAGATGCGTTCGCTGCATCCTGTGGTAGTATCCCAACGGATTTCAACACCCATGTCGCGTTAATCTTTCATGTTTCTCGTACTCACATCTCAATGTTATCTTAACTTTACACGATTCATGTGTTGAGGACTTTCTTTATGGAGCATATTGGAATCATCGGCGGAGGCATCGCTGGATTGAGCGCCGCGATCCGCTTGGCTGCTGCGGGCAAACCTGTCACCGTCTTTGAACAAAATCAGGATGTCGGCGGCAAAATGCACCAAATCCAAAGCGGGGGGTATCGTTGGGATACCGGACCAAGCGTGATCACCATGCGCCATGTGTTCGAATCGCTGTTCGCGGCAGCAGGTCGGAAGATCGACGACTACTTGACGCTGCTGCCCGTCGAACCGCTCACCCGCTATTTCTATCCTGATGGCACGGTTTTGGATGCCTCCCGCGATCTTGCGCGTATGGCGGAGCAGATCGCACGCATCGGCGGGGAGCGCGATGTCGAAGGCTATCTGGCATATTTGGCGTATGCGGCGCGTATTCACCGCGTTACAGGCGGAAAATTCATCTACAATGATCCGCCGACGTTCGGACAGCTTGCCCGCACGCCGATCCGCGATATTCCGGCGGTCGATCCGCTCCGCACCATGAGCGGGGCGATCAACAGCTTCGTAAAGTCTCCCAAACTGCGCCAGCTTCTCGGACGTTTTGCGACCTACGTCGGCGCAAGCCCGTATCTCGCTCCGGCAACCCTCAATGTGATCGCGCATGTCGAATTGACGGGCGGCGTGTGGTATCCACAAGGCGGGGTTTATCAGATCGCGGCGGCGTTCAAACGGCTGGCGCTTGAACTTGGCGTTGAACTGCGCACAGAAACACGAGTCGAGTCGATCCGCGTCAAGGATGGCGTGGTGCAGGGCGTTATGCTCGCTTCGGGCGAGTTTGTCGCGCTCGATGCCGTGATCGCCAACACGGATGTCGCCAGCGTATACGAAACCCTGCTCCCACACCTGCCCGCCGCCGAAAAAACCCGCCGCGCGCGTGTTGATCCCTCATGCTCCGGCTTTATTCTCCTGCTCGGAGTCGAGAATGTGCATGAGCGTCTCGCGCATCACAACATTTTCTTTTCGGACGATTACCGCCGCGAGTTTGATGATATTTTCGTGCGGGAACTTCCGCCGGATGATCCGACGATCTATGTGGCGATCACCAGCAAAACTGATCCCGATCATGCACCGTCGGGGTGCGAAAATTGGTTCGTGTTGGTGAACGCCCCGGCGCTCAGCGTGAATGGGCGTGGCGCATCTGCCGCGTGGTGGGAATCGCATGCGGCGGCGTATGCTGATCGCGTGCTTGAACGGTTGGCGGCGCATGGCGTGGATGTACGCGGGAAAATCCAGCATCAGCAGATTATCACCCCGCACGATCTGGAGCGCCTGACCGGAGCACGACGCGGCGCGCTTTATGGCGCGTCTTCAAATGACCGCTTAAGCGCACTCCGGCGTCCGCACAACCGCGCCAGCGGGATTAAGCGGTTGTACTTCGCCGGAGGTACGACTCATCCCGGCGGCGGTGTGCCGATGGTGACGCTCTCCGGCGCGGTCGCCGCGCGGTATGTTCTGCAAGATTTGGGCGGAATTTGAGCGCAAGAAGGCGCATGATTTTGCAGCCGCAATCGCGTATGCTGAACTTGTACAGAGGGAAAAGAAGGAGCGCACGCGATCATGACGCAAACCCAGTATTGGCAAGCAGTACAAGACCGTGATTCGGCATATGACGGGGTGTTCGTGTACGCGGTCAAAACGACCGGGATTTACTGCCGCCCAACGTGCGCATCCCGGCGTGCATTCCGTGAAAATGTCGAGTTCTTCCCATCAGCGGTCGAAGCGGAAGGCGCGGGGTATCGCCCCTGCCGCCGCTGCCAACCGGATCAAAATCAGGATGCGGTGCGCGCTCTGATCGAGCGGGTGTGCCGCCGTTTGGACGATGTGGGCGATCACCTGCCGACGCTGAACGAACTCGCGGCGGAATTTCACGTCAGCCCGTATCATTTGCAGCGAACATTTAAGCGAATCGTCGGTGTTTCGCCGCGCCAATATGCCGACTCGCGGCGGCGCGAACGGGTGAAAACCGAACTGCGTGCTGATCAAACCGTGACGCAAGCTGTCTACGAAGCGGGTTACGGCGGGAGCAGCGCATTCTACCGTGATGCAGGGGCGATGCTCGGCATGACGCCGATCCGCTACCGTGAAGGCGGCGCGGCGGTCAACGTGCGTTATACGACAGCGCAGAGTTCGCTCGGTGTAGTGCTGGTCGCCGCATCCGAACGCGGCATTTGCGCGATCCGCTTGGGCGATAGCGATGCGGCGGTGATCGAAGAACTGCGGTCAGAATTCCCGAACGCGGCGCTGACCCCGGATGATGCCGATCTTGCGGCATGGGTAGAAGCAGTGATCGCCTATGTAGACGGCACGCAAACGCGGCTTGATCTGCCGCTTGATATTCGTGCGACAGCGTTTCAGCGGCGCGTATGGGAGGCGCTGCGAACCGTGCCTTACGGGGAACAGATTACGTATCGCGGGCTGGCGGAAATGATCGGTGAGCCGACGGCGGCACGGGCGGTCGCGGGGGCATGCGCGGCGAATCCGGTCGCGCTGGCGATCCCGTGTCATCGTGTGGTGCGCGAAGGCGGCGAACTCAGCGGCTATCGTTGGGGTGTCGAACGGAAACGGGCGCTGCTCGAACGCGAGGCGGAGCGGGCAGAAGCGTAAACGATCAACCCGCAAAGGAAGAACATCTACACAAAGGCGCAAAGACGCAAGGACGCGAAGAGTCTCGGCGTTTCTTTGCGCCTTCGTGTCTTGGCGTCTTGGCGTTAATGCCCTTTTGTTTTGCGCGCGGTGATCTTTGCGTTAGAGTTACATTCGATTTTTCGTCCGCGATCCGGCGCATCCCCGAAGGAGCATCCGCGAATGCGACGTTTTCACCTGCTTTCGCATGTCGTGATCGGCGTGCTGCTGATCGCGCTCGTTCTTCCCGTTTTCGCGCAAGACCCGACTCCGGTTGTGCATACGGTCGCGCGCGGGGATACCCTTGCGCGCATTGCCTCCCGCTACGGCGTCACCGTCGCTGAACTGCTGGAAGCGAATCCGCAGATCACCAACCCGAATGTCATTCAAATTGGCGATCGCATCACGATCCCCGCCAGCGCCGTGCCGCCTGCTGGCGCAACCGTGATCCTACCCACCGCACCCGTTACAGGACAGTTGACAACACCGATCCCGACGCTTACGACGACTTTGACGCCGCTTGCGCCGGGAATCACCGCTTCACCCACACTTACGCCCACGATCACGCGGACACCTACCCCGGGGTTGAGCGTCACACAGGCGGACGGCGCTTATCAACCGTTCGAGATCGGCGGCGTGGTGACGAGCTTCTCTTATCCCGAAGCGATGACGCGCGCCGGCATGACATGGACGCGCAGTGACATCCGGTGGAACATCGGTGAGCCGGTGGATCGGGCGCGGGGTGCAGTCGAAGCGGCGCACAGCTACGGCTTCAAGAGTTTGCTCACGATCACGGGCAATCCGGCACAAATGGCGGGTAATCCGGGCGCGTATTATGCTGAGTTCGCAGCGTTTTTGGGCGAAGTCGCGCGCTTGAACCCGGATGCAATCGAAGTCTGGTCAGCGCCGAATACGCCGGAAACATGGCTGAACGGGACGATCAGCCCGCAAGCGTATACGACGATGCTGCAATTGGCGTATGACGCGATCAAAGCCGCAAACCCGAATGTGTACGTGATCAGTGCTGCCCCGTTGATCGATCCGCGTTACTTCAACCGCTGCGATGGGAGCGGGTGCGATTACGCGGCGTTTTTGCGCGGGATGGCGAATGCGGGCGCAGACGCAGCGCTCGACTGCGTGGGGATGCGTTATACGCTGGGCGCAGTTCCACCAGCGGCATCCGAAGGGGATGTGCGCGGGAATGCGTTTTATTACATCCCGCTGATCAATTTGTATGCGGAAACCTTCCCAGACTCGGCGCTGTGCTTTACGGGGATCGGATATTTCACCGGGGAGGGACTAGACGAGGTTCCCGCCGCGATGAGTTGGGCGGCAGCTACAACGCTTGAGCAGCAAGCTGCATGGATCGCAGACGCGGCGGAGATGGCGCAAGCGAGCGGGCGCGTGCGCCTATTCATGATTGACAACGTAGACGGACGGTTATTCAGCCCGCTGAATGCGCAAGCAGGGTGGGCAGTTGTGCGACCCAATCAGCGCTGCCCAGTGTGTGATCTTCTCGGCGGTGGGTGATCGTTCGTAAAAAAGCGGATAAAACGCGCGCGGAATGCTTGCCCGATCTCACGTGCGCTCATACACTGAAAGTTAAAGATACGCCGAAGGGAGCAAAAGCTGATGGTTTCGATCCCGTGGCGGACGGGCGTGAACATGCGCGAGTTCGCCTATTATGGTGTGGGCGGTCTGCCCAACTTTTTTGCCTCCGCCCCGCTTCAGCGGCTTCAAGCTGAAGCGCTGCGCTTGCTCGGCGTGAAGCTGGTGCGATTTTACGCCAGCCAGCGAACGATCTCCGCTCAAGATAGCGCGAACCGTGTTCGCACCGCTTGCGATGTGCTGGCGGATCACGGGATGCAAGCGATCATCTGCCTCGATGACGCGCATGCCGTCGCGGGATGGTGCGTCCCCGGCTACGATCATCTCCACAGCGAAGTGAACAGCCAATACAACAAACGCTTTTTTACCGAAGATTTATGGCGTAACCCGTATCTGACGCACATCAGCACCATCGTCAACGCGGTGAAAGATCACCCCGGCGTGTTGATGTTTGAACTCGGCAACGAATATGCGATTCAGCCGCGTGTGCCAGAACCAAACCGCGCCGACGCTGATGCATTCTTGCGCTTTGCCCGCGCCGTGAGCGACACGATCAAGTCGATTGCGCCGACCAAACTCGTGAGCACAGGCTTGGTGAATACCCGCCATATCGCCAATCTTATCGAAGAAAACCCGCCCGTAACGGTTTCGCGCCAGTTGTACAGTCTGCCGGGGATCGATGCGATCTCGATTCACTATTACTATCACGACAACGAACGCGACAACCTCGCTAACGACGTGAATATGGCGAAAACGTTGGGCAAGCCGTTCTACATCGGTGAGTTCGGCGCGGAATTCGGCAAAATTGACCGCTTGGCGTACTACCGCAGTGAATTTGATGCGTGGCGTTCGGCGGGGGCATTTACGGCGCTCCCTTGGGCGTTCGATACGTCGCAGCAGGATGTGGGGATCAGCGATATTTACTCGTTCGCGCGCATCAAGCCGGACTTTGACGGATTAGGGACGGTCATGCGCGCCTATGCCGCAGACGTTCCACCCTTCTCGCTGACAGCGAAAGACGCGGGTTCCGGCACGGACAGCAGATCAGGCAGTCTGGCAGAAGATAAATCAGGTTCAGGGACATCTGGCAGCGGATCATCAGCGGGAGGAACAACCGGAATGGGTGCATTTACGCTCCAATACCCGATGACGTGGGATTACATCGTGCGGCTCAAGTTCAACGATCCCGCGCCGAATTACAGCGGAAACTTCGTCAAGAAGCGTGAAGGTATGCTGTTCGCGCCGCAAACCGCCGCGACGAATCTGCCTGTGTTGGCGGCGCAGCGCGGGCGCGTCAGCCGCGTGGAGAATTATCCGCCGGGGTATGGGAAGTACGTGTGCATTGAACACAAATGGGGCGCGGACACGTTCGTAACGTGGTACGGTCACATGGATCAGATCAGCGTCAAGGTGGGGGATAACGTCAACGCTGGACAGCAGATCGGCACAGCAGGACGAACGGGCAGCGCCGACGAGATCAGCCTATTCTTCACGGTGCAGAACTTGGGCAAGGGCGCAAAAGGGTATGTCGTCAACGACGTGGTTGATCCGCTGGCATATCTCTTGCAGGCGGTCAACGAGGTGGACGAAGCCACGCTCGACGCGCATGTCACGATCCCGGACAATTCCCCGTTCCAAGCAGGTGCATTCCTCAAAAAGACATGGCGCGTCCGCAATACGGGCACGAAAGCATGGGAAGGCTATACGCTCGCATTCTTCAGCGGCGACCCGATGGGACCCGGTACGGCTGTGCCTGTGCCAAGCACCGCTCCCGGCGCGACGGTTCAGCTTTCGGTTGATCTGGTCGCACCGCAGACAACAGGCAGCCAGCGTTCCACATGGCGGCTCAAAAACGCGCAGGGAGAATTCTTCCCGAACGATTTGAGCGCTCAGATCGTCGTGCAGCCGCGTGATCAAGGCACACGCCGCCCGCTTGCGCGCTTCGTCGCGGACGTAACGATCCCCGACCGCACCAAGATGAAACCGGGGACGCAGTTCACCAAGACATGGCGCATCCTCAACGACGGTAACACGGTTTGGGATAACACCTACAAGCTCGTGTTTGAGCGTGATGAGCAGATGGGCGGACCTGTCAGCGTCTCGCTGCCGCCGCTGCGCCCGCGTCAAAGCGGGGATGTATCAGTGACGCTGACCGCGCCGACGAACAAAACGGGCATTATGCGTTCGACATGGCAGCCGACCGACCCGGATGGGATGCCGTTCGATTTTGAGATGTATGTCGAAATCGACGTTGATCCGACGGCGGGCGATCCGATTCCTGTGAATCCGCAGAATATTTTCACATCCCCCGTGCAGGGGAATTATCGCATCGGCTGGCGCTTTAATGATCCGGTCAATTACGGCGATGGGCGTCACAAGGGCGTCGATTACGTCAGTCCCGCATCGGGTGCGCCAATTGTGGCAAGCGGTGACGGCGTGGTGTTTTCCAGCGAACGCTGCGGCGTATGTACACCGGATCGCCCGAACTGGACGGCGCACGGCATCACGATTGCGGCGGCGACAGCACAAGGATTGTTTAGCAAACCATCGCAGTGGAATTACGGCTTCGGTAATCTGGTCATCGTGCGCTACGAGTTCAATGCTCTGCCCGTCAGGGCGCGCACGGCGTTGAGCGCACGCGGCTATCAGAATGGGTATGCGTATGTGTTCTACGCGCATCTTCAGGATATTTTCGTGAACGCGGGAGCGCGAGTCACGGCGGGGCAGCAGATCGGGACGCTCGGCAATTCCGGCAACTCGACCGCGCCGCATCTGCATCTTGAAGTCCGACTTGGACGCGATACGCGCGATTACACCCGCCCGATTCAGCTTCTCAACCCGGAAGATATGTTCAGCTTGTAAGAATAACCGCTCCCCTCCTTGCGCCAGCAAGGAGGGGTATGCCTCGACTACGTATCAAGCGTTCCGACGCCGAGCTGATCCATACACAACTGCACCACATGATCCAGCGCATCGCGGACAGGCGCGGACAGCGGCGCACCCAAATCGAACACGCCACCTGTGATCGTCACCAGCACGGCGCGCGGCATTGATTCACCCACCGTTTGCGCCAAACCGATCAGCGTGTGCGGCGTAAACGTATGTCCAACGTACACCCCCGGCGGCTCAGGCTCAACCGGAGAGGTACGGATTTCGCCGGGAATATCCCCGACCGCAGCATCAATGAACAGGACAAATTCCGCCGCCGCGATGTCTATCACCATTTCCGGTAACAACTGATGCGCGACGATCACCTGTACGGGAAGTTCTGCCCGTGTGAGTAGTTCGTCCAGCCGTTCGGCGGCGATCACGCCAATGCCGTCGTCACCGCAGAGCGGATTACCATAGCCGATGATCAATGCGGTCATGAGATGA
>JAPKMU010000102.1 GCA_026645745.1 Anaerolineae bacterium | reverse complement strand
CGCGCCGCCTTTTCGAGCGCTTCAACATTGAAGTGCTGGCGACCACCGACGCCGCCGCTGATCCGCTCGAACATCACAAGGCAATTCGTGAGTCAGGTTGGAATGGGCGTGTGATCCCCACCTTCCGCCCTGATGCAGTCGTGAATCTGGATACGGAAAATTGGCGTGCGAATATTGACGCACTCAGCGCCGCATCAGGCATCGATATTCACGATTACCGCAGTTTCATCGCCGCATTGGAAAATCGCCGCGCTTACTTCAAGTCGATGGGCGCAGTCGCCACCGATCACGCCGCGCCGACGGCATTCACCTTCCACATGAGCGACGCAGATGCGGATTATGTATTTACAAAGGCACTGCGCGGCGAAAAAGAACACCGCGATGCTGCACGTTTTACCGGGCACATGCTGATAGAGATGGCGCGCATGAGCACCGAAGACGGCTTAGTGATGCAGCTTCACATCGGCAGCCACCGCAACCATAACCAGATGATTTTTGAGCGTTTCGGGCGCGATATGGGCGCGGATATCCCCATCAGCAGCGAATTCACGGTGAATCTCAAGCCGCTGCTCAACGCCTACGGGAATAATCCGCATCTGACTCTGATCGTGTTCACCCTTGATGAAAGCACTTACAGCCGCGAACTCGCACCGCTGGCGGGGCATTACCCCGCGTTGCGCATTGGTCCGCCTTGGTGGTTCTTCGACAGCCTCAACGGAATGCGTCGTTATTTTGAAAATGTGGTGGAAACCGCTGGTTTGTATAACACGGCGGGCTTCAATGATGACACCCGTGCTTACCCGTCGATTCCGGCGCGGCACGATGTCTGGCGGCGCGCAAGCGCTGACTGGGTGGCAGGACTGGTAACGCGACGGATCGTTGATGAGCAAGACGGACACGACATGATGATCGATCTCGCCTACCGCCTCGCCAAGCAGGCTTACCGGTTCAACGAATAAAGGAGGACGCCAGTCAACAACCTACCGGTTTCCGTGACGTTTCGTAAATTCCTTTCATAGACAGTGGAGATTTAGAATGTCGCTCAAACGTTTGTTTATGTTCATCCTCATGACGCTGCTGTTCAGCAGCGTGGTTTCCGCCCAAGACACGGTTTATACCGAAGCGCCGATGTTGGCAGAACGTGTTGCGGCGGGTGAACTCCCCCCCGTCGAAGAACGCCTACCCGCCAACCCCGGCGTTGTGAGTCTCGTTGAAGATGACACTATTGGCGTCTACGGCGGTGTCTGGCATCGTGCGTGGCGCGGCGTCAACGACTTCCATGCTTTTGGTCGCATTGTTTATGATCCTGTGCTGCGCTGGCCCCGCAACCCAAGCGATCCGGTTCAGCCCGGTCTGGCAGATGAATGGTCATGGAACGATGACGGCACGGCACTAACGCTTCACTTCCGCGAAGGTCTGCGTTGGTCGGATGGCGTTCTGTTCACGGTTGATGATGTCATTTTCTGGTGGGAAGCCATCGAAACGGACACGAATATCACGTCCGCGATTCATGGTGAGTGGATGGTCGGCGGCGAACCAATGCAGCTTGAGAAGATCGACGACAATACGATCACGCTCAGATTTGCCGCGCCGAATGGTCTAGCGGAAACAGTCGGTTTAGCATTTCATGGCAGCCAATGGCCCCTCGGCTTCGAGCGCTTCGGTTTCTATGCGCCCAAGCATTATCTTGAGCAGTTCCATCCGGCATACAGCTCAACGGGAAGCTACGAAGCCTTTGAAGCAGCAGCGTTCGATTACAATGTTGATCGCCCCGTCATGACCGCGTGGAAGATCACGCAGTACGAAGAAGGCACGACGCTGATGGTGGCGGAGCGCAATCCGTATTATTACCGTGTCGATGAAGCGGGCAACCAACTCCCCTATATTGACGAAGTTTACTTCCATCTGGTGGATGGCGTCCCCGGTGTCAACGCGATGGGTATTGCAGGTGATCTAAGCATGCAGGCGCGTGCAATCAGCTTGACGCAGTTTCCAGTCTATCAAGAAAACGCCGAAGCGGGCGACTATCACATGCTGCTGTGGCCCCAAGCAACGGCTTCTAATGCGACACTGTGGTTCAACCAAAGCTATGGCGATCCCCAGTATCGTGAGCTGTTCCAAAATCTCAGCTTCCGCCGCGCAATGTCCCACGCGATTGACCGTGACACGCTCAATCAACTGGTATTCCTCGGTCAGGGTGTGCCGCGTACCGAAACCGTTGTACCGGATTCGCCGTGCTACGTCCCCGAAATTGAAAATATTCATGGTGAGTACGATCCCGAACTCGCACGCCAATTGTTGGAAGAAGCGGGTCTCGTCATGGGCGCGGATGGTTTCTACACCTTCGCGGACGGTTCCGAACTGCTGTTGGTGGTCGAATCATCCGATACAGAAGCAACCATCGCTGACTCGCTCGAACTGATCTCGCAGTGGTGGAACGAAGTCGGCGTGCGCACGGAAGTCGAAACGATGACCCGTGACGTTTACTGGCCCCGTGCCGGTGCGAACGAAGTCATGGTAGCGACGTGGACGACGGATCGCGGTCTCGTGCCGATGGTCGATCCGATCTACCAGTTCCCGTTTGACGAGCGTTCGTGGATGGCTCCGGCTTTCGGTACGTGGTACAAGACCGGCGGCGCGAGCGGCGAAGAGCCGACGGCGGAGTTCCGCGCGGTGATGGACTTGTACAACGAATACAAACTGACGATTGATCCGGCGCAGCAAACGTCAATCTGCCAGCAAATCGTGCGCACATCGACCGAAAACCTATGGACGCTCGGTACGGTTGGCTTGGTTCCCAATCCGGTTGTGGTTAGGAACAACTTCATGAATGTGTCCCCGAATCACACGGCGGACTGGATCATCATGACACCCGGAACGATGGATCCCGCGCATTTCTACTTCACTGATGGCGACGCCAATCAGTAGCCCAAAGAAGGAAGATCGGGTCGGGGGTGTACAGCCCTCGACCCCCTCCTAGAGTCTCGTCAGTTTTCCTTCGGGAGGTATTGATGGTCGCATATATCGTCAGGCGTATACTAGCGATGATACCGATGCTGTTGGTCATCTCGTTCATCTCGTTCCTCATCATCCAACTCCCTCCCGGTGACTTTTTCACGACACTGCAAGCCGTACAGGGATCGAGCGGTGGTGGGATGTCGAACGAAACCGCCGATCTGCTGCGTGAACGCTATGGTCTGGATGAACCCTTCATCAACCAGTATTTCAAATGGATCGCAGGATTTCCACGCGGTGATTTCGGGTATTCGTTTGAATGGAGCACCGACGTTCTACCGCTCATCGACGATCAAGTGTGGTACACCCTATTGTTAGGTGGTGCATCGATATTCGTCATGATCGTATTAGGCATCCCCATCGGCATCTATTCAGCGACGCATCAGTATTCACCGGGTGATGTCACGCTGTCGGTGATTGCATTCCTCGGCTTATCCATTCCCGGTTTCTTGCTGGCGCTGATCTGGGTGTACATCGGCATCGTCGCCGGTTGGGATGTCATGGGCTTTATCTCGCAGGAATACATCAACGCGCCAATGAGCGCCGCCAAAGCATGGGATTTCTTCCTGCACATCTGGCCCCCCGCCGTCATTCTAGGCTTAGCGAGCACCGCCCAACTGATGCGAATCATGCGTAATGGGATGCTGGACGCGATGAATCAGCAGTATGTGACCACCGCCCGCGCCAAAGGGTTAACCGAACGCAAAGTGATCAACAAGTATGTCGTGCGTTCTGCGCTCAACCCGGTGATCACGGTGATCGCGCTCGAAATCCCCAAAATCATCTCCTCGTCGATTCTGATCGGCGTGGTCATGTCGGTGCCAACGACGGGACCACTGTTCCTACGCGCCCTCCTCAGCCAAGACATGTATGTTGCCGGGACGTTTTTGCTGCTGATGTCCGCTATGCTGCTCATCGCCAATCTGGTCGCAGATCTGGTGTTGGCGTGGCTAGACCCAAGGATTGTTTACACATGACCACGCATAAGGATGTTGAGCAAACCTCGGCGGAACTGCGCGACTTATACCGCGAACTTGCTGAGAACGCGCAGACGGAAACATCCGAACCACAAGGTTTGAGTGCGAACGAGGCGCGTTTCGCCGTCTCGCAGTGGACGGTCATGTGGCGGCGTTTCCGACGTAACAAGGCGGCAATGTTCGGTGGGTTCATTGTGTTGTTCTTCTATGTGATCACGCTGTTCGCGCCCTTTGTCGCGCCTTACGGTTTGACCACCCGTTTCGTCCAGCAGGTTTATCTGCCGCCGCAGCAAGTTCATCTATTTGATGAAGGGCAGTTTCGCCCCTTCGTCTATGAGGTCATCACTGAATTTGACGCCAATCTGCGGCGTGTCTACCGGCAAACCGAAAATAAGCTCTATTTGACATTTTTTGCGCACGGCGAATCCTACAAACTGTTTGGCTTGATTGAGACGGATGTGCATTTGTTTCTCACCGAAGGCGGCGGCGTGATCAGCCTGCTCGGCACTGACCGGCAGGGGCGAGACATGTTCTCGCGCATCATCTACGGCAGCCAGATTTCGCTCACGATTGGCTTAGTAGGCGTTGTGATGAGCCTGATCATCGGCACGGTGTTGGGCGTGGCGTCCGGTTACTTTGGCGGCTTGATAGACGAAATCATCCAGCGCTTGATCGAAATCGTGCGCGCTTTCCCGACGATTCCGCTCTGGATGGCGCTCTCTGCTGCGATTCCGGCGGGCTGGAGTCAGGAACAGACCTACTTCGCCATCACCGTCATCCTGTCGCTGATCGGTTGGACATGGCTGGCGCGTCAGCTTCGCGGCATGGTGCTGTCACTGCGCGAAAGCGACTACGTGATGGCGGCACGTCTCGCCGGAGCGGGGCATTGGCGCATCATCTTCAAACATTTGATCCCGGCGACCTTTGGGCAAATCATCGTCGTAGCGACGCTGGCACTTCCCGCCATGATCATCGCAGAGACGGCGCTCAGTTTTCTGGGTTTGGGGCTGCGTCCCCCGGTTACAAGTTGGGGCGTGCTGCTGCAAGAGGCGCAGAACTTTGAATCGCTGGCGCTCTATCCTTGGGTGCTCTCGCCTGCAATCGTGATCGTGATTGCGATTTTGGCATTCAGCTTCCTCGGCGACGGGCTGCGCGATGCGGCTGATCCGTTCACGATTTGAGGTACGCCATGAAACCGGAAAACATCTTAGAAGTGAACGATCTCGAAGTGCATTTTCGCACGCTCGACGGCATAGTACGCGGCGTGGATGGCGTAACGCTCGACATTCGCAAAGGTGAAACGCTCGGCGTGGTAGGCGAATCAGGCTGCGGCAAAAGCGTGACCGCGCATAGTGTCATGCGTCTGCTGCCCAAGCGTATCGCCAAGATTCACCGGGGCGATGTCTGGTTTCGCCGCCCAAACGGGGATGAAGTCAACATGGCGCAGCTTGACCCAAATGGAACGCTCATGCGCGATATTCGGGGCAATGAAATCGCCATGATCTTTCAAGAACCGATGACTTCACTTTCGCCGCTGCACACCATCGGCGATCAAATTATGGAAGCCATCAAGCTGCATCAGAAAGTGGATAACAAAGAAGCCGAAGAACGCGCCGTCACCATGCTGGAAATGGTGCGTATCGCCAACGCGCGCGAATTCATCCGTTCGTATCCGCACCAGTATTCCGGCGGAATGCGCCAGCGCGCCATGATTGCAATGGCGCTGTCATGCAATCCTCAGCTTCTCATCGCTGATGAACCGACAACAGCGCTTGACGTGACGATTCAGGCGCAAATTCTTGATCTGATGCGCGACTTACAGCAGAAATTCGACTCTGCCATCATGATGATTACGCATAACCTCGGTGTAATCAACGAAGTGGCTGACCGTGTCGCCGTGATGTATCTCGGCAAAGTCGTTGAAATTGGCACGCGCGACACAATCTTTAAGCAGCCTTCACATCCTTACACGGTCGGACTGCTCCAATCGGTTCCTGAAATGGGAAACAAGCAGCGCAGCCGCCTGCATCCGATTCCGGGAATGATCCCTGATCCGTTTAATGTTCCCAAAGGCTGCGCCTTCTTTGATCGCTGTCCCGTCAAGAACAAAAAGCACGCATGCGCGGATCCGGCTGGTGTGCCGCTCGTCGAAGTTGAGCCGGGACATATGGTGCGCTGCACCCTATACGCGGAGGTAGGCTAAAGCGTGATGACCGAACATTCGCGGACTTTATTGGAAGTCAAAGATTTGAAGATGCACTTTCCCATCCGGCGCGGTGTGCTTAAACGCACAGTTGGATATGTTCGCGCCGTCGATGGTATCAACTTTGCTGTGCAGCGCGGCGAGACGCTCGGCTTAGTTGGTGAAAGCGGCTGCGGTAAAACAACGGCGGGACGCTGCATTGTGCGCGCTTACCAACCGACTTCCGGCGAAGTACTGTATCACGCCGATCCGGTCGTTGATTTTGCGCAGATGAGCCTTCATGATCTGAAAGCCTATCGCCACGAAATCCAGATGATTTTTCAAGACCCGTACTCGTCGCTCAATCCGCGTATGACCGTGCTCGACATCGTGAGTGAACCACTCGTGATCCGCGAAGGCAAAGCACCAGCGCAGTTTAAAGAAGAAGTCGCGGGCTTGCTGCGGAAAGTCGGTTTGCGCCCGGAACACATGAATCGCTACCCGAATGCGTTTAGCGGCGGTCAGCGCCAGCGTATCGGCATCGCCCGCGCGCTGGCGCTTCGACCGAGCCTGATCGTCTGCGATGAGCCAGTATCTGCGCTCGATGTGTCGGTGCAAGCGCAGGTGGTGAATCTCCTTCAAGATTTGCAGCATGAATTCGGGCTGACGTACCTATTTATCGCTCACGATCTATCGGTGGTGCAGCACATCAGCAACCGAGTCGCCGTGATGTATCTTGGCAAAATCATGGAACTCGCAGAATCGAGTGACCTTTACCGCCAACCGCTTCACCCATATACCGAGGCGCTGCTTTCCGCTGTGCCTTCGACCAACCCGGACATCAAGCGCGAACGAATAATCTTGACCGGGGATGTACCTAATCCTTCCAAACCGCCTTCGGGCTGTGTTTTCCATACGCGCTGTCCTTACGCCAAAGACATCTGCAAACAGCAGGTTCCGGCGTGGCGTGCAATGAGTGATGGGCATGGCGTCGCCTGTCATTTCTCCGATGAACTGACGCTCAAAGGGGTTCACTAGATCATGTTAAGCCGTCCATCTTCCGCCCAGTTGAAGCGCTGGCTGCGGTCGCCCGCAGCAATCAGCAATCTGCGCGAACAAATCCGCCAAGCAGCGATCACACCGCATATGCTGACCGTCATGCGCCAGATCGTGCCGGATGTGCACGAAATTCCGATGCTAAAGTATTCCGGCTACCGCGAGTTCGAGCGCACGGGCGAACGCCCCAGCTACCAAAATCCCTATTTCCATCGCCGCGCCATGCTCACGCGCGCCTTGGTCGAAACCATCATGGGTGATGAATCCATGCTTGATGCGGTGCAGGACATACTCTGGGCGATCTGCGAGGAAACATCATGGGTTGTTCCAGCGCATGAGGAACAGGGTCCGGATTACTGGGACGTTCCCCCACCGATTATCCGCACTGAAGCGCTTGGCGCGCATACTTCACTCACCCGTGAGCCGGACAGCATTGATCTTTTCGCCGCCGAAACTGGTGCAGTTCTCGCGGAGACGGTTTACCTCCTGAAAGACGATCTCGCACCGGAAGTTGTCCAACGTGTGCGCCGTGAAGTCGAACGGCACATCTTCAAACCGTATCTCGCGCATGGGCGTAATCACTGGTGGTTCAAAGGTGAACTCAACTGGAACGGCGTGTGCAATGGCAGCATCGGCTTGGCATTTTTGCGGCTAGAACAAGACGTGCAAACCCTAAGCGAAGCGCTGTCGATGGTGTTGGAAGGCTTCGACGCGTATATCACGACGGCGTTTGAAGCGGACGGCGGCAGTATCGAAGGTGTGGGCTACTGGGCATACGGCTTGATGTACTATGTTACCGTTGCCGAACTGCTGCGCGAGATCAGCGGCGGTGAATACGATTTACTGGCAGCCGAGCGCATGAAAGCCATCGCCTATTATCCGGTTGGAATGGCGCTCAAGCCCCCGATGTACCTAAACTTTGGCGATACGCCTGATACGGTTCAGCTTCCAGCCGGAATCGTGCAGCGCATCGCTGAACGCACAGGTGTGAGCGAATTACGCGCCTTGATCGGAAACAGCAGTCGCCCCGATGAACACAGCTATTCCATCGCCAAGCTGCCGATTATGCTGCGCCAAATCGTCTGGTGGGATGGAAAGGACTGCGAAGCGCCTCCGCTGCGCGATTACGTGCTGCCAACGGTGGGCGTTGTCAAGCTGGTAGGCGCGGCACAAGCGAAACCTGTCGTGCTTGCGGTCACCGTCGGTCACAACGACGGGCATCACAGCCATGTCGATGTCGGCAGTTTTGTGTATCACATCAACGGGGTGAGTTTGATCCCCGACGCGGGACGGGGCAAATACAGCAAGGAATATTTCCGCCAACACCGCTACGAGAATCCGTTTAACAACGCATCGACGCATAACATCCCGCGTATTGGCGGGCAGATGCAGCAGCATGGGCGCGAATTCGACGGGACGCGCCAGTTCTACGGCACAATCGTAGAGCACGGCGCGCGCGATGGGCGTAAATTCGTCGTCGTCGATTTTCACACCGCGTATGATCTACCGCAGCTCACCCAAGCGCGGCGAACACTCACGTTGGAACCAAACACGGGCGTTGTTCAACTGCACGACTCGTTTGTGTTCACGGGCGAACCGCTGCCTATCGACGAATGCTTTGTGACATGGCACGAGGTCGAGATTGCGGGCGATACCGTAACGATCACGGGCGAACATTCCGCGATCCGCATCCAAGCGGAAGGCGCGCAGTTTTCGCTGGAAACATTGGAACGAGAATGCCGTGAAAACGAACGCGAAGGAGTCCTTAAACGGCTCATCACGCGCGTTACGGGAACAGAATTCAGTTTAACCATCACACCGCTTGCATAAAAGGACTCATCACATGGCGGGCAAAAAATGGGCATCGGAGATCACCACATTCACCGACCCGACGACGGGACGAACGATCAAGCGTCTTACATCCACTGGCAATAACGTACACATGTATTTCACCGAAAACTCATTTGTACGCGGCAAGAATGAAATCATCTTCCAGTCGGATCGCGCTTCCGGTAAGGATGTCGCGCCGCACGAAGACCCGGAATACTGCATTTATCGCATGAATCTCGATACTGGCGAAATCGAGCAGCTTTCCGATGATATCGTGAATACGCCGCACGCAGTCACGAAAACACCCGAAGGCGATTTGATCGCCTATCACACGGGAAAAGAAGTCAAGATACATCATACGCAAACCGGACAGGCAACGGTGGTCTATCAGGAGCACGGCGCTTACGCAATGGCGAGCGTTCCTTCGATTGCGCCCAACCGGGCATACGTCGCGTTCTGCCGCAACGAAGTTTCACCTTCGCCAATTCATTATCACGGCGCAAACTATGCAGGCTTCAAGGAACGCTTCTATGAAATCAAGGATGGGCGGATTACGCTGGCATATGCTGACGGTTCTGGCTCATTCGATGTGTTCAAAGACACGCATCAGGTCGGGCATTTCCAGTTTTCGCCCGTCGATCCGACGCTGGGGACATTTTGTCACGAAGGACCTTGGAATCTCGTCACGCAGCGCATCTGGTTCCTCGATTTCGTCTCGCATGAAGTCCGCCCGTGCTTCCGTCAGCAAGAACACGACTCGATTGGACACGAATTCTGGACTCAGGATGGGTATGTTTTCTTTGATAATCGCGGACCCGGTCACGACGGCACGATCACATCGCACCGCACACAAGCGGTTGTGAAAGAGGTTGCCGTCAACGAGAACACGATGATCCCATTCGTCGGCTTGATGGATCGCAATGGCAAGCTCGTCCGCAAAATCGATCTGCCATACTACTGCAATCATTATCACGCCAACCCGGATAACACGGTGCTGGTCGCGGATGATGTCGATCATCTACTGCTGATTGACATTTCCGGCGAAAAAGCGACCCATCAGACCTTATGCGCGCACGGCACCTCTTGGCACACGCAGAGCAGCCACTGTCACCCCACATGGGATTGGGATGGCAGCCGCATTCTGTACGCCTCTGATCACGGCGGGCGTGTTCAACTTTACTTGATCGAACTCTAGGATAGGTGACTCAACGATGGATATGCGTTATCCGTTTCATCCCGACGATGTAAAGACTTTTACGACTGCTCAGTTACGTGAACAGTTCCTGATCCCCACCCTGTTTGTACCCGGCGAAGTGACGCTGACCTACAGTCACATCGACCGAATGATCATTGGCGGAGCCGCGCCAACGGCGGCTCCGCTGGCGCTGACGGCATCTCCGAAAGATTTAGGTGCTGATTTCTTCCTTCAGCGGCGCGAAATCGGCATCATCAATGTGGGCGGGGCTGGTACGATCACGGTGGACGGCATTCCCTATGTGATGAGCCTGCATGACGGGTTATACATCGGCATGGGCACGCGTGACGTGTTGTTTGCCAGCGCCAGCGCCGACCAACCCGCGCATTTCTACTTCACGAGCGCGCCAGCGCACGCCACCTACCCGACGACGCACATCCCGATCAGCAGTGCATCGCCTGTGCATCTGGGCAGCATTGCCAACTCCAACGAGCGCACCATCAATAAGTACATTCATCCCGATGGCGTAAAAAGCTGTCAGCTTGTTATGGGCTTGACCATGTTGGATCCAAATAACATGTGGAATACCATGCCCGCTCATCTGCACGCACGGCGCATGGAAGTGTATTTCTACTTCAACATCAGCGGCGATAACGTCGTTTTTCACCTGATGGGTGATCCAAGCGAAACGCGCCACCTTGTGATCCGCAACGAACAAGCCGTAATTTCGCCAAGTTGGTCGATCCACGCGGGCATGGGAACGGGAAACTACGCCTTCATTTGGGCGATGGCGGGCGAAAATCAAGCATTCAACGATATGGATGCCGTCCCGATGACGACATTGTACTAAGGCTTTTACGATGACGATTCTTGACGCATTTCGACTCGATGGAAAGATCGCCCTTGTCACCGGAGCAAGTCGCGGACTAGGGCAGGCGATGGCAGTCGGCTTGGCGGAAACCGGAGCCGACATCGCAGGGCTGGATCGCACACCGGACTGCGATGAAACGTGTGATCAGGTGCAAGCCGCCGGACGCCGCTTTCTACAAATTTCCGCCGATCTTCAGACAGCAACTCTGCAAGACCTCGCGGCGATCATCAAACAGGTTGAGGGGCAGTTAGGCGCAGTCGATATTCTCATCAACAACGCGGGAATCATCCGGCGCACGCCTGCGCTCGAATTCAGCGAAGAGGACTGGGACGCTGTCTTGCAAATAAACCTGAAGGCGGCGTTTTTCTTAGCACAAGCGGCGGCGCGGTCGATGGTTGAGCGCAGCTACGGTAAGATTATCAACGTGGCGTCGATGCTGTCTTTTCAGGGTGGCGTGTTTGTACCCTCATATACGGCGGCGAAAAGCGCCATCATGGGAATCACGCGGGCGCTGGCGAATGAATGGGCATCGCTTGGAATCAACGTGAACGCGATTGCCCCCGGCTATATGGCGACGGACAACACTGCCGCGCTGCGCGCCGATGATCAGCGCAGCGCGGCGATACTGGCGCGTATTCCGGTCGGTCGGTGGGGAACTCCTCAAGACTTACAGGGTGCAGCCGTATTTCTCGCGTCATCTGCGTCCGACTATCTACATGGGGCAACAATTCCGGTAGACGGTGGATGGCTGGCACGTTGACCTTATCTAATGGGAATGAACGAATCCTATGCCCGTAACCTTGTATAACCAAACCCATCCTCAGTTGATCGCACCGGGGCGTGAACGCTATCTGGCGCATGGCGACCACCTGATGACCGTCGTGATTGATTTGACGGACGGTCCAGCGGCGCAGCCCGACCCGCCGCACAGTCATCCACACGAGCAGATCACGTATGTTGCCGCAGGCAGTGTGCGCTTCTTCCTCGGCAGCGAAGCGTATGATCTCAGCGAGGGAGATTTAGTGGTCGTTCCATCCAACATACCGCATTCGATCCAGACGTTGAGCGCGCATGTGCGGCTGGTCGATACTTTCAACCCGATCCGCGAAGATTTTTTAACTGAGGAGCGTCCCTGATCTGGGCGCGCATGGCATATGCGTAACA
The DNA here is from genome assembly GCA_026645745.1 of Anaerolineae bacterium. Lineage (GTDB taxonomy): Bacteria > Chloroflexota > Anaerolineae > Aggregatilineales > Phototrophicaceae > Flexifilum. Next base: position 2,522 of record JAPKMU010000102.1, on the reverse strand, counting down.
ATATCTTTGATTTGAGCGGAAAAGTCGCGGTCGTCACGGGTGGAACTGGCGTGCTTGGCGCGGCGATGTGTCATGGGTTGGCAGACGCGGGGGCATCGCTCGTTGTGATTGCGCGCGATCAGGCGAAGATCGATCACACGGTCGCCGCACTCCGCGAATCGGGTGCGAAGGCGATAGGCATCAGTGCCGATGTGCTGGATCAGGCGGCGCTGGAACGCGCTGCGCAGCAGGTGATCGATGCTTACGGCAAAGTGGATATTCTCGTTAACGGCGCGGGCGGCAACAAACCGGAAGCGACCGCCGTGCCGGGGCAGCGCACATTTTTTGATCTGCTGCCGGACGCAATGCAGGGTGTGTTCGATCTCAACTACACGAGTGCGGTGTTGGCTTCACAGGTGTTTGGCAAGTTGATGGTACAGGCGCAAAGCGGATCGATCATCAATGTCTCGTCAATGGCAGCGTATAAGATTCTCACACGGGTGATCGCCTACAGCGCCGCAAAAGCCGCACTCAACAACTTTACCGGATGGCTGGCGGTTCACATCGCACAGGAACACAGCCCGCATATCCGTGTGAACGCCATTGCGCCCGGTTTTTACCTCGGTGAACAAAACCGTTTCCTGCTGATCGACAAGGACACCGGCGATCTCACACCACGCGGGAACGCGATCATCAATGCGACACCGATGCGGCGGTTTGGCGAACCCGATGATCTCGTCGGTACGCTGGTATGGTTGGCGAGTGACGCGGCACGCTTCGTCACCGGCATCGTTGTTCCTATCGACGGCGGATTCAGCGTCTTCGGCGGCGTATAGACGTGTAGGGATTATTCATGAAGATGACGATGCGCTGGTTCGGGGACAGCGATACCGTGCGCTTACAAGATATTGCACAAATTCCAGTGGTGCGCGGGATCGTCGGCACTATCGAAAACAAGACGGAATACGATGTATGGACAGAAGCGGATTTCGTCACGCTCAAACAGCAGGTGAATGCGCATGGGTTCAGCCTTGATGTGATCGAAAGTATCCGCGTCGCAGAAGCGATCAAGAAGGGATCGCCGGAACGCGACGAACTCATCGACATCTTCTGCGAAAGCATTCGCAATATGGGTCGCGCCGGAATTCCTGTCCTGTGCTACAACTTCATGCCTGTATTCGACTGGATGCGTACCGACATGCGTTTGCAGCTTGATGATGGTTCGTATGTCACCGCATATGATCATCAGACAGCGCTCGACTATGACCTCCGGCGTGGGCTGGAAATGCGGGTCGCATGGGCGCGAGGTTTCACCGGGGATGAGCTGCAAGCCGTCCTCGATGAGTACCGCTCAATAAATGAAGAAGCCCTGTTCGAAAACCTCGCATACTTCTTGCGGCGTGTCGTCCCGGTTGCAGAGGAATCCGGCGTTTTCTTGGCGATCCATCCCGACGATCCACCTTGGTCGATTTTCGGCTTGCCGCGTGTCGTGCGTGATCCCCCAACGATTCAGCGTATTCTCAACATCGTCAACAGCCCGCACAACGGCTTGACGTTCTGCACAGGGTCGCTTGGCACGCTGGCGGACTGCGACCTTGTGAATATGGTGCATCAGTTCGCAGAACGGATTCATTTCGTTCATCTGCGCAACGTCGAATTGACCGGGGAGCAGTGTTTCCGCGAAGTCGCGCATACCCATGCGACTCACATCAACTTCCCCGCGATCATGCGCGCCTTGATCGATATTGGCTACACGGGACCCATACGCCCTGATCACGGACGGGCGATTTGGGGCGAAACATGCCGCACCGGTTACGGATTGTATGACCGCGCGTTGGCGGTGATGTATCTTTATGGACTGTGGCAAGGCGCTCAGACCAATCCGCCGACATAGCGATGAACTCCGGTTTGCTGCGCGGTTCAGCGCAGCAAACCGGACTGCTGCCCGTGCTCAACCAACTCACGGATCGGTTTGTGGTCAAGCAGCGGCATATCACCGACCATGCTGTATTTGTACGCGGCACTGGCAGTCGCCCATCGGAGCGTTTCATCCAGCGGCGCACCGATCAAATGCCCGTACAAGTACCCAGCAACAAACGCATCGCCGCCGCCCAATCTGCCGACTGTTTCTGCCGGGTAGATAGGCTGCTTGACGACCGTTTTATCCAATCGGGCGATCGCGCCTTCCGTGCTGAGGGTCATCACGATCGTGGCGTTTGGATACAGGTCATACATGTGATTGACAGCCGCAAAGGGATCGGCAGGCGCGCCATAAAGTTTCACCGCATCACGGAGCGGCAGAAACAAAATATCTGCCATTGCTGCGAGTGCGTGGCATCCTTCACGCGCCGCTTGTGCCGACCACAACAACTGACGGTAATTGATGTCAAAGCTGAACTGCCAGCCGTGCTGCTTGGCGATACGAGCAGTTTCATGCGCAGTCGCGGCAGCGGATTCCCCAAGCGCCAGCGTAATTCCTGATAGGTGCAGCAGTCTTGCACCACCTGACGCTAAAACTGTTGACGGGAGATCAGAGGGTTGTA
>JAPKMU010000101.1 GCA_026645745.1 Anaerolineae bacterium | reverse complement strand
AGCGAGGAACGCCAGCGCGCTATTCTCCACGCGATTCCTGATCTCATTTTCCGGCTGCGCTCAGATGGAACGATACTAGACTGTCATGCCCCGAGTTCTCAGAATATCGTTTCGGTGAACAACAAGGGCATTGGAAAGGGATACGCCTCGGTAGTTCCAGAGGTGATGGGAAATGCTTTTCTCGACACAATTCAGTGCGCACTAAAAAGCGGGCATGTCGAAACAAGGGAAATTGAACTTGCAGTGCAGGGGGAACAACGTCAGCTCGAAGTCCGTTCGATCCCTGTTGATAAGGACGAAGTGCTGGTGATTGTCCTCGACATCACAGAGAGAAAGCTGGCGCTGCAGCGTGATTTTGACCTTGCACTCGAAACCGAACGTGCGAATCTGCTGACACAGTTCATACAAGATGCTGCCCACGAGTTTCGCACGCCGCTGGCGGTGATCAGCGCCAGCACGCATATTATGATGCGCGTGGACGATCCCGTGCAGCGGCTGACCAAGAAAGCACAAATCGACGACGAAGTGAAACGCATCGCCCGCTTGGTGGATATGCTGCTCACGATTGCGCGTCTGGAAAGCAGCCAACCGCTTAATATGCAGCCGCTGGCGCTCGATGAAGTGATCGAGCCTGTGTGTCAATACGCGATTACCACACATGGGCATGCGCCTCCGCTTCTGTGTGAAAAACACACCCCTCTACCGCTTGTGATGATAGACCCGAATTATCTTACCGATGCGGTTCGCCAGCTGCTCGATAATGCTTACCAGTTCACACCAGCATCCGGGACGATCACGGTAGAGTTAGGTCATGAGAATAACCGCGTGTGGTTGGAGGTTCGAGACACAGGCTGCGGGATCGCAGAAGAAGATATGCCGCATCTATTCGAACTGTTTTGGAGGCACGACGAGGCACACAGCACGGCTGGCTTTGGCTTGGGGCTGCCGATTGCGCAGCGTATCGCTGGGCGTCATGGCGGGGAAATTTCGGCATCGAGCACACTGGGCAGAGGTTCATGCTTCCGAATCACCCTCCCGGCTATATCCAATGAGTAAGGGGTTGTCTAATTGCATCGGCGCGCATAACGAAGCATTATTACGGCAGTCTTGAACGAAAGAAGGCATTTAGTCTTATGCCGCTGCATGCACGTTTACATATCAAAGCAGGACTGGTGTACTTTGCCGCTGCGTTGGCGCTCGGTGTCGTCATGGCAGCACAGCCCGTTTTTAACCTAAATCCGATGTTGGCATCCCTGCGACCGGTCTTTCTGCATTTGTTGACCGTTGGCTGGATTACGCAGATCATCATTGGCGTCGCTTACTGGATGTTCCCGAAGATGACGAAACAAATCCCGCGCGGCAGCACCCGGATCGCGTGGGGAGTGTTTCTCCTGCTCAACAGCGGGTTGATCTTGCGGGTAATAGGTGAAACCCTGCTGATCTATCAGCCGAGCACAGTGTGGGGGATTACACTCGCGATCTCGGCAGCGCTTCAAGTGTTGGCAGGGTGGTTGTTTATTGCCAACACATGGACTCGCGTGAAGGAGCGGTAGAACATGCCGCGCTTAAGTGTTTTGATGATCCGCACCGCGTTGATCTACCTCGGAATCGGGTTTACGCTCGGCGGATTGGTCTTATTCAATAAGGGGATTCCCATCGGCGCGGATATTCCAAGGCTGATGCTGCCTCATGGGGATATTCTCCTGTTTGGTTGGGTGATGCAGTTGATCATGGGAACGGCATTCTGGATCATGCCGCGATTCCCGATGCCGCCAAAATACGGACGTGTTTGGCTCGCACAGGCGGCGTTTCTGCTGCTCAACACCGGGATTATCGCATCCGTGATCGGGCAGTGGAGCATTCTGACAGGCTTGACGTTTGTCGGGCGTGTATTGATGCTGTCGGCGGTGTTGTGCTTTGCCGCTCATATCATGCCGCGCGTCCGCCCATATCCAGAGACCTAGTGGGTTACGGTTCGCAGTTTACATTTTCTAAAGGATACTTCGTGATGCAGTTCGCACTGATTCCATTCCCGAAACTCGTGATCCCCGGCAGCGGGGAATTTGTGATCAATTCTGAAACGCGCATCCTTTCGGCGGAGGGGACGGAGCGGATCGCCGCGCTGATCGCAGATATGCTGCGCGCCGTGACCGGGGCTGCGCTTGCTGTTACGCCCTTTGATCAACAAGCGAGTACAAACAACAACGCACTCGTCCTGACTTCTGCGGGATCATCACACGGTTACACGCTGGATATTACACCCGAACGGATGATGCTTACGGCTTCGACCGAGCGCGATTTGTTCTATGGTATGCAAACCCTGCGTCAGCTTCTCCCACCCACGACAGCGGCTTTAGGCGATCTACGTGTGCCCGCTGTGCATATCGAAGATGCGCCGCGTTTTGAATGGCGGGGGTTGATGCTTGATGTTTCGCGGCACTTCTTCCCGGTGTCATTTGTGAAGAAACTGATCGACGTGATGGCGTTGTATAAGCTGAGTGTGCTTCACTGGCATTTGACCGATGATCAGGGGTGGCGAATCGAGATCAAGCGTTATCCCCGTCTTACGGAAGTTGGCTCGGTGAGGGCAGGGACATCCCTTCCGCCGCGTGGAAGTAACCAGATCGATAACGTGCCTTACGGCGGATTTTACACACAAGAAGAAATCCGGGATGTTGTTGCTTACGCGCAAAGCCGTTTTATCACCGTTGTTCCTGAAATCGAAATGCCGGGGCATGCGGTGGCGGCGTTAACGAGCTACCCAGAGCTTGGATGCGTCGGCAAAGATTATGCCGTTCGCATTGCATGGGGCATTGAGCCGGATGTGCTGTGTGCGGGAAAAGACACTACGTTTGAGTTTGTCGAGCAGGTATTGAGCGAAGTCGTTGATCTGTTTCCGAGTGAATACATTCACATTGGCGGGGATGAATGCCCAAAGATTCGCTGGGAATCATGTCCACACTGTCAAGCACGGATTCGGCAAGAAGGCTTGAAAAACGAACACGAACTCCAAAGCTATTTTGTCCGCCGTGTCGAGAAGATACTTGAAGCAAAAGGGCGGCGCTTGATCGGCTGGGACGAGATTCTTGAAGGCGGACTCGCGCCGAACGCATCTGTTATGAGTTGGCGCGGTGCAGAGGGGGGCATTGAAGCGGCATCGGCGGGGCATCATGTGGTCATGACGCCGAATACGCACTGCTATTTTGATTACTACCAAGCCTTAGATGGCGTTGGCGAGCCGCCGGGAATCGGCGGCTATATCCCATTGAGTCATGTTTTTGAATTCGACCCGATTGCTGGCGTACCTGAAGACAAAGCGCACTTTGTTATGGGCGGGCAGGGGAACGTCTGGACGGAGTACATGGGCAGCGAATCCCATGTGGAATACATGATTTTTCCGCGTGCACTGGCACTCGCTGAGGCGTTGTGGTCGGCTGCACCACGCACCTCGTACCAGAGTTTTCTACGCCGATTAGAAAGCCACTTGACGCGGCTCAATACAATGGGTGTCCACTACCGGACACCGCGCCCAAGCGAATAGCAGTTATCTCTGACCATCCCCACGCACACATGGGGATGGTCAGATGATGTATCAAGCGGATTCGGGTTCGTTTTTTGAAGGGGTTGGGGTCGGCGGATTCTTCGGCATCGTCACGGTGAAAACAGTCCCAACGCTCTCGCCGTCGGTGACGTGAATCGAACCTCCATGCATTTCGACTGACTGCTTGGCGATGCTCAACCCCAGACCCGTGCCTGAGATTGTGCCAACATTACGGGCGCGGTGGAATGGTTCAAATAGGTGCTTCTGATCTTCGGCGGGAATCCCGATCCCTTCATCGGTGACGCTCAAACGGACGCTCGTCGAGTCATGATCGAGTACGATGCGGACAGGTGTGCTCGCGGGGGAATACTTCAGCGCATTCGAGATCAAATTGCTGATCACTTGCCGCAGCAGATGAACATCATACAACCCGATCACAGGTGGCTTGGTGTTGGTATAGAGTATTCGACCGCGATATAACGCTTGGCTTTCAAACTCCTCGACAATATCCCTGCACAGCGCATCATAATCGCCTTCGGTCGGTACGCACTCGACACGACCCGCTTGAATGCGCGCCAACTGAAGCACATCGTCTGTAATGTCGCGCATATGATTAACCTGCTGGCGAATTTTCTCTAAGCGGGCGTCGATTTGTTCCTCGTTCATCCGCTTCCGGTAGATCGCTAGTGTATCTGTCGTCGCCAAAATTGCGGCGAGAGGTGTTCGGAATTCATGAGACGCCATCGAAACGAAGCGTGATTTGAGTTCTCCGAGTTCTCTTTCGTGCCCAAGCGCGTCACGCAGCGCTGTTTCACTTTCTTTGAGCGTCGTCGTATCCCACACCGCACCAATCATACGGATGGCTCTGCCCGCACCGTCAAAGATCACGATGCCCGTGTTGCGGACATGCAGCACTTTTCCATCGGTACGTACAATCCGAAATTCGGAGTCATACGGCAGACCTGTTTTGATCGACGCATCTAGCTCGCTTTGCGCCCGCGCTAAATCATCTGGATGCACGAAGCGCGGAAGGTCTTCGCCGGGGAAAGTGTTCGAAGTACGCACCAAATTTACGAGCGCATACACACGATCATCGCATTCGAGTAGGTTTGTTCCCAAATCCCATTCCCAGATACCGATTCCGGCTGAGTGAGTAGCGATATCAAGCCGTCGTGTGAGCGACAGCGCCGTTTGTTCCGCGCGTTTGCGTGCTAACAGCGAACCAACCGTCAGCGCATACAGGGCGAGAATATCCAAATGGACTTGGGTCAGCGGCGCATGATGGATCGCGTTATCAACGGCTAACCAACCGAGCAGTGTGCCGTCCCAGAGTGCAACGGCGGCACTGCTGCCGCGCGTAAGTGGGGTATAGCCTTCGTAGAGCTGCGCATCCTCGGTGAACACCACGAGCGCACCACGATCCATCGTTTGTTTCAGCGTGGGCGGGAGCAAGTCTTCGCTGAGTACCAGATGATGCTGGTCTTCGATGCTGCCGCCTGCCGTGATCCCATATGTGCCGTTCGCTTGGCGTTTTTCGGGGTCATAGAGCACCAATCCAATACGCTCAAAACCAAAAGCCGCCGCGCCGAGTTCGACGGTTGTCCGGTAGAATTCTTCGAGCGTTTCGGTATGCGCTAGCGCGATACCGATTTTGTGCAGCGCCTTCAGTGAGGACTGCATCGCCAGTTCTTCTTGATGTTTCTGCTTGAGGGCGGCTTCTGCGTCTCTGCGTTCGGTGATATCCTCATAAGCGGCAGTTACGCCGATAATCTCGCCGTCGGCAGTTTTGACCGGAAAGTAATGGAACTCGTAGTAACGAGGTTTCTCATTGTAGGGCAAGATTTCTTCAGTGACGATGCTTACGCCGCTGAGTATCCTCTCAAACTGTTGATCAAACGTGGTGCGATGCTCAGGGGGAATGTACGTCCGCATTGACCGCCCGATCTGCAACTCGTATCCAAAATGCAGCATATGGATGGCTTGTGCAGCCCGATTTGCTGCTCGAACCGTCCCGTCCCGATCCATAAATAGAAAGGCGGTATTTGTGCTGTCAATCACCGACCGCAAATCTGCTTGTGAGCGGCGGAGTGCTTCTTCGCTTGCTTTCAGATGCGTGATGTCGTGGGTGATGCCGACTAAGCCGATCGTTTCACCATCGAGATTTCGCAGCGGAACTTTAGTTGTCAGCGCCCAGATTTCGATTTCGTCCTGACCGACTGTCTTTTCTTCCACATTGATCAGCGGTGTTCCAGAATCAAGCAGCGCTTGATCGTCTCTGTAGAACTTCTGCGCGAGATCAGGAGTGTGAAGTTCATGATCGGTTTTACCGATCACCTCTTCGCGATGGGTTTTTCCCAATGACTTGAGATGGGCAGCATTGTTCAGCATCACCCGGTGCTGCCGATCTTTGACATAAATCATGTCTGGTACAGCGTCAATCACCGTGCGGAGTAAATTGCGTTCTTCAGCGATCATCATCTGCGCGGCATGTCGTTCGGTCACATCGCGCACAATGCACACCATGTTGACGATGGCTTCTTCGGTTCGGTTGACGGGCGCAAGACTGATTTCAACTTCAAAAGTGGTGTTATCGTCACGCTTTGCCCGTACCGCGAGCGTCCATATCCCGTGTGTGCTGGCGACTGCCGCAATCGTTGACTCAACCGCTTTTACGTCGTCCGCATGAACAAGGTCGGACAGCGTGCGCCCTGTATATGAATCAGCCGTGATTCCAAACATCGTTACGAAGGCATGGTTTGCCTGTCGAATTCCATCCGTAAGGCTCAACAACAGGATGCCATCGCCGCTGTGGTCGAAGATCGCTTCAAGACGGTTTTTGATGGACTCCAATTCCGCTGTCCGTTCGATCACCCTCTGCTCGAGCAGATCATGCGCCGCTTGGAGCGTGGTTTTGGCGTTCTCTTTGTCCGTCACATCGACGATGATGAGGTAGAGAAGTCGTTTTCCGTCCACATCAATTGGCGCAGCGTGAACTTCGACATTGCACGGTGTGTTGTTCGCCCTGCGGTGTCTTACGTGCACCAATGTGGTTTGGGATTGCGCCATACGTTTCATGTTATCCAGCACGATTTCACGAGGCGTATAGCTGATGTCGAACGCAGTGCGCTGAGTCAGTTCCTCAATGGTATAGCCGTAAAATTGCGCCGCTGCCGGATTAGCATCGACGATTTGCGCGGTTTCGGGCTCAATGATCAGTTTCGGAAGTCGATGCTCTATAAACGTTTGACGGTAGCGCTGTTCGCTAGCGCGCAGGGCTTCTTCTGCACGGGTATGGCGAATAGCAATGCCCGTGATGTGCGCGGCAAGGGCGATCAAGTCCAGTTCTTCAGAAGTTGGACTGCGTACTGTGTCATAGTACATGGCGAACGTGCCCAGCACAGAACCGTCCTCATCCATGATCGGTTGTGACCAGCAGGCGCGCAGTCCATGGGGAAGCGCAAGATGACGGAAGTTATCCCAGTACGGATGTGTGCTGATATCTTCGACAACTACCAAGCGCTTTTCGTAGGCTGCCGTACCGCATGAACCGACGCCAGCCCCGATTTTTGCGCCATCAATCGCTCTTATATACGCGTCAGGCAGTCGCGGCGCGGTGCCGTGACGAAGCCGATTCGTCGCAGAATCAAGCAGCAGCACGGATGCGCGAATATCGGGTTCAAATTCCTCGACTGCCAGCGCGATCATGTTCAAGACGCGGGTGATCGGCTGACCGCTGGCGACTGTTTCAAGAATCTGACCGATGCGCGTTTGCAGAATCTCTCGCCGCTTAACGGCGGTGATATCACGGTTGAGCGTGACACCGCCGACGAATCGACCGTTTTCGGTGATCACACTGACCGATGCTTGAATATCCAAGCGCCGACCCGCTTTGGTGTACTGAGCGATAACTCCGCTCCACTTTCCGGCAGTACGCAGTTTTTCTTGCGCTTCCGCCTGTTCCTCAACGCCCCATTCGCTCTTGAGGAGTTCATCAACCTGTTGACCGAGTGCTTCGCTCGCTGACCAGCCGTAAATCTGCGCTGCGGCATCATTCCAAGCAGTGATCTTCAGGTCTGTATCGGTTGCAATGATCGCATCGGAGACTTGATCAAGCAGATTTGCTTGATATTCCAGCGTCGATTGTGCTCGAATCCGTTCGGTAACATCTAAAGCAAAACTTACGACCGTCAACTTGTTGTCGATGCGAATATAGCCAAGCCCGATCTCGATGGGAAATATGCTGCCGTCTTTACGCTGCCCCTGCATTATAAAGCGTCGTGTACTAGCAAATGCTTTGGGGTCTTTAGCATAAGCGGCGTAATTCTGTGCATGTTGTTCGCGGGATGCTTCTGGGACAAGGATTTCGATGGGTTCGCCAACCAACTCCTCTGGAGGATAACCAAAAATGTGCTGCGCCTGCTCGTTAACCAGCAGTATTCGTCCTGTGTCATCCGTGATGATGACCGCTTCGGGCGCAGTTTCAAGCAGTCCCCGAAAGCGTGCTTCACTGGCGCGCAAGGCTTCGATCGCCTCACGAGTTTGTGTGATATCAACGGCGTGTATCATTGCGGCTGTAATTTTGCCGGATGAATCGCGGACTGGCTGAATGCTCGTGCGATACCAACGCACACCCTCTGCGACGATGGTTGGCGCTTCGTGGATCACGCCTTCCGCCGATTCGATTACCTCTTGAATTCTCGCAATCTGCCACTCCGCAACCGTTGGCGGGAAAACATCGTGCATGTTCTTGCCGATGATTGCGCTCGGCGTCGTGTTAAGGGCATGCGCCGCAGCGGAGTTCGCAAACACGACTTCCCCATCAGCTTTGAATACTGCAATGGCGGAGTCATTCGATTCCAACAGGCTGTAATAATTCTCATTGCTGGCGCGCAGCGCGGTTTCAGCTTGTTGGCGCTGCGTAATATCACGCGCAATCGTGATATAGCTGATGATTTCACCCGTGCTGCGCCGAATCGGAGTTGACGACCATTCGACGGTCACGCGTGTGCCGTCTTTGCGGCAGACTACGTTGACGTTTTTGCTGTCGTAGGTACTCCATGCTCTCGCTGCAATCTCGTTTAGAGGTTCCGACAGGTTTGCATCATCCAAGAAGATCGTCGGTTTTTGTCCGACTGCCTCATCGGAAGTGTAGCCCGTCAGCCTCGTGAAGCTGTGATTGACGAAGGTGATGATGTGTTGGGTGTCTGTGATCGCAATCGCATCGTGACTCTGCTGGACTGCTGCTTGAAGCGCGCTTGCGTAGTCATTGGAATTTTCTAGCGACTGCTGCTCATTTCGTGCCGCACTCGATTGAAATCGCTTGCGCTCGATGCCTGCACGGGTCGCTCGCAGCAGGGCGGCAGGTGTGAGTTCGGTTTCGACGAGAAAATCTTGAGCGCCATGTGCGAATACGAGATGCTCAGAATCGGGATCATCGCTGCGACGGATCACCACAACGGGAATCGTGGGAAAATCCGTGTTCATCATGCCCAACACGGCAGTGACGGTTTCTTGCGATAGATCAGAAGCAAGCAGGATGACATCGGGTGCGTTCGATGCAATTTCAGCGGCGGCAGTGTCCACCGTGCAAAGGGTGGACTGCGCCTCAGAATCATCGAAAACAAACCAGCGTGGTCGCTTCAATTGAAATTGACGAGCGTCATTGCTGGTGAGGATAAGGAATTGCATCAAAGCCACCTTTCCGGCTGGATGCAGATGTTTTCAATGTGAACTATTGGCAAAAGCCAATCTTTAAATAATTGTAACTCAGGTTTATTGGTGCAAAACCGCAATTATCTGTAGATGATGTGGAGGCAAAAAAGCCGCCTTACGGGCGGCTTCAGCCATCAGGGGTGGTTACGCGGATTCACCAAAGTGTGTCGTTGCGGTCGTTTCATCAAGTGAGGCTAAAGCGTCCTGATAATCGGATGCGAACTCACCTGCTGATGTGTATCGCATGGCGCGGTCTTTCTCCAATGCGCGGAGCAGGACGGCTTCAAGCGCGGGCGGAAAGCCGCCGTGAAGCTGCGTTGGAAGCGGCACTGTTTCTTGAACATGAGCGAACATGGTCGTATCGTTATCGCCCTTGTCAAACGGCACCCGGTTGAGCAGGAGTTGATAGATCATCACGGCGAAACTATACACATCCGACCGTTGATCTAAATCCTCTCCGAGAACGGCTTCGGGGGAGATGTAATAGGGTGTACCGACGATCATACCGATTGAAGTTAAATTGGTGTCCAAGCCGGGGCGTTTGCTCAAGCCAAAATCACTCAGGTAGAGGTGTCCGGTTTCGCCCTCAATGAGGATATTGCTCGGCTTCAGATCGCGGTGAATGATCCCCTGTGCATGGGTATGATCGAGTGCTTCGGCAAGGGGTTGGAGAATCTCACCCGCTGTGCGCGGCGTAAAAAGCTCCCTGTCCATTCGCTCGCGCAGCGTTCCGCCGTCAATAAATGCCATAACGAGAAACAGCACTTCGTCTTGCCAGCCAAAGTCGAGCAGCGGCACGATATGGCGGTGCTGCGCGACTTGCAGCAAACGAACTTCGCGCAAAAAGCGGTCGCGCATTTGCTGATCGCGTGCCCAATTGTCGTGCATGACCTTGAGCGCGACATGCCGACCATCAAAGCGATGGTACGCCTCAAAGACCTTGCCCATCGCGCCAGTTCCCAGCACCCTACCGAGTTGGTAGTTGCCCAACCTCTTGTTTGTTGGAGCGGAATTCATGGTCGTGCCTTCATTAAGAAGTTGACTTCTTCGCTGCGCGTAACTATCTTACAAAGTGTAGTCCTTAATCAGGTACGGCGCAATGTAAGAGTTGTTGGTTATACTCCCTTGCGATTATGTTGTTTGTTTGGTCTATCTTAATGATCTGCGGTGGAAGGATGATTGCGTATGGACTTAGGATTACAGGGAAAAGTTGCCCTGATCAGCGCAGCAAGCAAAGGCTTGGGCTATGGCGTGGCGCGTGCGTTAGCGGTGGAAGGCGCGCGTGTCTCTATTTGCAGTCGTGATGAAAGCGGAATCGCTTCGGCTGCACAGAGGCTGATCGACGAGACACGCGCGGAAGTGATGTTTTCGGCATGTGATGTACGCCACGCCGATGAAATCCAGCGGTGGGTTGATCGGACGGTTAACAATTGGGGTACAGTTGACGCGCTCTTAGTCAATGCTGGAGGTCCACCCGCAGGCTTAATCCGCGACTTAACCGATGAACAGTGGCGCTCCGCGTTTGAACTCACCCTGATGAGCACGGTGCGTTTGATCCGCGCCGCGCTGCCGCATATGAGCGCGGGCAGTGCAATCTTAACCATCACGTCATCCTCGATTGTTGAGCCAATTGAACGATTAGGCTTATCGACCGTGATGCGTTCGGGCGTGGCGGGTCTGGTTAAGACGCTGGCAGATGAATTAGCAGGTGACGGAATTCGTGTGAACAACTTGATTCCCGGACGCATCGACACGGATCGGGTAATGCAGCTTGATCAAGGTGCGGCGGAGCGCACGGGAAAGCACATAGATCAAGTGCGTGCGGAAAACGCGGCGAAAATTCCCCTCAAACGCTTAGGGAGTATTGATGAATTTGGTGCAGCGGCGGCGTTTTTGCTCTCACCAGCGGCGAGCTATATCACAGGGGCGAGCTTGCGCGTGGATGGCGGCGCAATGCGTTCGATCTAGGCGGGTCAATTGTCGATCAATTTGTGACGTACTGCCCACGCGGACGCCTCAGCGCGATTGCTCACTTCCAGCTTGGTGAGAATGCTGCTCACGTGCTTCTTAACGGTAGAAGTGCTGACGACGAGCTTTGAGGCGATCTCGATGTTGCTTAACCCCTGCGCCACGCATTTTAGGACTTCGACTTCCGCAGGGGTGAGTTTGGTTTCCGCATCATCCCCGCCGCGCAGTGCATCGATCAATTCTTGGGCGGCGGTCGGCGCAAGCGTCGGTTTTCCGAAAAATGCGTCTTCAACGGCGCGGATCAGCGTCTCTGCATTGATGTCTTTGCTTAAGTAGCTCATCGCACCCGCCTCGAATGCGGCGCGCACCATTGCCCCATCGGTGTAATTGGAGAGAACGATCACGCGGGCGTGTTCGTCAATCTGGCGAATCGCTTTCGTCGCGGCGATCCCGTTCATTTCTGGCATGACAATATCCATCAGCGTAACGTCCGGGCGCACACGCTCATACATGAGGACGGCTTCGTAACCCCCACGCGCTTCACCGACCAGCCGCAGCGTTGGCGACGCTTTTATCAACAGCCGCAGCCCAAAGCGAATCAATTCTTGATCATCAACCACCATCACAGTGATCGGCATAGGTGATACAGGTCTATCTCCCACAGATGCCCTTTCACGAGTCTTAGCGATGGGATAAAGCTATTGTAGGGGGATGCGCTGCCGCCGCCATGCACCAATCGTTCGGATCACCGTAGGTCACTTAGTGGGGCAGCAGCCCGTTGATTTGCGGTTCTTTGGACTACCGCGATCACCCCCAACTGGCATATTCGCAATCACCCACGCGAGACAGTCAGCCCCGACTGAATGACCCTCAACTTACATCCAGAAGTCCGCAAAGATAGGGATGTACCGAAACAACTTAAACTAACGAGGAGTAAACGCAATGGCAGCGATGGATACGCCGCGTTCAAACTATCCGGTTCGCCCGGTGGCGCGCGTGAATGAACGTGTTGAAACCGACACGATCCTTATCGCGCGTCGGGAAATCTCATGGGGCGCAATTCTGGCGGGTGTGGTGGTTACCGTAGTCGCTCAGATCGCCTTGAATATGCTCGGCATGGCGATTGGCGCGTCAACCATTAACCCGATCAGTGAACGCAATCCGATTGAGCCGGGTTTTGGCACGGCGGCGGTTCTTTGGTTTGCAGGGACAGGTCTGCTGGCGCTTTTCGCAGGAGGCTGGACGGCAGCCTACCTTACCGATACGTATAGTCATGGAAACGGTTTGCTGCACGGCTTGGTAACGTGGGCTGTTTCAACTTTATTGGTGTTCACGTTGGTCGCAAGCGGGCTGGGCAACTTAATCAATGGGTTGACTGGGGCGATTGGGCAGGGCGTTTCGATTTTGACACAAGGGGCAATCCAGACGATCCCCGAAGTAGCGGATAGTATCAGCCTGAGTGGACAGACCTCCGATGCAATCGGCGCGGAACTGCGCGGACTGCTTCAAGGGAATACCGTGACGACTGACGAAGGCGAGGCGGGTACTGACACCACTACAGGAGAGACTACCGGCGCAATCGGCGCAACTTTTAACTCGCTGGAGGAAATCGAGTTCAACAACCGCGTCTTCAATTACCTGAACGGTACGCAAGATGATCCTGCCAGCCGGGATGAACTGGTTGCATTTATCAGCGAGCGCACCGGATTGACAACCGAAGAAGCGAACGCGCAGCTTGACCGCTGGACGACTGCATTTAATCAAGTGCGTGATGATGCTGAACAGACGGCGCGGCAGGTGGGCGAACAGCTTACGAATACGCTGGCGACGATTGGCGGCGCGCTGTTCCTGCTGATGCTGCTCGGTGCGGTGGCGGCGAGTGTTGGCGGTTTGGTGGGTACGCGTGATCTGCCGGAAGAGATGCAGGCGACGACGACAGTGCGCGAGTAGGGCGACCTTACTGCGCTGCAAAAAGCCGGGGCACATGCTCCGGCTTTTTTTCTTCCCATACAGCACGTATTCCTATGGCGAAGAATTGTTGGGTGTAGCGATTGAGCCTGAAATCCTCTTAACCGCCCATCAGCGAAAATCACGCATCGAGTAAGGTAACCGTGCAGGTCATTTCGTAGGTTTTTGGAGAGGTTCCAATATGAACAGTGGTCGTAAACTGCGTTCGTTGGGGGTCGCGCTGATCCTTGTGCTAGCAATGGGCATTCTGCCGCTTTCGGCACAGGATAGTGGAGCGGGGCAGGGAACAGAGCGGGTGAACTGTGACTCGACGCTGATCCTGCTGGCGGGATTGGCACAACGGTATTTCGGCTTTTCTTCGCTTTCCGGCTTGGATATGACGACATTTGAGTACGGTCAGTACAGCCCATTCTGGGATATGTCGATGGGCAGCGGCGTATCGCCGCAGGGCACCATTGGCGGCGCAGGTACGGGGAATACAGCGGGTGACGCGGCTGGCAGCACCGGTACAGGCGATAACAGCAACTTTACGGGCGGCGTTGCTGGCGAAGCACAGGCGACTGAGTCGGCTAGCGGCTCATCAGATGATCAGATGCAGCCTGACGCGACGGCGGATATGAATATGCCATCGATCTATCTGAATCCCCCGGCGTTGATGGACGAAGACCCAATGTGTATGCAGCTCCGCGCGGAACTCGAAGGCTTTTTCGCCACGCAGCTTGCTAACCCGGATTGGGACACGAACTTCCGTGGTTCGGCTGGCGGCATGGGAACGGCGGAACCGGGTATGGGTGCGGGCGGCTGACCGTGTAAACCAATGACAATAAATGACGCCGCTCATCAATCAGTGAGCGGCGTCATTTTTTAGATGTTTCGGGCGCGGCGGCGAATGCGCGGGATCATGACCGCAGCGGCGGCGATCACCGATGCAACGGCGACCGCGCGATAGGCTCGGTGAGGTCGGTTTACCTGCGTTTGCTTGGTTTCCAGATAGCCGCGCCAATCAGGGATGCTGGCGGGTACGCTGTAATGATCATGCCACAGCGCAAGATAGCGCGCACGCTCGGCTGACCAGCGCAGCCCATCCCAATTGAGAACAGAGCCGCAGACCTCCTGTACACGATCTAGCATCTCTGCGCCGCCGTTGGGGAGCAGAAGACCGATCCGTGTTCTACGGAGCATCAGGTCATCTAAATGGACGACTGCTTCACGCTCCGCTGCATAGCGGAGTTCTGCCCACAGGGTTCGCGTCTCGCCAATCGGTGTGAGCAGATCAGGATCAGCCATCAAGTTGGTCACGAACGCACCGTAGCGCCCGCGTAGGCGGTGCGCACGTTCAGCAGAAAGCACGGGCATTTCGTCCATCTGCATGAGTGGATCAAGCGGAAGCGATTTTTCATCGAGCATAAGCCCGCGTTCGAAAAACGGTGCGGCGGCACGGAGCGCATCAAGGGCGATCAGGCGAAACGTGGTGAGTTTACCCCCCGTCACGCTGACCAGCCCTTTTTCCAGCATGATCACATGGTCGCGCGCTTCTTTAGATGGATCGGCTTTTCCCGTGCCGATCACCGGTCGAACTCCCGCAAATGTTGACAAAATATCCGAGGCATCGATGTTCACACCGGGGAACTGCGCATGACACGCCGCCAGCAGATATGCCAC
>JAPKMU010000100.1 GCA_026645745.1 Anaerolineae bacterium | reverse complement strand
CTCGAATTAAACCACACGCTCCGCTGCTTGTGCGGGCCCCCGTCAATTCCTTTGAGTTTTAGCCTTGCGACCGTACTCCCCAGGCGGTCAACTTACCGCGTTGGCTTTGGCACCCAGTCCAGTTTCCCTTTCCAGACACCTAGTTGACATCGTTTACGGCGTGGACTACCGGGGTCTCTAATCCCGTTCGCTCCCCACGCTTTCGTGCCTCAGCGTCAGCCTGCTCCCAGCGCGCCGGTTGCCCCACTGGTGTTCCTCGGGATCTCTACACATTTCACCGCTACACCCCGAATTCCACGCGCCTCTGAGCCGCTCCAGTCCTGCAGTCTGAGTCGTCCTCCCCGCGTTTAGCACGGGGCTTTCACGTCCCACTTACACGACCGCCTACGCACGCTTTACGCCCAGTAACTCCGGATAACGCTCGCCTCCTACGTTTTACCGCGGCTGCTGGCACGTAGTTAGCCGAGGCTTATTCGCCACCTACCGTCCTTCCTCGTCAGTGGCAAAAGGGTTTTACAATCCGAAGACCTTCATCACCCACGCGGCGTCGCTGCGTCAGGGTTTCCCCCATTGCGCAATATCCCTCACTGCTGCCTCCCGTAGGAGTCTGGGCCGTGTCTCAGTCCCAGTGTGGGGGATCATCCTCTCAGACCCCCTACCCGTCGTCGGCTTGGTAGGCCGTTACCCCACCAACTACCTGATAGGCCGCAGCCCCCTCTTCAGGCGGGTTTCCCCTTTGCTCACCGCCCTCTAGTTGCGGTGACTGTATGCGGTATTAGCGTCCCTTTCGGTACGTTATCCCACTCCTGAAGGCAGGTCAGCTACGTGTTCCTCACCCGTGCGCCACTGTCTTTCGACCGTTCGACTTGCATGTGTTAGGCACGCCGCCAGCGTTCATCCTGAGCCAGGATCAAACTCTCCGTTAGTTGAGTTCAATTTCCTTGCTTCGCAAAGCTTCTCTTCAAAGTCTTTGACTTCTTGCTCACTCTTCTGTTGTTAAAGTTCCCCGCGTCCTCGCAGTAGGCAGCATATTATCATTGCCCGTTGCTCGTGTCAACAGGTGAGTTAACCCACATTTCGTAAAACTTGTGTTGGAAATTTGGGTTAATTCCGGTTTCATTCTCCCGTGTAACGTATGACCACCAGAGTCAAGTCGTCAAACACAGGGGCACTCCCACAGAACGAATCCACTGAGTCGACCAACCGTGAAAGCACCGCCTCGGCTGACTGCCCTCGTGTCTCGTACACGATCTGCGCCATCCGTTCCGCCCCATAGCATTCCCCAGACGCGTTTTCCGCATCTGTGAGTCCATCGGTGTAATAGATGATCATATCTCCCGGCAAAAGCTGAAGCTCCACAGCCCTCAGTGGGTTGTCTTCAAACCAACCAAATGCCCTTCCCCCGGTTGGCAGTGCATATAACCGATCTCCTGAACGCTGATATACCAGCGGCGGATTATGTCCGGCATTGATGTGGAGTGATACACCATCTTGCCGGAATTGACTGTAATACACAGTGACGAACATGCCGCCTTCGCTGTCATCCAGCAGGAGACGGTTAGTACGCATCAGCGCATCAAGCGGCTCAAGCCCCGCGAAAGCATGACTGCGAATCATGCTGCGGGCTGACGCCATAAACAGCGCCGCTGGCGCGCCTTTGTCGCTCACATCTGCGATCACCACACCCATCGCCTCATCGCTGAGCTGAAAGAAATCGTAGAAATCACCTGCGACTTCACGCGCCGAACGCCAGCGTGAAGCAACTTCATAGCCGGTGACCTGTGGTTTCTGGCGCGGCAGCAGCGACTCTTGAATTTCACGCGCCATTTGAAGTTCGCGCTCTAGCCGTCCTTTTTCGACGGCAACACGGTACAACCGCGCGTTTTCGATGGCGATACCCGCCTGCCCTGCTACTGCGTCAAGGAGGTGCAAATCCGATTCGGTAAAAATCTTGTGACGCAGCGACGTATCGCAGTAAATCGCGCCAACCAAGCGCCCTTTGACGAGCATTGGCACGCATAGGATCGCGCGGAGTCCACGAAGAATGATGCTTTCGCCGGGTTTATAACGCTGGTCAAATTGAGCGTTATTGGTGAGAAGCGACTGCCGTGTGCGCATCACTTCATTGATGATCGTGCGGCTGTATAGGGATTCTTGGTCTTCGGCTTCGCCGCGCGTTACAACGGCGTGAAGCTGCTCATGTTCATCAGCAACCATCAACACACCGCGCTGGGCGTTCATCACCTGCATCACCGTATCCATCACTATGTTCAAGACTTCATCGAAGTCCAAACTGGAATTCATGGTGAGGGTAATTTGATACAGAGTAAGTAGATGTTCCGGGCTGATCTGATTCAAGCCGCCGGCATCAACCATACATTCCTCATTTCAAGTGCGGGTGCTTGCTGATGCTCCTAGTATAGCCTAAATGCTATAATCGCGTCTGGTCGCCACTTGTAAAAATCGTGTTCAAAAAGGATTTCTTCGATGCGCTTTGATGTAACGGTTTTTCCGGACAAGTTAAATACCGCTGCCCCGCTCGCTCGGCAAGTCGAGGAGTACGGGTTTTCTGGACTGTGGACGAGCGAAACTGCCCACAATCCTTTTTTTCCACTGACGCATGCCGCCGCTGTAACGGAACGTATTCTGTTAGGAACTGCCATCGCGGTCGCGTTTCCCCGCAGCCCAATGATCACCGCTCAGATCGCATGGGATTTGGCAGAACAATCCAGTGGTCGATTTGTTCTTGGTCTGGGAACACAGGTGAAAACTCATATCGTGCGCCGGTTCAGCACAGACTGGTCTTCCCCTGCCCCCCGTCTACGCGAGTATATTGCATCGCTGCGCGCGATTTGGAACAGCTTTCAAAAGAATGTGCCGCTTAGCTACGAAGGTGAGTTTTATAAGTTTTCGCTCCTAACGCCGTTCTTCAGCCCTGCGCCGATCCCTACCCCAGACATTCACGTGTATATCGCAGGGGTGAATGAACATTTATGCCGTTTAGCAGGCGAAATGTGCCAAGGATTCCATGTGCATTCCTTCCACACGGTCAAGTATCTCAAGGAACTGGTGATTCCGAATATTCGCGCAGGCGCGGAGAAAGCCGGACGTTCACTGAGCGATTGTGCGCTCAACTGCGGCGTGTTTGTCGTCACAGGGCGCAACGAGCAGGAGATCGAGAATAACAAGGGCGCGATCAAAGCGCAGATCGCGTTTTACGCCAGCACACCAAGCTATGCGACGGTGATGGATATGCACGGTTGGCATGACCTCCACGAGCGATTAAATCTGTTGTCACGTCAAAACCGCTGGTTTGAGATGGGCGATTTGATCAGCGATGACATGCTCCGCGAATTCGCAGTGATCGCGCCGATTGACGAACTCGCGCACGCAGTCAAAGAACGCTATGAAGGGCTGCTCGACCGTGTTGGGTATTATCTACCGTTCGAGCTTGAAAAAGATGCTGACCGCGAACGCATGTGGCGCAGCGCCGCCGAAGTGTTCGGGCAGTAAGACTTGACACCGCGCACCTGATTCTGTTTGCACAGTGCGCGGTGTTTCGTTTTGAATTAATCCACCGGCACGTTATAACGCTTGATGTAATCGGCAAATTCACGTTCCAGCAATTCGGGCGTGAGTCCGTATTGATCGAGCGTGTAGCGATGACCGAGCCGCTCCTGTTGACGATCTTTATCCAGCCATGCTTTCATTTTCGCTTCGGCGGTGACCGTTAATTCGATCCCAAAGTGCGTATAGACCTTGCGCACCATACCCATTGGGTCAAGCACGAGATCATCATAGTCAACATCAAAAAACTGTGATGCAGGACGTTGATCACGGGCTTTTTGTGCCGCCGCAATCGACTCGCTCCAAATCTTCACCCATTCGCGCCCTAACTGAATCGGATCAACCGATTTGTGCGTCAGCTTGCGTGATACCGCTGCGAAGCTCACCCACGAGGCGATAACATGACTCAAGCCGCGATGACACCAGATAACCTGCGCATTCGGGAATACCGAAAGCATGTCGTCGAGTTTGGGCGTGTGCACGGGTGACTTTAGCACCCAACGGCGTGCGCGCTGACCGTAATGCATTGCTTGGAGATACTGCTTGTAAAGCTCGTAATCAGCACGAGCACTCCGGGGCAAGAACCAGTTCCAGTAATCAATTCCGGTGTAGATGAAAATATCGCCCGCGCTTTGCGGCAGAAGGAAGTAACACTCGTCTGCTTCATTGGCGTAGGTCGGGTGAATACTCCAGAGTGTGAGCGATGTGTTGCGCACCATGTTGACGAAGCCTTCCGTATCCTTGCGGCGCGAGTCCGCTTGCGGCGTTACGGAATCAATTGGCGCGAACAATTCCCACAGCGCGGGACCATGCGAACCGGGGTCTTGCGCTAATAGGCGGTGAAGCAAGGTCGTTCCTGTGCGCGGCAGTCCTGCGATAATCAGGGGTGTGCCAACCGACTGCGATGTGAGATCAGGGTGCGTTCGTTTGAACTCTTGAAGTTTCAAAAAGTTCGTTAGGCGGCGCATCAAGTCGTTGCGAAAATTGACCTTGAGGAGCGAGTTTGCCGTTGGGCTGCGCTTGACGAACTCGATCAGCTTCGCCAAATCCTCAAGGAACTGCGGATCATTCCATTCCTGCAGTCCCGTCTTAGATTCCGCTGCTTCTTTTGCTTTTTGCAAATCCAAATTCACAACCGGGACGCCAAGGCTGTCCAAGGTTGTCATTACGCTGACCATCATACGAATTGGCAGGGGAACTTTGGCGCTCTCGAAGGTTGAATTGCTGCTGGGCATGCTGCGATCCTTTAATCAACCGGTACGTTATATCGACGAATGTATTCCGCAAATGCGCGTTCCAAGTCTTCCGGACTCAGTCCGTATTGAGCCAGTGTATAGCGGTGACCTAACCGCTCAAGCTGGCGATCTTTTTCCAGCCATGTTTTCATTTTCGCTTCGGCAGTGACTGTCAGTTCGACGCCAAAATGGGTGTAGATTTTCCGCACCATGCCCATTGGATCAAGCACCAGCGCGTCATAATCAACGTCGTAAAACTGCGATGCTGACCGCTGATCGCGGACACTCATCGCGGCATCCATCGATCTTTTTAGGATTTCCAGCCAATCGCGCCCGATCTGCTTCGCATCAACAGGCATACCGCCGATCTTCCGCGCCAACGCCATAAAACTCAACCATGATGCCATCACATGAGTCAAGCCGCGATGACATAAAATCACATTTGCATCGGGATAAACACTCAAGAAGTCGCCTAGCTTGGGCGTGTGGTGCGGCGACTTCAGCACGTACCTGCGGGATGTTTTGCCATAGTGGAGCGCCTGTAAATACTGTTTGTGGAGCTGGTAATCCGGAACCGCGCTCCGCTTCATATACCATTCAAAATACGGCATGCCGCCGGTGAGATTAATATCGCCCGTGCTCTGCGCCATGATAAATGTGCATTCGTCCGCTTCATCGGTCATCATCGGATGGATGCTCCACAAGACTGCTGAAAACTGGCGCAGTGTTCTTTCAAAACTGAGTGCTTCTTTGCGGCGTGCCTCAGGATCAATCGGGGAATCTACCTGTACAGGATTGAACAACTCCCACAACGCCGGACCATGTGAAGCAGGGTCTTGACTCAGCAGCCGTTGAAGCAGTGTCGTTCCGGTGCGCGGCAGTCCAACGATCACGAACGGCGCTTTCACAGGTTGATCGACCAATTCCGGGTGACGTTTTTTCGCTTCTTGCAGTTTTAGGAAATTGGTCAAGCGGCGGGTGATATCTGCGCGGGTGGCGACCTTTGCAGGCACAGACATTTCGCGGTTCTTGTCAACAAAACCAAGAAATATGTTCATATCTGCGAGAAACTGCGGATCATTCCATTCGGCAGTACCCGCGAATTTCTCCGCACGCTGCTTCAATGCATCAAGGCTGAGGTCGACAATCTTAATTCCTATCCGGTCGAGACGTGTTGCCAACGACACCCCTGCCCGTATCGGCAGCGGCAGATCGGCTTCTTCAAGCGTGGTCTTGTTGGGTGGCATACGAAGCACTCCGCATAGTCGAGTTTAATCCACTGAGACGTTAAAACGTTTGATGTAGTCCGCGAATGCACGTTCAAGATCTTCTGTTGTCAGCCCATACTGATCGAGTGCATAACGATGACCGCGCCGCTCCTGCCGACGATCTTTTTCCAGCCATGATTTCATCTTTGCTTCGGCGGCAACCGTCAGCTCGATCCGAAAATGTGCGTAGACTTTTCGCACCATTGCCATAGGATCGAGCACGAGTTCGTCGTAGTGGGCATCAAAAAATCGACCTGCGGGCATCTGATCACGCGCATTGATTCCGTTGGAAACGGATGTCTGCCAGATTTTGAGCCAATCGCGTCCAATTTCCTTCAGGTCAACCCGTGTTCCCGCAACTTTTTTGACCATCGCCATAAAACTGAACCACGACGCCATGACGTGCGATAGCCCACGATGGCAGGAGATGATGCACGCATCAGGATAGACTGTGAGCATGTCGCCTAACTTAGGTAGATGCAGCGGTGATTTCCATACCCAACGACGGTTCGATTTACCGTAGTGCAGCGCCTGATAATACTGCTTGTGCAGCTCGTAATCAGAATGCGCACTCCGCTGCATGAGCCATTCGAAGTAGGGCATTCCGCCGCCAAGACTGATGTCGGCAAGACTGAATGGCATAAGAAAGTGACATTCGTCCGCCTCATCCGTCATCATGGGATGAATATTCCATAAACCGGGAGAGAACTGTCGCAGCGTTTTTTCAAAACTGAGCGCATCTTTGCGGCGCTGCTCGATGTCCTGCGTCGAGTCAACCTGTACCGGATTGAAAAGTTCCCATAATGCGGGTCCATGCGAAGCCGGGTCTTGACTGAGCAACCGTTGAAGCAGCGTAGTTCCCGTGCGCGGCAGCCCAACAATTAAGATTGGCGATTTGATCGGCTGTGTGACTAGATCAGGATGACGTTTTTTCGCTTCTTGCAGTTTCAAGTAATTGGCTAAACGTCGGAGCACATCCGCGCGAAAGGAGACTTTAGTTGGTACGGTGTTATCGGGGTTTTCCAGCGCATATCGGACACTTGTACGCATATCCTCAAGAAACTGCGTGTTACCCCACGCGGTCGAGCCGACGAGTTTCTCAGCCCGCGCTTTGAGCTTATCAAAATTCAAATCAATGATGGGAATGCCTAACCGATCAATCCGGGTTGCAACCGCGCTGCCCACGCGTATTGGAAAAGGCAGATTTGTTTCGTCCAACGTTGTTCTGTCTGATCCGGACATGCGCAACAACTCCACTTTGGGCAGTGATGCCTGACTCACGAGACGGACAGGGTACGCTTCACGCGGCTCAGGCTGATGCGCGGTTGGTTCCGTCCACAAAGACTGTGAACATTGGAGACATCCCGCTAAACTTCGTGGTGCTGCGTTGCCAAACATTGTAACGATGTGCGTCCACAAAAACGAAATTTCTGAATCATCATGAAAGGATTGTAATGTCTACCCCGCATGATTATGCGCATGCCAATGCCGAACATTTCCGCAATCAGTTGTTCGATTTACTGCGCATCCCCAGCATCAGCGCTTACACGAAAACCCATGCTGATCAAGTCCGTGCCGCCGCTGAATGGCTTGCGACTGATTTACGCGCTGCCGGTCTTTCGGCAGTTGAGGTGATCCCAACCCCCGGTCATCCCGTCGTTTATGCGGAATGGATGGGCGCGGGCGAAAACGCTCCGACACTGCTGATTTACGGACATTATGACGTTCAACCCGCCGACAAAGTGAAAGACAAGTGGACGAGCGAACCGTTTGAGCCGGAAATCCGCGACGGTATTTTGTATGCGCGCGGCTCATCAGATGACAAAGGGCAGGCATTTATCCATGTCAAAGCGGTCGAATCGTACCTCAAGACTGTCGGCAAACTGCCCGTTAACGTAAAGTTTATTCTGGAGGGCGAAGAAGAAGTCGGGTCGCCTAATCTACAGCCGTTCATTGCCGCCAATGTCGAAAAGCTCAAGGCAGACGTGTGCGTGATCAGCGACAGTGGCATGCCCACGCTTGATCAACCGGCTGTGATCACGTCAGTGCGCGGCTTAACTTACATGGAGATTCATGTCTGGGGTCCCGCTCTCGACTTACACAGCGGTCAGTATGGCGGTGTAGTGCATAACCCCGCACTGGCGCTCGTGCAAATTCTCTCGAAGATGCACAATCCAGATAACAGCGTCGCTGTACCGGGTTTCTACGATGACGTGCTGCCGCTCACGCCTGCTGACCGTGAAGCTTTGGCTCGCACCGAGATTCCTGAAGCTGTGATCCGCCGCGATTCAGGCGTTCCGGCGCTTTGGGGAGAACCGAGCTACAACAATCGTGAACGCACTGGAGCGCGCCCAACGTTTGAGATCAACGGGCTGTACAGCGGACACATTGAAGAAGGCGCAAAGACAGTTCTTCCTGCACGAGCGATGGCGAAAGTCTCATGCCGCCTCGTGGCGAATCAAGAGTCGCTGCGGATTTATGAATTGGTGCGCGATTATGTCGCCAGCATCACCCCGCCGACCGTTCACAGTGAAGTCAAACTGCTCAATAGGGGCGAACCTGCCACCATTCCGATTGATAACCCAGCGATCCAAGCCGCCGCCCGTGCTTATGCAAAAAGCTGGGGTGGTCAACCGCCGCTTTTCCTTCGTGAAGGTGGGAGCATCCCTGTGGTTGCGGATTTCCAGCATTACCTGAATATTCCGGTAGTGATGATGGGTTATGGACTGAACAACGACGGCGCGCACGGACCCGACGAACACTATGTCGTTGAGATGTTCCATCGCGGCATTGATACGGCGATCACCTTTTTGGATGAAGTGAGCCGCCTATAGTGTGGCTAGAATCACAGAGGAGACAGAGTTGTGTTCTCTGTCTCCTCTGTCTGTCCAACGGCTTTAGCGAACGTAGTCTGCCAGAAGCGCAAGCTCCTGCTCAAAGATGCGGCGCTGAATTCCCGGCGCGGTCAGCCGCTCAAGAAAACCTGCCAATCCCGGACTGGCGGGCTGCTCGGTCGTAATTGTGACTCGTGTCTGTTTTCCATCATCTAACGGGTCAAGCGTGAACTTTGACCACTGCCCGGTATTCACTTCCGTTTCCTGAAGCACACGCCCCGGATCAGGTTCGGAAATGCGGTGGTGATATTCAAAGGTGCGTCCGAAAATCTTCATTGTCAGATGCGTTTCAGTACCTTCGCCCACCCCACCCTTTAACACCTTGAGCGATTGAAAGTATGGTTTTGGTAGAATTGCAGGATGCCCGATGTGATAGTCACGGATCACGTCCCAGATCACCTGAGGACGCGCATCAATGACTGCGCTCGCTTCAGCACGAATTTGCATCAGAATCCCCCCCCATACAGCATTACAGGTTATGTTCTTTACGGATCGCCTCTAGCAGCATCCGCGCCCCAAGCGTCACAAGCGCGTAAGTATCTTCAAATCGTCCGTGAAGATATGGGTCGCTTACTTCGTCGGTGTTCACCATTCCGGCGGCTTTGGCGTGATGCAAGAACAGGAGAAGCTGCGGATTTGTGCTTCGTTTTGCCAAGCTGTTGACCACGCGCTTGACCGCCTGCAAATTTTCGCGATCCATGCAGACAATGTAATCAAAGTGTTCGAAGTCACTCCACGCCATCTGACGTGATCTTCCGCTGTACGAAATACCATTCGCCGCAAGGACGCGGAGCGTCCCGCTGTGCGCGGGTTCCCCCTCATGCCAACCGCTCGTTCCTGCCGAATCGATGGCAATCTTGGACTCCAGCCCCGCCTCCTTAACCATCTTGGCAAAAACTGCCTCTGCCATTGGAGAGCGGCAGATATTCCCCATACACACAAATAGGACGTTGATCATGTTGTAGCCCCAATTTGCAGACACACATAGCGTGATCCTACATCATGCCAACGCCCTACGTAAAGCGTATGAAATTAGAATAACCCGACGATCGTTCCATCGTCGTCGAAGTCAACCTTTTCTGCCGCCGGATGTTCCGGCAGACCGGGCATCGTCGTCATTTCGCCGCACAGCGGATAAATAAAGCCCGCGCCGACGCTCGCGCGTACTTCGCGGATCGGGAACGTGAAGCCGCTCGGAGCACCACGCAGCGTTGGATCATGGCTCAAACTGAGGTGAGTCTTCGCCATGCAAATCGGCAGATTGCCGAAACCGTTCGCTTCGTAGTCGCGGATTTGACGCTCGGCAGCAGGTTCATACGAAACAGCCGCCGCGCCATAAATCTTGGTCGCAATCGTCTCGATTTTTGCTTTGATCGGCTGATCGAGGTCATACAGGAAGTGGAAACCGGACTCCTGTTCTGCGGCTGAAACCACCATTTCGCCAAGTTCCATCGCGCCGCGCCCACCGTCCGCAAAGTGCGTCGATACCGCCGCGCCAAGCGCCCCAGCTTCGACCGCGATCCGCTTGATCAGTTCATGTTCTTCTGGATGATCGCCGCCGAACGCATTGATCGCCACCACAGGGGTAACCCCATGATGCTTGATGTTCTCGATCTGCTTGATCAAGTTGACTGCGCCTGCTTCAACATCGGCAAGATTGAGTTCGAGCATTTCCGGCGGCAGCGGCTTGCCTGCGACCACGCGATAACGTCCGCTGTGCGCTTTGATTGCGCGTACGCTGGCGACCAGCACCGCCGCATTGGGAGTCAAACCGCTGTAGCGTGTCTTGATATTGAAGAACTTTTCCGCGCCGATGTCCGCCCCGAAACCAGCCTCTGTGAACAGATATTCCGCGCACTTGATCCCGAAGTGATCTGCCAGAATACTGCTGTTTCCATGCGCGATATTCGCAAACGGACCCGCATGCACCAGCGCAGGCGTGTTTTCGAGCGTTTGCAGCAGGTTCGGGCGGATTGCGTCACGCATCAAAACGGTCATCGCGCCCGCCGCACCGATTTCTTCTGCCGTGACGGGTTTCTTATTCTTGGTTAGCCCGATCACGATGCGCCCAAAGCGCTTGCGGATGTCCTCCAACGAAGTCGTTAGTGCCAAAATTGCCATGACTTCGCTGGCGACAGAAATATCAAACCCAGTCTCGCGGATCACACCGCCGGTATTCTTCCCACCTAACCCGATGATAATCTGCCGCAGGGCGCGATCATTCACGTCAAGCACGCGCTTCCATGTGATCGTCTCCGCGTCGATGCCAAGCGGGTTATCGCGCAGAAGGCGGTTATCGATCATCGCCGCGAGCAGATTATTCGCCGCCGTGACCGCATGGATATCACCGGTCAAATGGAGGTTGAACGTCTCCATTGGGATCACTTGTGAATATCCACCGCCCGCTGCCCCACCCTTGATCCCAAACGTCGGACCTTGTGACGGCTGACGGAGTGCTACAATCGATGTCTTGCCGAGGTGCTTCATTGCCTGCCCCAAGCCGACCGTCGTCGTCGATTTCCCTTCACCCAGCGGCGTGGGGGTGATCGCTGTAACAACGATGTATTTCCCATTTGGGCGACCACGAAGTTTTTCAAGCGCTTCCAAACGCAGCTTTGCGATGTAAGGGCTGCCGTAAATATCAAAATCATCCGGCGTTAAGCCCAGCATCTCCGCAATTTGCACTATTGGCTTTAGCTGCGCTTGCTGCGCGATCTCAAGATTTGAAAGCATGAAAAGAGTCCCTTTCTTAAAAACCATCTGCCGCTATTTTCCTCTCATAACGCACATTCGCGCTACTCGCGTTTATCCTTTTGTCACATGTGGATCGGCAGGTTTACGAAACGATCAGACCATTAAGACCACGTGAGAAATCGTGGCTCTATTGAGCGTAACGCCGCACGGGTGTAGCGTAAGAGAAGTCTCAAATAAACCTCACAGTTTCGCATAGAAGGATGTTAAGGGCAGAACCGCGCGTGTCTAGCCCTGCCGAATCATGTTTGCAAAACTCAACAACCTGTCCACAGTCGAACAATCAAACGTCCGTCACCTCGTGCGGGATATTGCATGGTTCGGGATCGCTGCCGCCGCGACTTCTCGATTCCTCTCTGTTTACGCCATTCGCCTTGGCGCAGACGCAACAGCCCTCAGTTTGCTAACGGCTATTCCAGCCCTTGTGCTGTTGTTCTCCTCGACCTTTGCGGGCTTATGGGTGCGTCGCTTTGACAGCCCCAAAAGTGCGCTTCTGATTCCGGGTATCGCGTTCCGCTTTGTGTTCCTGCTGCCCGCATTCGCGCCGTTCGTCCCGCGCCAATGGCAAGCGCCCTATCTCATCTTTGCGGCTTCACTGCCAGCAATCGTGCAGGGCTTGGCGGCGACTGCTTTTGTGATCCTGATGCGCAGCGCCATTCAAGACCCGGTGGTTCCATCACTCCTCAGCCGCCGTTCGATGGCATTCAATATCACATTGGCGATTGGGGCGCTTGGTTTTGGGTATTGGCTGGAACAAGCAACCTTCCCACAGAACTACCAGATCATGTTCCTGTTCGCCTTCTTCGCGGCATTGATGAGCATGCGCCATGTCATGTATGTTGACACGACACCCAACCCATGCCCGCTGGCGTCGCCCGCTGGAGATAAAGCAGCAAAATCAGCGGCATCACCTTGGCACTCACCCGGTTTTCGCCGCGTCGCAATGACGATTATGATCGCCTACATCGCGTATTTCTCGGTATACGCGCTTGTACCGCTGCACTTGGTGAATAACCTCAACGCATCTGAAGGTTTCATCGCGCTGTATGGAATCGTCGAATTGACAGCAGGCGCAGCCGTCGGTATGTTCACCTCACGCGTCTCGGCACGCATTGGCAACCGGGCAATGGTGGCGTTGGCGATGATCGGGACTTCCATTTCAACGGCGATTGTCGCGCTGTCACCCTCACTGCCCTTCACGCTTTTGGCGGCAGGGATGGCAGGTGCATCGTGGACAACCGTCGCAATGATCGGCTTGTATGCGTACTTCACTGAAAACACGCCGCCGGAGCACATGAGTACCTACGGTGCAGCGTATCATCAGGTGTTGGGACTAGCGATGTTTATTGGTCCGTTAGTTGGCAGTCTGCTGGCGCGCAGCGGGCTGGAACTGGTCATCGTTCTCCTCATTGGATCAGGATTGCGGTTTATCGCTGCGCCGCTGATGGAGTCGCAGTTGTTCAGCGTGCTCCGCAAAGCGAGCGGATCAGTGCTCCGCACCAAACAGGCATCGTAACCTACACTTTTCGAACGAAGGGCAGTTGACGATAGCTGTACTGCCCTTCGTTGTTGTTTATGCCTTCTGCTCTGCCTGACCGCTGCGCTCCGTTTTGAACATCTCGATCTTCTTGCCCAAGAAAACCCGAATCGCCTGCATCCGTGCGATTTGAGCATCAATCTCGCTGATCTTTTGAGTGAAGTAGGCAATCTTCTCATCAGTTGAGATCGCATTTGCTTCCCAAGCGTCTGCCGCTTGTGCGATTTCGCCTAGTGTAAATCCCGCCGCCTGCCCATTCTTGATCAATTCCAACCGATCTAGTGCTGCCGCATGATAATCGCGATAGTTGTTTTCATTGCGCGTGAAATGCGTGCCGTTGATCAGCCCAATTTTCTCGTAAAAACGTATCGTGTCGATGCTGAAACCGCTCTGTCTTGCCAACTCGGATATTTTCATTTATCCCCCCTTGACTCTTGAGTATACTCCATAGTCTAGAGTGTGTTCATCCTACGGATCAAGCATAAGGGACGAACATCATATGAGTACACTGCATGGTAAAACATACGTCGTAACGGGTGCATCTACAGGGATTGGGCGATCAACGGCGATACTGCTGGCAAACGCGGGAGCACAGGTTTTTGCAGGGGTGCGCAATCAAGACGCCGCCAACGCGCTTGAGGGCGAATCACCCAATATCCGCCCCCTTATGTTGGATGTCACCAACCCTGATCAGATCATGGAAGCTGCTCAAACTGTCAGTGCTGCCGTCAAAACACGCGGGCTGAACGGGTTGATCAACAATGCCGGAATGGCAGTTGCCGCCCCGCTCGAATTTGTCCCCATCGACGAATTTCGCTATCAGATCGAGGTGAATCTGATCGGTCAGGTTGCGGTAACACAGGCATTTTTGCCTTGCTTACGGGCGGCGAAGGGGCGCATCATCAATATCACGTCGATTGGTGGACGAATTGCGGGGCGACTGCTGGGCGCGTATCACGCCTCGAAGTTTGCGATGGAAGCGCTCACGGATACTATGCGACAGGAACTTTCGCCTTGGGGGTTACAAGTCGTCGCCATCGAACCCGGTGAGATTGCCACACCTATTTGGATCACTGGAACCAGCTACGCTGACCGCGTGATGGAGAAAATACCGCCGCAGGTCACACCGATGTATGGTAACGAAATTGAGGCGCTGCGCGCATCAGCACCTTCCAAAGCAGCGAATGGTCTCCCGCCGGAGAAAGTCGCAGCGGTCATCTACCGCGCGCTGACCGCTGCTCGCCCCAAAACGCGTTATCTGGTCGGAATCGACGCACAGATCGGTGATAAGGTTTTTCGGCTGCTCCCAGATCGACTGCGCGACTACATGATTCGGCGCATGATGTGAGTCCGCGCGATCAGCGTGCCAGTGCAATCTGTTGGAGTGCGGCAGCATAATCACGCATGGGTGACTGCATCGCCTTCAAATCGCGCCTGAATTCCATATTGCGATCCCATGCTTTCTCATGCTGTATCTGGCTGATCTGATCCGGTCGCCCTTTTTCATAATCGCTCAACAGCGGATGCCACTTGCTGTTGAACCCCGCGAGGTGATCCAACATGGCGATTGCGGACAGCGCAATCTGGTCAGGATCGGCACGCTTGATCACATCGCGGGTGAACTGAAAAACCTGATAGATCGATGTCAGCGCCTCGCGCAGTGACCCGAATTCCTCATCCAGCGGGCGTGTTGTGATGCGTGTCGAAAGCTC